>NZ_JANYGG010000043.1 GCF_025362505.1 Sphingomonas sp. | reverse complement strand
CCATCAGCGCAGTTTCCAGCACCCACTGCCCGATCTTGCCGATCATCCCGCATTCCTCGGCAAGCTCTATGAACTTGTCGGGCGAGATTGCCCCGCGAGTCGGATGCTTCCACCGCAGCAGCGCTTCGAAGCCGCACACTTCCTCGCCTGCGGTGCGCACGATCGGCTGGTAGGCGACCCACATCTCGTCGCGATCAAGCGCCTGGCGAAGGTCGTTTTCCAGCGCCTGGCGTTCGGCCGCATCGCTGTGCATCGCGGCTTCGTAGAACATGTGCTTGCCGCGCCCGGCGGCCTTGGCGGCGTAAAGCGCCAAGTCCGAATTGCGCACCATGCTGTCGGCGCAGCTTCGCCCCGGATCGCCGATCGCAATCCCGACCGAAGCGCCGATCGTCACGCGATTGCCCTCGATCATGTAAGGCCGAGATATCTGCTCGATCAGCGTGCGCGCGAGGGACTCGAGCAGGCCCACATCGACCATGCCCGGCAGCACCGCCTTGAATTCGTCACCGCCCAGGCGACCGACCTTGCCATGGTCGCCCATCACGCTGGTCAGACGCTGTGCAACCTGGCGGAGCAGCGCATCGCCGACCGGATGGCCCAGCGTGTCGTTAACATTCTTGAACCGGTCGAGGTCGATCAGGAACAGCGTGCAGCCCTTCTGCCGGGTGGCGGCATTGCGCAACGCTTCGTCGAGCGTCTGGCGCATCAGCGCGCGGTTGGGCAGCCCGGTCAGCGAATCGAAGCGCGCGAGGCGGCTGATCTCCTGCTCCGAGCGGCGCTGCTCGGTAAGGTCGGTGCCAATGCCGCGGAAGCCGAGGAAGCGGCCAAGATCGTCGAACACGGGGTTGCCCGACAGCGACCAGTGAATGTCTTCCGAGCTCGCCGCGCGAACGACCACGTCGGAGAAGGGGAACCGCGCCGAGAGATGGAAGCCGAGCGTGCGTTCCTCGCGCAGCGGGCCTTCGCCGCTCGCGCCGACCGAGAGCAGGTCGGTGAACTGGCGTCCAAGCAGCGCGGCGGGCTCGCAGTTGAAATCGTCGGCGAGCTGTTGCGAGACGTAGGACAAGGTGCCTTGGGAGTTGGATTCCCAGAACCAGCCGCGGCCACTGTTCTCGAATTCGATGACGAAGCGCAATGCTTTCTGGGCGTCAGCGTCAAGCTGAAGGCGGCGGCGAGCGCCCGCGATCATCGTCCGGGCACCGGCGATCGAGTAGGCGACGATGACGAGCGACAGCGCGGCGATGCCGAGCACGAGGCTGGCGCGTTCGGCGAAAAGCGCGCTGGCGACCGTCCAGACGAGGCTGCAGAGGATGGTGATCGGGGGCGATCCAATCGCGACGATCGCGGTCGTCGTCACGCCCGCGCCGATGAGCAGGGGCATCAGGCCAGTCGCCGCCATCGCCGGATTGGCCGAGGCCGTATGGCTGAACATCGCCCACAACCCGCTGACCAGCGCAACGTAGCCGCAGATCAGCCGCGTGACCCCATGCGGCGGAAGGCCCAGCCGCCCACGATAGCGGATGACCGCCGCCGCGGCGAGGTCGAGCGCGACCGCGAGGCCGAGCGGACCGGCGACGGCGCGCGCCATGCCGGCGTCGGCACTGACGAAGCTGTAGATTAGGAGCGCGAGCGCACACAGAATATGCATCGCACCGAGCAGCAGCGGCACATGGTGGAGCTGCGCCACGCGCTGCTCGGCGAGAGTCGCATCCTGGCTCGTTTCAGTCGGCGAAACGTCGAACGACAGCGCCTCGGTGACACTCGCCCGGGTCCCTGATTCATCCGCTTCCACCGCACTCGCAAATCTCGCCCGACGCATGCTCCCCGCCCACTGTTAGGTGTCCGGATTAACTTGCGGAAGTTAACATCTTTTGCTGCGGAGGACGTTGATTTCCCATCAACCCTGTTCTGGCAGGAAGTCGGGAACGGACAGATACCGCTCGCCGCTGTCATAGTTGAAGGTCAGGATCCGCGGGTTTTCGCCGAGCTCGCCGAGCTTCTGGTCGATCGCAGCGAGGCTGGCGCCCGACGAGATGCCGATCAGCACGCCCTCCTCGCGGGCCGAGCGGCGGGCCCATTCGCGCGCGTCCTCAGCGCCGACCTGGATCACGCCGTCGATCGCATTCATGTCGAGATTTTTCGGAATGAAGCCGGCGCCGATGCCCTGGATCGGGTGCGGCGCCGGGTCGCCGCCCGAGATCACCGGCGACAGCGTCGGTTCGACCGCGAACACCTTGAGGCCAGGCCATACCTTCTTGAGGGCATGCGACACGCCGGTAATGTGGCCGCCGGTCCCGACCCCGGTGATGATGGCGTCGATCGGGCTGTCGCGGAAGTCGTCGAGGATTTCCTGCGCGGTGGTGCGGACATGGACCTCGATGTTGGCGGGGTTGTCGAACTGCGCCGGCATCCACGATCCCGGGGTGGCGGCGACCAGTTCCTCGGCGCGGGCGATGGCGCCCTTCATGCCCTTCTCGCGCGGGGTCAGGTCGAACGTCGCACCATAGGCGAGCATCAGCCGGCGCCGCTCGATGCTCATGCTCTCGGGCATGACGAGCACGATCCGATAGCCCTTGACCGCCGCGACCATCGCCAGGCCGATGCCGGTGTTGCCCGAGGTCGGTTCGATGATCGTCCCGCCCGGCTTGAGCTTGCCCGAGCGTTCGGCGTCCTCGATCATGGAAAGCGCGATGCGGTCCTTGATCGATGCGCCCGGGTTGGAGCGCTCGTTCTTCGACCATACTTCGGCGCGACCGGCGAACAGGCGGTTGACGCGAACGTGCGGCGTGTTGCCGATGGTCTCGAGGATCGAATTCGCCTTCATGTCACGGGCTCCTTGTGGTCGCGTCTGGACGTGTTCGTCGGATTGTCGCCTATTTCGGGTGGGTCGAAGCTCTTGGCAAGCCGCAACTCGGGAAATTTCCACGCCCAGATCGCGACGACGGCGATTGCCGCGATCCCTCCGGCGACGACCGCCACGACCGGGCCGATGAGCGCGGCGAGGAAACCGCTTTCGGCCTCGCCCAGTTCGTTCGAGGCGCTGATGAACAGCGAACTGACCGAGCCGACCCGGCCGCGCATCGCGTCGGGGGTGTGAAGCTGGATCAGCGACTGGCGGACGTAAACCGAGAACATGTCAGCCGCGCCGAGCAAGGCGAGGCAGGCGAGGCTGAGCGGCATGGAGCGGGACAGGCCGAACACCACCGTCACCGCGCCGAACACCGCGACCGCCCACAGCATCTTGACGCCAACGTCATGCTTCAATGGGCGAAAGGCGAAGAAGGTGGCGGTCACCGTTGCCCCGAATGCGGGTGCGGCGCGAAGATGGCCGAGCCCTTCGGGACCCGAATGGAGCACGTCGCGCGCGAACACCGGGAGCATTGCCGTCGCGCCGCCGAGCAGAACCGCGAACAGGTCGAGGCTGATCGCACCGAGCACGAGGCGGTTGGTGCGGACATAGCGGATGCCCTCGCTCGCCTTGCGCCAGAAGCCGATCGAATTGTCGGCGAAGGGGCGCGCCACCGGCCCGATCGTCATCAGCGACACCAGCGAGAAGGTCAGCAGCGCCGCGCTGACCAGATAGGGTGTCGCGGGCGACACGGCATAGAGATAGCCGCCGAGCGCTGGCCCCACGACCGACCCCGATTGCCATGCAATCGACGACAGCGCGATCGCTCGCGGCAATATCTCGCGCGGCACCAGGTTGGGCGCCAGCGCGCCGAGCGCGGGGCCGGCGAAGCCGCGCGCGACCCCGAGCAGCGCGGCGACGACAAACAGCGCGGTCACGCTGGTCAGCCCGTTCCACGAGAACCAGCCGAGCGCGACCGCACAGCCAAGTTCGAGCAGGATCGCGCCGCGCGCCACCCAGCGGCGGTCGAGATGGTCCGCCGCCCAGCCGGTCAGCGGGGTCAGCACGAACAGCGGCACGAACTGGACAAGGCCGATGATCCCGAGCCGTAACGAGGCGGCCGGTACGTCCATCGTCTGGCGCGAAATGTCATAGACCTGCCAGCCGATGACGATAACCATCGCCAGCTGGGCAATGGTCGACGTCAGCCGCGACAGCCAATAGGCGCGAAAGGCGGGGATGCGCAGCGGTTCCGGGATCCAATTCACGTCGCGAGCCCTAGCGGGGCTTTGTCAGCGCCGCTACACCTCCTCCGCGATGGCCAAGCTCAAAACGCGTTACGTCTGCACCGCCTGCGGTTCCGCCCAGTCGCGGTGGCAGGGACAGTGTCCCGATTGCGCCGAGTGGAACTCGATCGCGCAGGAGGCCGCCGCGCTGTCGACGGTGTTCGCGGCAAAGCACGACCTGTCGACCGGGGGGCGGCCAATCGAGCTGGTCGGGCTCGATGTCGCGGTCGCGCTGCCGCCGCGACTGGTAAGCGGGATCGCCGAGTTCGATCGGGCGATCGGCGGCGGGCTGGTGCCGGGGTCGGCGACGCTGATCGGCGGCGACCCGGGGATCGGCAAGTCGACCCTGCTCCTCCAGGTCGCGGCCAATATGGCGAGCGCGGGGCGGAGCGTGGTTTACCTGTCGGGTGAGGAATCGGCCGATCAGGTTCGGCTGCGGGCGCTTCGGCTCGGGCTTGGCGGCGCGCCGGTGCGGCTCGCGGCGGCGACTTCGGTTCGCAATATCCTGACGACCCTGGGGCAAGGCGAGCCGCCGGCCTTGCTCGTGATCGATTCGATCCAGACGATGCATTCCGACCTGATCGAGGGCGCGCCCGGCACCGTCAGCCAGGTGCGCGCGTCGGCGCAGGAGCTGGTTCGATTCGCCAAGGACTTCGGCACCGCGCTGGTGCTCGTCGGCCATGTCACCAAGGACGGCTCGATCGCGGGCCCGCGCGTGCTCGAGCATATGGTCGACACGGTGCTCGGCTTCGAGGGCGAGCGCAGCCACCAGTATCGCATCCTCCGCGCGGTCAAGAACCGCTTCGGCGGGACCGACGAGATCGGCGTGTTCGCGATGGAGGGGGTCGGGCTGACCGAAGTGCCGAACCCGTCGGCATTGTTCCTCACCCAGCGCGGTGAGCCGGTCAGCGGCACGGCGGTGTTCCCCGCGCTCGAGGGGACGCGACCGGTGCTGGTCGAAATCCAGGCGCTGGTCGTCCGGCTGGCGAGCGGGGCGACCCCGCGCCGCGCCGCGGTCGGGTGGGATTCAGGCCGGCTCGCGATGGTGCTCGCGGTCCTGGAGGCGCGCTGCGGGATGAGTTTCGCGACCGCCGAAGTCTATCTCAACGTCGCCGGCGGCTATCGCCTGTCGGACCCTGCCGCCGACCTCGCCGTTGCCGCCGCACTGGTGTCGGCGCTGTCCGAGCGGCCAGTGCCGGGCGATTCGGTGGTGCTCGGCGAAGTCGCACTGTCGGGCGAGGTCCGCCCCGTCGCCCACGCCGCGCTGCGGCTCAAGGAGGCGGCCAAGCTCGGGTTCGAGCGGGCGTGGGTGCCAAGCGGGGTCGACCACGGCGAGGGCGGTATCGCGTTGACCCGCTTCGCCAACCTGCGCGGGTTGGTGGACCAGATCCTGGGGCGGTAGTGCCAACTAGGGAGGACGCTTCCTACTGGCGCGCGTCAAACCGCTCGGCTAGCCACGCGTCATGACTGCGCTCGACATCTTCGTCCTGCTCCTGATCGGCGGCGGCGCCGTGGTCGGCTTCCTGCGCGGCTTCACTCATGAGGTGCTGTCGCTCGCCGCGTGGATCGCCGGAATCGTGATCCTCAAGGCGTTCCACACCCCGGTGCAGGCAGCGCTCGCCCCGACCATCGGCACCCAGACCGGCGCCGCCGCGCTGGCGTTCGCGCTGCTGTTCCTGCCGACCTTCTTCCTCGTGAAATTCGGCGCGCGGTCGGCGGGGGGCAAGGCCAAAAGGTCAGTGCTCGGGCCGGTCGACCGGCTGCTCGGCGGCGGGTTCGGGATGCTCAAGGGGCTGATCGGCGCGACGCTGTTCTTCCTCCTCGCCAACCTCGCCACCGACCTGATCTCGGGGCCGCAGGCCAAGCGGCCCGAGTGGCTGCGCGCGTCGCGGACCTATCCGCTGCTCAACGCCAGCGGCCGCGCGATCGTCGACTGGGTCGAGACCCGGCGCCACCCCGGGGTGAAGCTGTGATCCGCCTCTACGACACGATGGCGCGCGAGAAACGCGAATTCACCCCTGGCGACCCGAACCGAATCACCATGTATGTCTGCGGCCCCACGGTCTACGGCCACGCCCACATCGGCAATGCCCGCCCGGCGGTGGTGTTCGACACGCTCGCCCGGACGATCCGCCACCAATTTGGCGCCGACAGCATGGTCTATGCGCGCAACATCACCGACGTCGACGACAGGATCATCGCGGCGGCGAAGGCGGAAGGGGTCGAGCCGGGGGTGATCACCGAGCGCTACGAGCGCCACTATCTCAACGACATGGGCGCGCTCGGCGTCAACCCGCCGACGATCGCGCCGCACGCCACCGCCGAGATTCGCCCGATGGTGGCGATGATCGAGCGGCTGATCGGGCTCGGCCATGCCTATGAGGCCGCGGACCATGTCCTGTTCTCGGTCGCGTCCGACCCGGATTATGGCAGCCTCAGCCGCCGCGACCGCGAGGCGATGGTCGCCGGCGCGCGGGTCGAGGTCGCCCCCTACAAGCGCGACGCCGCCGACTTTGTGCTGTGGAAGCCGAGCGTCGGGACAGAGATTGGCTGGGACAGCCCGTGGGGGAGGGGCCGCCCCGGGTGGCACATCGAATGCAGCGCGATGATCCGCGCGCACCTGGGCGAAACAATCGACATCCACGGCGGCGGCCAGGACCTCATCTTCCCCCATCACGAGAACGAACTCGCCCAGAGCCGCTGCGCCCACGCCGGCGCCCCACTCGCGCGATACTGGGTCCACAACGGCTTCGTCGACATGGGCGCGGAGAAGATGTCGAAGTCGCTCGGCAATGTCGTGACGGTCGAGGATTTGCTGGCGCAGGGTCACAAGGGTGAGACGCTGCGGCTGGCGCTGCTGTCGGCCCACTACCGCTCACCCCTGCCGTGGACCGAGAGTCTGATCACGCAGTCGAAAACCTTGCTCGATCGTCTTTATCGGGTGGCGGCTGACGCGGAACCCGGGACAGCAGATGGGTCAGTGCGCGATGCGCTCGACGATGATCTCAACACGCCGCTCGCCCTGTCCCGTCTGGCGGCGATCGATGACGCAGCGACGCTCAAGGGCAGCGCGGCACTTCTGGGGCTGCTCGGAGAGGACGCGGACACATGGTTTCGCGGTGGCAATGACGAGGGTGCGATTGACGCGCGCATCATCGCTCGCGGCGAAGCCAAGGCGCGTCGTGATTTTGCCGAATCGGACCGCATTCGTGATGAACTCAAGGCGGACGGCATCATCCTCGAGGACGGGCCGGGCGGGACGAGTTGGCGGCGGGCGTGATGAGCGAGCCGCTGTACACGCGCGACATCCTTCGGCTTGCGGCGGAGATCCCGCATCCTGGGCTGCTCGACCCCGCCGATGGTCGCGCCGAGCTTCGTTCGCCAACCTGCGGCAGCCGGGTTCGCGTGGGAGTGCGGCTTGACGGACAAGGGCGGGTCGCGGCGCTGGGGCAGGAGGTCGAGGCGTGCGCGTTCGGGCAGGCCAGCGCGGCGCTGATGGGGGCTCATGCGATCGGCCGCTCGCGCGACGAGGTTGCGGTCGCCTTGGCCGAACTGACGCATTGGCTGTCGGGGGAAAGCGATCACCCCGGTTCCTGGCCCGGACTGCCGACGCTCGCTCCCGCAAGGGACAAGCGCGGACGGCATGGCGCGATCCTCCTGCCGTTCCGGGCATTGCTCGCCGCGATCGACGACGCGGCTTAGCCGTCGTTCGCAGCGCCCTGCAGGTGGCGCTGTAGTGCTTCCACGATCGTCTCGACCACCTCGGCATGCGCACCGTGGTTGCTTGTCACATGAATATGCGCTTCGGCGTAGGCGGGCGCGCGCTCGGCGGCGAGGCGGGTGAGCACTTCTTTCGCATCGGGCCCGTTGAGCAACGGCCGCGTGTCGCGCCGCGCGGTGCGCTCGGCGAGCACCTCGACGGGTGCGTTGAGCCACACCGTGATCGCGCGCTCGTTGAGCAGGCGGCGGGTCTGCGGGTCGACATAGGCGCCGCCACCGGTCGCGATGACCCGCACCGCGCCCTCGATCAGCCGCGCGACAAGCCGCCGCTCGCCGTCGCGAAAGCTGGCTTCGCCATAGCGTTCGAACACCTCGCCCGCAGGCGCGCCCGCGGCGTCCTCGATCGCTTCGTCGCTGTCGATGAAGTCGAGCCCGAGCCGCCGGGCGAGCCGCTTGCCGATGGTCGACTTGCCGACCCCCATCAGTCCGACGAGGACGACCGGGCGGTCGAGCGGCAGGCTGATCGGGATAACGACATTATGCACAAGGCAGGGCTATACATGGGGGCGCAAGGTCGGGCAAAAGCCCGTTTCGTTCGAACAGCAAAGTATTTTTCATGGCCCGTGACAGCCTCAACCGAATCCAGTCGGCGCCGATGCGCCGCCGCCCGATGTCGCCGCTGATACCGCTGCTGGTGGTGCTGGTGCTGATCGCCGGGGGGCTGTTCCTGCTGTCGCGCAGTGCCACGGAACAGCCGGTGCAGCCGATCGAGGTCGATGTCGCGCATGATGCGGCCGCGCGCTAGGCTCTTCGCCGCCGCGGCGGTGGTCGCGCTGGCGCTTCCGGCGCTGGCGCAGGATCGGCCGACGTCGATCCTGCCGCCGGGCTTCGGCGATCCCGTGCCGCCGCGGATTAATGCCGCGCCTGCACCCTCGGCCGCCGGCGCGCAGCCGTCCGCGACCCATGCACCCTCGTCTTCGGCGTCGCCCGACAGCGGTGCGACGGTCGCCAGCGGCGCCGGCGAGGACCAGATCGCGACGAGCGATTCGCTGACCATTGCCGACGAAGCCGCCGCCGACGTTCCCGAACCGCAGGAAGTGCCCGACGCCGCGCGGCGCGACGCTTCGCTGGTTGGCCGTCTCGATCCCGTCGCGATCGGGCTTGGCGCCGAGCCGTGGGGCGCGGCGCACGGCTTGTTCCTGGAACAGGCGATGCGCCGGACCGAAGGCGCGCTGCCGTCGCGCTGGCTGCATATCGCGCTGCGCAACGCGCTCCTCGCTCGCGCGCCGACACCGTTCAGTCTCGACCCCGCCGACTGGGTCGCCGAGCGCAGCTGGCTATTGCTCCGCATGGGCGAGGCCGACGCCTCGCGGATGCTGGTGGCGGGGGTCGACGTCACCGATTTCACGCCGAAGCTGACGCAGGTCGCGGTGCAGAGCGCGCTCGCCAACGCCGATGCCGCGGGCCTGTGCCCGCTGCGCGATGGGGTCGGCGACGTCGAGCCGCGAGTCGCACCGCTGATCGACGCGATGTGCTCGTCGCTGTCGGGCAATCCCGAGGCCGCCGCCGCCGACATCGACCAGTCGCGTCGGCGCGGCCGGGTGGGCGGGATCGACGTCAGCCTCGCCGACAAGCTGGTCGGAGCGGGCGCCGACACCGCCCGCGCCGTGACAATCGAGTGGGACCCGGTCGACAATCTCAATGTGTGGCGCTTCGGGCTCGCCACCGCGTCGGGGATCATGCCGCCCGATCGGTTGATGAGCGGCGCGGCGGTGCAACTTCGCGCGTGGGCCGCGCGGGCGCCGATGCTGTCGGTCGAGCAGCGCCTGCCCGCCGCGCGCATCGCCACTGGGCTGGGCGTCTTCTCGGGCCGATCGCTGGTCGATATCTATTCGGGCATTTACGACCGCACCGATCCCGACGAGCTGACGCAAAGCGACGCCTGGCAGCTGCGCCTCGCCTTCGCCGGCAAGGACCAGGACGCCCGCCTCGCGGCGATGCGCCGGCTGTGGGACAAGGCCAAGGACCCGCTCGAGATAGAGGCGACGCGGGCGATGCTCGGGCTTGCGGCGAGCCGCGTGGAGCCCGACGATTCGCTCGCCGCCGATGCACCCGACATTATCGCATCGCTGCTCGCCGCCGGGCTCGACGAGGCCGCCGCGCGCTGGGCGCCGGTGGTCGCGGGAATGAGCTCGGGCCTGGGCGACCGCTGTTGGGCGATGCTCGCGCTGGCGGCGCCGTCGACCCGCGGGATCGATGTCAGCTTCAGCCGCATCGACAAGTTCATCGATCGCGACACGAGCAACGAGCATCGCCGCGGCGCGCTGCTGGTCGCGGGGTTGGCCGGGCTCGGGCGGATCGACCGAGCGAGCGCGTTGCGCCTGTCGAGCCGCTACGGCTTCGGGTTCGAACGGCGCAGCGAATGGAGCAACATGATCGACGGCGCGGCCAGGCGCGGGCAGGGCGGCACCGTGACGATCCTTGCCGGGCTGGCGTTCCAGTCGCCGCAATGGACCGGGATCCCGGCGCGCTTCCTGCTGCACAGCGTCAGCGCGCTCAACGACACCGGCCAGCGGTTCAACGCGCGGATGATCGCCGCCGAGGCGCTCAGCCGGTCCTGACGCGGTGACCGAAGCCGACCACGCGCTGGTCGACCGCTTCCTCGACATGATGGCCGCCGAGGCGGGGGCGGCGCGCAACACGCTGCTCGCCTATCGCCGCGACCTCGAGGCGGGGGCACAGGCGCTGGGCGAGGTCGGGACGGCCGACGTGCCGGCGCTGCAGAAGCTGGGAGCGGCGTGGCGTGAGCTTGCTCCATCGACGGTCGCGCGGCGGGCGTCGGCGCTCAGGCGATTCTACGGCTTCCTGCTCGACGAGGGCCTGCGCGACGACGATCCGTCGGCCGCGCTGCCGCGCCCGGTCCATCAGCGCCCCTTGCCGCGGATCCTCGACGCGCATGAGGTCGAGGTCATGTTTCGCGAGGCCGAGGACCGCGCCGCGTCGGGCCAGCCGCTCGCCTTGCGCAATCTCGCGCTGCTCGAATTGCTCTATGGATCGGGCCTGCGGGCGACAGAGCTCGTCTCGCTGCCCCGCGGGGCGCTGCGCCCGGGCCAGCCGTTCCTGATCCTCAAGGGCAAGGGCGCGAAGGAGCGGCTCGTTCCGATATCCGAGCGAGCCCATGCCGCCGCGGCGCGCTGGGGCGAGACGCTGCCGAAGGAGGGCCAATGGCTGTTCCCCGGCGGCAAGGCGCATTTGAGCCGGGTGCGCCTGTTCCAGATCGTCCGGGCCATGGCGGCGGTGGCGGGGATCGCACCCGACCGGGTCAGTCCGCACGTCCTGCGCCATGCCTTCGCCACCCACCTGCTCGCGGGGGGCGCCGACCTGCGCGTGCTCCAGGCGCTGCTTGGCCACGCCGACATCGCCACGACCCAGATCTACACCCACGTCGACAGCGCCAGGCTAGTCGAACTGGTCAACGCCCGCCATCCGCTCGCCGACAAGCGGTAGAGTCTGTTTCAGGTGAACTGCACCGGCCCGCGCCCCCACCCGGCCAACCCATAAGATACACTGAGTGGGTTGGCCGGGTGGGCGTGCGGGCCAGTGCCGAACCAGCAAAGCGGAAACAGACACTAACGGCTGGTCGTTGACGCCGAAGGGGGTGCGGCTTACCCCCCGCCGCTTATGGCAATCACCTACCTTGATTTCGAAAAGCCGATCGCCGAGCTCGAAACCCGCGTCGCCGAGCTCAAGGCGACCGCCGATGCCGGGTCGATCGATCTCGGCCCCGAAGTCGCGCGCCTCGAAGCCAAGGCGTCGAAGCTGTTGCGCGAAACCTATTCGCGGCTGACCCCGTGGCAGAAGGCACAGGTCGCGCGGCACCCCGAGCGGCCGCATTTCAACGATTATCTCGCGGGGATGGTCGACGAGTTCGTTCCGCTGGCGGGAGACCGCGCGTTTGCCGACGATCCGGCGATCATCGGCGGGCTCGGGCGGATCGACGGGCGGCGGGTGATGGTCATCGGCCATGAGAAGGGTGAAGACACCGCCAGTCGCTTGCGCCACAATTTCGGCATGGCCAAGCCCGAGGGCTACCGCAAGTCGATCCGCCTGATGCGCCTCGCCGACCGCTTCGGCATCCCGGTCGTGACGCTGGTTGATACGTCGGGCGCGTTTCCGGGAGTGGAAGCCGAGGAGCGCGGCCAAGCCGAGGCGATCGCCCGCTCGACCGAACAATGCCTCGCCTTGAAGGTGCCGCTGGTTGCGGTGATCGTCGGCGAGGGCGGGTCTGGCGGCGCGGTGGCAATCGCCGCCGCCAACCGCGTGCTGATGTTCGAGAATGCCATCTACTCGGTCATTTCGCCCGAGGGCTGCGCCTCGATCCTGTGGCGCACCGCTGATCGCGCGGGAGACGCGGCGGAAGCGATGAAGGTGACCGCGAACGACCTGAAATCGCTCGGCGTGATCGACCGGATAGTTCCCGAACCGCTCGGCGGCGCGCACCGCGATCCCACCGCCGCGATCGCAGAGCTCAAGTCCGCGCTGATCGAGGAACTCGACGGCTGTGGCCGGTTCGGCCCCGAGGAATTGCTCGCCCAGCGCCGCGCCAAGTTTCTCGCCATCGGTTAGACCCTGATGCGAGGCTGATTCACGCGCTGGTTGGGAGCGCTTCGCGCTGCCACCTCGAACGATCAGCGTTTGTTCGTTACGGAACCATCCGCCCGCCACACCGGTTTCCTGCCCTAGAAATCTTGAAGTTCCGGAGAGTGACGATGCGCAAACCCTTGTTAATGCTTACCGCCGCGGCGTTGATCGCGACCCCTGCGCTGGCGCAATTGAGCTCGCTGCGCCAGAGCGACGTGGCCGAGGCGTCGAAGCAGCACGCCTCCATCGTGGCCGAGTTCGGCGGCGCCGAGACCGGTGCCCGCGCCAATTATGTCGAGGCCATCGGGCGCCGTGTCGCCGCTCAGTCGGGCACCGCTAATGCCGGGCAGATCTATCATTTCACGACGTTGAACTCGCCGGTCGAAAACGCCTTCTCGGTCCCCGGCGGCTATGTCTACATCACGCGCCAGCTTATGGGCCTGATGGGCGACGAAGCCGAACTCGCGTTCGTGCTCGGCCACGAGACTGGCCACGTCGCCGCTGACCACAGCCGCACTCGCCAGAAGGCCAGCACGCGCAACTCGATCCTCGGCGTGTTGGGCGCGATCGTCGGAGGGGTCGTCGGCAACAACCCGTTCGGCAGCCTGATCAGCCAGGGGCTTCAGCGCTACGGCCAGCTCGCCACGCTGAGCTTCTCGCGCCAGCAGGAATATGAGGCCGACCGGCTCGGCATCCGTTACCTTGCGCAGGCGGGATACGATCCGACCGCCGGCGCGACGATGCTCGACGCGCTGACCCGCTCGGCGGCGCTCGAGACGCGGGTGCAGGGCAAGACCGGGCGCTCGACGCCGGAATGGGCCATGACCCATCCGCTGTCGCAGAATCGTTCGGTTCAGGCGCTCCAGCTCGCCCGCCAGTTTGCCCGACCGGGGGCGGCGATGCGCAACCGCGACGCCTTCCTGGCGCAGCTCAACGGCGTCAAGGTCGACGACGATCCGGCGCAGGGCATCGTCGATGGCACCAGCTTCACTCACCCTGACCTGCGGCTGCAGTTCGTCGTGCCAGTCGGTTTCCAGATGTCGAACAGCGCCGACGCGGTGACCATCGAGGGCTCGTCGGGAAAGGCGCAATTTTCGGGTGGCCGCTTCGATGGCAACATGCAGACCTATGTCGGCCAGGTTCTGCAAAAGCTGACCGGGGGTCAGACCCAGGTCCAGATGGGGCCGCTCCAGCAGACCAGTGTCAACGGCATCCCCGCCGTCTACACGACCGGCCGCGCGCAGACCGACGGCGGGGTCGTCGATGTCAGTATTTTTGCCTATCAGTGGAGCGCGAACACTGCCTATCACTTCGTCATGCTGACGCAGGGCGGGCAGGGGATTGGGCCGTTCCAGTCGATGGTCGGCTCGCTCAGGCGGATCACGCCAAACGAGGCGGCGGCGATTCGGCCGCGCATCCTGCAGGTCACGACGGTGCGTTCGGGCGATACGCCGCAGTCACTGGCAAGCCGTATGGCCTACCGCGATTATCAGCTCGATCGCTTCCTCTCGCTCAACAACCTCCAGGCGAATTCTCGCCTGGTGCCGAGAAGCAAGGTCAAGCTGATCGTTTACGGCACTCGGCGATAGCAGAGAGAAAGGCGTTGGTGGGCCAGATGGTCTTGCCGGGGTGTCCAGTCCCGGCATGATCGCCTGGCGCCGCCGCCTAGTTGTTCTGCACCTCCGAGTTGATCCTGGTCCACATCCCGGCGGTACCACCACCGAGCGAGCCCAGTCCTGCCGTCATCGCAATGATGATCAGGGCACAGATCAACCCGTATTCGACCGCCGTTGCTCCGCGCTGGTCGGCGCGAAGCATGCGCAATGTTCTTGGGATAGCGTTCAAGCTTCCCTCCTCTGGTCCACGTCCACGCGACGAGAATTAAAGGCGCAGGGTTAAGGAACCGACGTCGAAGCGAAGTTAATAATTCGTGAGGCTTGGTTGCGAATTCGCGTCGTCCGGGGTCCACGCGGCGAAGTGAATAATCTCGACGATTTCAGTGGTCCGGCCATCCACCGCGGCGGCGGAGAAAGCGGCGCGGGCGGCGGCGAGACCCCGCCGAAGCACCGGGCGGCGCGGGCGGGCAAGGAGGCGATTGGTGGCAGCCATGCCGCGCAGGTCGCGGACCAGCGCATCGAGGCTCGAATAGCGCAGGCTGACCCGGTCGACATCGACCACCGGCGCGACAAACCCTGCGTTGGCGAGCAGCGCGGCGAAGCTCGGCGGGTCGATGCGCGGGTGGACATGCGCGCTCGCCCCGCCCTCCGCCTGGTCGGCGGCCATCATCGCGGTGCGCAGGGCGGGTAGCGAATCACCGCCCGCAAACGCGCCGAGGAACAGCGCGCCCGGGGCGAGAATGTGGCGCAGCGCGGTCAGCAATCCCCGGAGATCCTCGGCGGTATCGAGCGCGCCAATGCTGAGGCAAAGGTCGGGCATTGCCGGGGGCGGAGTATCGTCACCCGGTTCGATCGCGGTGACGTGACCGATGCCGGCTGCGTGCAATCCCTCCACCCAGCCGGGCAGGGCTGACCCATAGATCAAGCCCGAGGAGAAGGTGCGCGCGACCAGGGCGAGCCGATCGAGGCATTCGGCAAACGCGCGTTCATGCAAGAAATGGTCGCTCCCCAGTGCCGCGCCGCGCGCGCGGCGGAGGGGTAGGAGGGTCGCATCGAACAGGGGGCCGGTCATCGCGCGCGCTTGTGCGATGGCGCCGCCCGCGCGACAAGGGTGAACGAGCGATCGGGGCGAACGCGCGATGGGGGCGACGAATGACCGGGGTCGGGGTGATGTGGGGTGTGGCGCACGTCCGGCGGGGCGGTCTGTGGCTGCTCGACCTCGTCCTGCCGCCGCGCTGTCCCGGGTGCGGGGCAATCGTCGGGACGCTCAACAGCTTCTGTCCGCCGTGCTGGACCAGCCTCGATTTCCTTGGGCACAGCGGCTGCGAGAGTTGCGGAATCCCGCTCGAGGCAACCGATCATGGGACGTGCGCCGGATGCATGGCGCGGCCGCCCCGCATTGCCCGCACGCGCGCCGCCGTGGCCTATGGCGACATTGCGGGTTCGCTCGCGATCCGGTTGAAATATGGCCGCAAGATCGCGCTGGCGAAGGCGATGGCGCGCTACATGCTGCCGCTTGTCGGCGAATTGCCGGCGGACGCGCTGCTGGTCCCGGTACCGCTCCATCGCCGGCGGATCGCGGCGCGCGGCTTCAACCAGTCGCTGCTGATCGCGCGCGAGATCGGCCGCAAGCGGGGGGTTCGCGTGGCCCCGCGCATCATCCGCCGGATCCGCCCGACCCCGCCGCTCAAGGGGATGAGCTTTACCGAGCGGCAGAAGACGGTCGCGGGCGCGTTCGCGCTTGCCGCGAAGGCCGACATCGCGGGCCGGACGATCGTCCTGGTCGACGATGTCCTCACCACCGGCAGCACCGCCGAGGCCTGCGCCCAAACCCTGCTGCGCGGCGGTGCGGCGCGGGTCGAGCTGCTGTGCTGGTCACGCGTGGTGCGCAACCCTATCTTCGTGCGTTAGGAGCCATCCGGACATTGAGGAGTACCAAGTGCCAAAAGTCGAGATCTACCTGAAGACCACCTGCTCATTTTGCGCGCGCGCGCGCCAGCTGCTCGACGGCAAGGGCGTCGCTCACGAGGACTATATTGTCGATATGGGCGGCCCGAAGAAGGCCGAAATGGTCCAGCGCGCCGGCGGCCGCACGACCGTCCCGCAGATCTTCATCGACGGCAAGCATGTCGGCGGGTGCGACGAGCTGATGGCGCTCGACCGCCAGGGCAAGCTCGACGAGTTGCTAGCCGCCTGATGGCGCGCGTCGCGCTCTACCAGGCGCGGACCGGGATCGACCCGGTGGAAAACGCGCGCTCGCTGGTCGCTGCGGTCGGCGAGGCCGCGGCGGGCGGCGCGGCGATGCTGTTTACGCCCGAAATGTCCGGCCTGCTCGACTCCGACCGCGAGCGGGCTGGCGCAAAGATCGTCGCCGAAGAGCAGGACACAACCCTCGCGGCGGTGCGCGAGGCGGCGGCGAGGCATGGCCTGTGGGTCAGCCTGGGTTCGCTCGCCGTCCAGGCCGCCGACGGGCGCTTCGCTAATCGCGGCTTCGTCATCGACGGCGGCGGCGAGGTACGTGGGCGCTATGACAAGATCCACCTGTTCGATGTCGACCTGCCGAACGGCGAGCGGTGGCGCGAATCGGCTGCCTATCGACCGGGCGAGGCAGCGACGATCGTGCCCGGAACCCCGGTCGGAACGCTCGGCATGACGATCTGCTACGATTTGCGCTTCCCCGCGCTGTTCGAGCGGCTTGCCGAGGCCGGCGCCGACACGATCATCGTCCCCGCCGCCTTCACCGTGCCGACCGGTACGGCGCACTGGCACATCCTCCTTCGTGCCCGCGCGATCGAAGCCGGGCTGTTCGTCATCGCCGCCGCGCAAGGCGGGCGCCACGAGGATGGTCGCGCTACCTTCGGGCACAGCCTGGTAATCGATCCGTGGGGCGAAGTGCTGCTCGACATGGGGGACAGCGACGCACCGCGGCTGGCCTTCGCCGAGATCGATCTCTCGCGCATCGCCGAGGTCCGCGGGCGAGTCCCCGCTCTGGCCCATCGCCGCCCGATTCCCGCCATTTGATTCAGCGCCCGCTCGGCCTTATCGGGATGCGACATGGCTCCGTAGCTCAGCAGGATAGAGCAGCGGTTTCCTAAACCGAAGGTCGGGGGTTCGAGTCTCTCCGGGGCCACCATAAAATCAATGACTTAGCAGTGATTCGACATTCGCTCTGCGATGAAATGCAGCAGGGATAAGCACGAGGTAAGCGCGAGATTGAACGGGCTGATGGATGCAGTCCAAACTGAGCAACGCCGGACGAAGGGGCGTGACAATAGTGACAATAGGGACAAAACCCTGCGGGACGCGTCGCCCCCGCCGCAAAAGTTGCGAGAGTTGCGAAAGTTGGACTCGCCCTCGCCGATCCCGCCAGTAAGAAGCCCCCATGTCATCGCTCCTCGATTCGTACCGCAAGAACGCTGAGGCTGCGCGCATCGAGGCCGAGGGAGCCACGCTTCCCAACGTCCGGGCCCGCGCCGCCCAAGCTGTGGAGTGCTGGTCGGACATGGCGGACAAGCTGGAGTGGGTGGAGGAGCAGGGCCGGGAGAGAGCGGACGCTGCTAGCCGAGCCAAGCACGAGGCGCGGTGAAAGACGAGGCGCTACGGAAGCTTTTGCCCCAATTGCGGCGGGCGGTCGGCAGGTACTCCCAGTGATAGTGGCACCTAACGATGCCAATATTTAATCATGCAGCCATCGAGCGTAGCATCCATGCGGTTTTCTCATGGACCTGCATGCGCTGCGTCAGCAAATCGGCAGTCGGCTCATCATGAGCTTCGTCGGCGGCTGGAAAGACCGCTCGGGCCGTCCTGACAACTGTGGCCTGATCGGCTGCCAGTTCGCGGATCATTGCGTCCGCACTAGGCACTCCATCGGCCTCCTTCACAGTCGCCAGCGCCGCGTAGGCTGAATAGCTACCGGGCGCAGGCTCGCCGAGCGCGCGGATACGTTCGGCGATCAGGTCGACTGCCAGAGCCAGCTCCGTATATTGGCCTTCGAACATCAAGTGGAGCGTGTTGAATTGCGGTCCGGTGACGTTCCAGTGGTAATTATGTGTCTTTAGGTAAAGCGTGTAGGTATCCGCCAATAGTCGCGACAGGCCGCCGGCGATCGCCATCCGCTGATTGTCCGGAATACCAAGATCGAGCATATCGGTCATCATTTCATCCTTTGTCGCGGAGTAATATCCCACACAGCTTCGAACGGTCCAACGCATTAGTTTCACAGCTCTGATCGACTGGATCGATCAGACAGGCATCTAGTTGGGATGGATTGCGCCGACCGTCTGAATGGGCGCGCACGTCAGGAACGCCATGAACGGCCCGCCCTCGCCTGGACGCCACAGGCCAGCGAACGCAAAGAGCGGCTCGTAATCCTCATGCATCCCGAACCAGACCTTGCGCTTGCGCTTCGTCTCCTTACTGGACCGCTGGCAGCGACGGAGACAATGGGGTCGTTAGGGACGATAGGACGGGCTGCGTCGGACAACCTCCATCGTTAACGACAGCAACACCATTAGCTGGCTATGGCCGCCTGACTTGGAATGGGGCAGGCCGACCACTGATGATAGAACGGAGCTTTCAGCGAAAGAGCGTATTCATTGCGACGACGCTTCATGACGGTCATTCGTCGGCCCCTGTGACCTTGCGCAATATTTCTCGATCCGGGGCGATGGCAGAGTCTCGCTGCCCACCAGTCACAGGGGCCGAGGTGAACCTCGTCAGAGGACGCCTCGCGTCCAAGGCGCGAGTGGTCTGGTCAAATGACCGCAGGTTTGCGATGCGCTTTGAGTTTCCGGTTACGGTCGAAGACTGGGTTGCCGCGCCTAAGAATGCGTCCCAGCACGTTTCCGACGAACTTTTCGCGCATCGCGCGTCTACTAACGCTTTCGGCGGCCCACGGAATACGACTTCGAACACGGGAAGTGAGGCAACGCTTCACAGCACGATCGAGGGGGGCATTGCCGAAGCGATCGCGCTCCTGATCAGCATGGGAGACCATCTCTCCGAAGACATTACCGTTGTGGCGCAGTATGGTGGGCCGCTACAGAAGCTCGAACGGGCCGTTCAGATACTGCGGGCCATCGAGGCTCGGAAATGCTGATTATCTTGGCATGCGATGTTTATTAATCGTTCACCAACTATTGCTGCTTAGACTGATCACGGATCCCCACTGGTCCCGCGCCGCCGGCAGTCCAGCTAACCTACGGCCGGCGGCGCGTTTACCTCGCCACCGAATACCCCGGCGGTAACGGCGGAACTCCGCGCGGCGGCAAGCTCTGGACCGACATCGATTGCCCAGCCCCCGGCACACCATAGCCCGGTGGAAGCGGCGGGAGCGATCCTGCCCCAAGCTCAGGATGGTTCGCCAGCAGCGCGTCTCGCGCATCGTGCCGCGCCGACTTGAACGCTTCCTTGATGGTCTCGCCCTTGTCCGTGTCGCTCAGAGTTCGCCACTGTGGCGAAGATACCACCGGGCGCAGCGCCTGCGAGGCCATCGTCCCCGCCGTCCGCTGATATTCGTCATACTGCTGCGCGTTGAGCGGCACTCTCTCGCCGCCGACCATAACGTCGCGCTGAGGCATGGACACCGGCACCCGCAGCCGGGCAACTTCGGCCTTGAGCGGGTCGCTAGAGCGGATTTCGACCGGCATGAATCGCTGGGGGATTCCCAAGGGTCTGAAAGTCTGATTCAGAATGCAGGCTGGGATATGGAGGCCAGCATGCATGGGTCAGCCTCTCTCGATGGATGGATTTGCGCACGCGGCTTTTGGCCGCGATTGATGCGGGAATGAGTTGCCGGTCGGCGGCGGTTCGGTTTGGCGTGGCCCGCACCGGCAATCGCTAGGGGCCTGCCCACGAGCCGCACGGCTTGGGACAAGTCTTTTGC
>NZ_JANYGG010000042.1 GCF_025362505.1 Sphingomonas sp. | reverse complement strand
AATCGAGCGACTGGCGGTTGTAATCGACGATCCACCAGCAGTTCCTGATGTCGTGCTTGTAGCCCTCGATCAGGCATTCGTAGATGTTGCCTTCATCCAGTTCGGCATCGCCCATCAGCGCGATCATCCGTCCGGCGTCGGACTGAGCCAGCTGGCCATGCGCGATCAGGTAATCCTGCACCAGACTGGCAAAGGCGGTGATCGCGACGCCCAGACCGACCGAGCCAGTCGAGAAATCGACCGGGATCGTGTCCTTGGTCCGGCTCGGATAGCTTTGCGCGCCGCCCAGCCCGCGATAGCGCTGCAACGCACCGAGGCTCTGCTGGCCGAGCATATAATGGATCGCATGGAGCACCGGCCCGGCGTGCGGCTTGACCGCCACCTTGTCCTGCGGGCGGAGCGCGCCGAAGTAGAGCGCGGTCATGATCGCGGTGATCGAGGCACAACTCGCCTGGTGCCCGCCGACCTTCAGACCATCGCGGGAATCTCGAAGGTGATTGGCATTATGGATCGTCCACGACGACAGCCAGCGCAGCCGCGCCTCGATGGTCTCGAGAACCGCGATTGTCTCGGGCGCGGGCTTCAGCGCGGGCGGTCGGGTGTCGGTGATCATGTCCACGCAGATGACATAACCATCCCGAATCATCCCAGCAAAAACTATTACGGCATAAGCGCTCCGCATTCAGGTCATGGCCCGGTCGCAACACGCGCGACCTTTTTACATGCCGCCATGCGGAAATGCGATTTTCACTCGACCCGTCCGGCATGCGATCTACAACAATTGAAAAGGGAGGCGTTTGTTGGACCTAGGGCAGATCTCGGCGCAGTTGCGCGCGCGGCCTGCTGGCCATTCGCTACCGCAGCCCTTTTACACCGACGCCGACTTCTTCGACTTCGATCTGGCCGCTATTTTTGGTCGCAGCTGGCTGTTCGTCGGGTTCGAAATCGAACTCCGCGAGCCCGGCGATTATCTTTCGCTGACCATCGGACACTGGCCGATCCTGGTCATGCGTGGCCGCGACGGCGTGCTGCGCGGATTCCATAACAGCTGCCGCCACCGCGGGTCCTTACTGTGCGAGCCGGGCGCCGGCCACGCCGCGCGGATCGTCTGTCCCTATCACCGCTGGACCTACGGGCTCGACGGCAAGTTGCTCGCGGCCGGGCGAATGCCGGATGACTTCGACAAGGGCGGTCATGGCCTGAACCCGGTCAACCTCGAGATCGTTGCCGGAGCGATCCTCGTCTGCCTCGCCGATACGCCGCCACCGCTCGACACGATGCGCCGCGACCTGACGCCCCTCCTGGCTCCGCAGAACTTCGCCCATGCCAAGCTCGCGCACCAGTCGGTCCTCGTCGAACAGGCCAACTGGAAGCTGGTCATGGAGAACGCCCGCGAATGCTATCATTGCGCGACCGGCCACCCCGAATTGTCGCGCACCTTCCCGGTCAACGCCTCGGCCTATTTCGACATTGATCCCGAAGCCTCGCGGGCGTTCGAAGAGCGCATCGCCGCACTCGCCCTGCCGATGGGGCCCGCCGGCGAAGACTGGTGGCAGGCGGTCCGCTTTCCCTTGAACGAGGGCACGGTGGCAATGACCATGGACGGCCAGTTCAACGTCGCGAAACTGATGTGCGACGCGGGCGGCGGCGACACCGGATCGATGCGCTGGGCGATCGAGCCCAATGTCTTCTGCCATTCGACCAGCGAATATACTTTCGCCTTCACCGCCATGCCGATCTCGCCGACCGAAACCCATGTCGTGTCGAAATGGCTCGTCCACGAAGATGCGGTCGAAGGGATCGACTACAGCATCGAGACGCTCACCGACTTGTGGACCCGCACCAACCTGCAGGACAAGGAGCTGGCCGAGAATAACCAGCGCGGAATCTTCTCCCCGGGTTACACCCCCGGGCCGTACAGCCCCGACGCGGAATCGCTGACCATCCGCCTCGTCGATTGGTATTGCGCCACCGCGCGCCGCTATCTGGATGAGGCCGGGGCATGACCACGCACGACGATCCGACCTGGCACCCCGAAACGCTGGCGGTTCGCGCCGGCTATGATCCGGCGAGCGCGGGCAACTCCGCCAAGCCGCCGATCACCATGACTTCGACCTTCGCCTATGCATCCGCGCGCCAGGCGAAGGACATTCACGAGGCCTATTTCCACGGCACCGGCCCCGAAGTCGGCAAAGCGCTTCATATCTATGCGCGGCTCGGCCACCCCAACCTGGACATGGTCGAGGCAAGGCTCGCCGCACTGGACGGAGCCGAGGCGGCGGCCGTGTTCAACAGCGGCATGGCGACCCACAGCGCGATTGTGCTCGCCCACCTCCGCCCGGGCGACAGCGTCGTCTTCAGCCGCCCGATCTATGGCGGGACCAACTGCCTCCTGACCAATTTCATGCCCGGGTTCGGCATCCACCACGCGGCCTTTGCCAATGGCTGCGACCGCACATGCCTCGAGACCGCAGTGGAACAGGCGCTGGCGCAAGGTCCGCTCAAGCTGTTCGTGATCGAGACCCCGGCCAACCCGACCGGGGCGATGGTCGATATCGCGCTGGTCGTCGCCATCGCCGACGAGATCGGGACGCGTACCGGAACGCGGCCGCTGGTCGTGGTCGACAACACCTTGCTCGGCCCGCTGATGCAGCGCCCGATCGCGCTCGGCGCCGACCTGTGCATGACCTCGCTCACCAAATATTGCGGCGGGCACAGCGACTTGCTGGCCGGCGGGGTGAGCGGGCGGGCCGACCTCATCCACGCGCTGCGCCTGCTGCGGACCACGCTTGGCAGCCACCTCGACCCCTACACCAGTTGGTTGCTGCTGCGGTCGATGGAAACCGTCCACCTGCGCATGGAGCGCGCTTCCGATAATGCCCGCCGCGTCGCCGAAACGCTGCGCGACCATCCCAAGGTGGCCGGGATCACCTACCTCGGATTCCTTGAAGAAGGATCGCCCGAGCGCGCCGTCTACGACCGCCAGTGCAGCAGCGCCGGGTCGACCTTTTCGTTCGCGCTCCACGGCGGTGAAGCCGAAGCGTTCCGCTTTCTCGACGCGCTCCGCCTGCTGAGCTTCGCGGTCAGCTTGGGCGGCTCGGAAACATTGATCACCCACCCCGCGACGACGACTCACTATGCGCTCTCGCCCGACGAGCGTGCGGCTGGAGGGATCACCGATGCGACCCTGCGGCTGTCGGTCGGGATCGAGCATGGCGACGACCTCATCGCCGACATCAAGCGCGCGTTGGAGACAGTCTGATGGTCACCGACCGCCACGCCATCAACGGCAAGATTCCTGCCCCCGACGAGCGGTTCGACACCGTCGTGGTCGGCGCTGGCGAGGCCGGAACGACGGCGGCAATCGCGGCGGCGAAGAACGGCGGCTCGGCCCTGCTGATCGACGAGAACCCGGTCCGCGGGGAGCTCATCGGCACCGACGTCCCGCTCTATTTCGGCGGACGGATGACCGCGGCGGTCCAGGCTCCGGAGCGAATGATCGAGCAACTGTTTGCCAGCAATCCACTCCTCGAGGAGGCGTTCGACGCCGGGGTCGATGTCCGGCTCGGCACCTGCGCCTGGGGCCTTTACCTCAACGGCCCGGCGATGCGCGCGCTGCCCGAACCACTGCTCGGGATTGCCGATGGCGCGGCCGCGCGGATGGTCGGTTTCGGTCGCCTGCTGCTCGCCACTGGCGCGCGCGATGTCGTGCTCGGGTTCGCCGGCTGGGACCGTCCCGGCGTGATGGGCTCGCAAGGCTTCGCCGCGCTGCTCACCCGCTACGATGCGCTCGCCAGCCGGCGCGTGCTGGTCGTCGGATCGGGCGACCTCGCGCTCGATACGGCGCTGCTCGCGGTCGATCGCGGGATCGAGGTTGCCGGGATCGTCGAGATCGCCGACGCGATGCAGGGATCGGCGGAACTCGCCAAGCGCATCGAGGCTTCGGCCATACCGCTATTCCTCGGCCATACCATCGCCGAAGCCCGCGGCGGGATCGACGGGGTCGAGCAGGCCGTCCTCGCTCAGCTCACCGGCGACGGGCGGATCAGCGTCGATTGCGACACGATCATCCTTGCGATCGGCGCAATCCCCGCGACCGAACTGCTCGACGCCGCTGGGACCGTTCCGGGCGACCTGATCGAGCTTGTCGGCGACTGCGCCACGGTCATCCGTCCCCACTCCGCTGCCCTCGCCGCATGGGCCGAAGCGCTCGGCCGCCACGCCCCGCCCGAGACCATCGTCTGCCAATGCGAGGAAGTCAGCCGCGCCGACCTGCTCGGGGTCCAGCCGCCGCGCTATCTCGACCGCCCGGCCCCGATGGCCGCCCGCTCGCTCGCCACTCTGCTGGGCGACGGCCCGGCGCATCCCGACCAGATCAAGCGGCTCACCCGGGCCGGCATGGGCGCCTGCCAGGGCCGCCGCTGCCGCGACCAGGTCGCCTGCCTGCTTGCCGCCGAGCAGCGCACCACCCCCGACCGCGTCCCCGTCGCCAGCTTCCGCGCACCCGTTCGACCGATCCCGCTCGGCATCCTCGCCGACTGGAACGAGCTTCCCGAGATGGCCGCAGGCTGGGACGTGTGGTTCGGCATTCCGACCCAATGGCTGCCCTACGCAGTCATTGGCACGCCCCAGGAAGCCGAGATGATCGCATCTCTCCCGGGTAACATGCATGTCTGAGTCCAGCCTTCCCAACGGCGCGTCGGTCGTCGTCATCGGTGCCGGCGTCACCGGGCTCAGCGCCGCCTGGTGGCTGGCGCGCGACGGCTATGACGTGGTCGTGCTCGACAAGGGCATTGTCGGCTGGGAAGCGTCGGGCCGCAACGGCGGTGGCTGCTCGCACTATCAAAGTCCGCTGTTCGTCGAGGAACAGCGGCTGTGGCCGCAGATGGACGAGTTGCTCGGCTATCCCACCGAGCATCGCCCCGAACGGATCATCCTCCAGCGCGATCCCCACTTGCTCGATCATTATCGCACGGTCGGCCAGATGTGCAGCGCGATGGGCTATCGGGTCGACGATCTCGACTCGAAGCAGGCGCAGGAGATGATCCCGCTGACCGACGAGACCTGCCTCGGCGGGATTCACCTCAGATTCGGCGGTCACGCCAACCCGCAGCGCACGGTCCAGGCCTATGCCTGGGCGCTACAGGATCTGGGCGGACGCATCTTCCAGCATTGCCCGGCCCAGTCGATTGAAACCGTCGGTGGGCGCGTCACCGCGGTCCACACCCCGCGCGGTCCAATCTCCTGTGACGCGCTGGTCGTCGCCGCCGGGCCGCAAACGGGGATGCTGCTCGAGCCGCTAGGGGTAAATTTCCCGCTCGCCTCGGCCCGCGCGGAAATGATCGTGACCGAGCCCGCGCCGATGATGGCGATCGGCGGAGTCGACGGTAACGGTCTCTATGGACGCCAGACGATGCGCGGCAACCTCGCCTTTGGCGGCGGCCCGCACGAGTGGATCGACATGGAGCCGAGTGGTCCCGCCGCGCGTCCGGTCTCACCCCTCGCCCGCAACCTCGCCCGCCGGGTCGCCGAGATGTTCCCCAAGGCGGCGCACCTCAACGTCATCCGCAGCTGGGCCGGGGTCATCGAAAATACGCCCGACGGCCGCCCGATCATCGACCGGCTGAACCACCCCGCCAACGTCACCGTTGCGACCTTGTCGGGGGTCGGGTTCGGCTTGTCGCCGGCGAGCGGTCACGCCATCCGTGACCTCGTCGTCGATGGCGTGTGCTCTTTTGCGGAAATCTCGAAGCTCGGTCTCGCCCGCTTCGCTACCCTCGAGCCCGACTGGCGCGAGCAACGCGGCTGGGCGGGATGAAGGGCTATTCGGCGCTCGCGCTGTTGCGTGCCGGGCTGACCGGGCAGCGCCACTGGCCGCGCGCCTGGCGCGATCCGCAGCCCAAGTCCCATTATGACGTGATCGTCATCGGCGGCGGCGGCCATGGCCTGGCGACCGCCTACTACCTCGCCAAGGTCCACGGCATCCGCAATGTCGCAGTGCTCGAAAAGGGCTGGATCGGCGGTGGCAACACCGGTCGCAACACGACCATCGTCCGCTCCAACTATCGCCAGCCCGAACTCCACAATCTGTTCGAATTCAGCCTCAAGCTGTGGGAGACGATGAGCGACGAGCTCAATTACAACGTCATGTTCAGCCCGCGCGGGGCGCTGGTCCTGGGTCATAGCGACTCCGACATGGTCCGGCTCGCCCAGCGTGGCGATGCCCTGCGCTGCGCCGGGATCGACGCCGAACTGATGACCCGCGACGAAGTGGCGAAGCTGGTTCCGCTGCTCGACATGTCGCGGAGCGCGCGCTTTCCGATCGAGGGCGGGATGATCCAGCGGCGCGGCGGCACCGCTCGTCACGACGCGGTCGCCTGGGGCTATGCTCGCGCCGCGGATGCGCTCGGCGTCGACATCATCCAAAATTGCGAGGTCACCGGGCTCGCCATGTCCGGCGGCCGCGTCACCGGGGTCGAGACGAGCCGTGGCGCGATCGGCGCGGGCCGCGTCGGGATCTGCGTCGCCGGCAACAGCGGCCCGCTCGCCGCCATGGCCGGCATCAAGCTGCCGATCGAGGCGCAAACACTTCAGGCGTTCGTCACCGAAGCAGTCAAGCCGATGATCGACACCGTCGTCATGTCGCAGTCGGTGCATTGCTACATCAGCCAGTCGGACAAGGGCGGCATCGTGCTGGGCGGCGATCCCGACCGCTTCCCCAGCTATGCCCAGCGCGGCCTTACACCACCGGTCGAACGCGCCGCGGCCGAAGCGATCGCGCTGATCCCGGCGCTGGCGCGGTTGCGCATGGTGCGCTGCTGGGCGGGGACGACCGATATGAGCTTCGACGGCTCGCCAATCATCTCGGCCCTGCCGGTCGACGGCCTCTATCTCGACGGCGGCTGGTGCTACGGCGGGTTCAAGGCGACCCCCGGGTCTGGTTTTGTATACGCCCAATTGCTCGCCACCGGTGCCTCCCACCCGCTCGCCGCGCCGTTCGGATTCGACCGGTTCCGCGAAGGCGCGACGATCGACGAAGCCGGGGTCGGGCCGGGACCGCACCTGCGATGATGCTCATCGACTGCCCCTATTGCGGCCATCGCGCGCAGGCCGAGTTCATCTATGAGCGAACCCTCGACTCGATCGTCACGATCGATATGCCGAACGACGAGGCGATGACCCGGCTCTACGCCCGGACCAACCCGCGCGGGCTCGACGATGAGCTGTGGCGCCATTCATACGGATGTCGCGCTTGGCTGGTGCTCCGCCGCCACCGCACGAGCCATGCAATCGAAGCAGTCGCGACGTTCGACCCGGCGGTGCACCTGTGAGCGGACCCTGCCGGATCGGCGGCAATGACGGCGCGACGCTGCGCTTCACCTTCGACGGGGTGGAGTATCGCGCGCGGCCGGGCGACACGCTCGCCGCCGCATTGCTAGCCAACGGCATCGGCCTTGTCGCGCGCAGTTTCAAATATCACCGCCCGCGCGGGATCATGGCGGCGGGGGTCGAGGAGCCCAATGCGCTGGTCATGGTCGGCGTTGGCGGCCGGACCGAGCCCAACACCCGCGCCACCGACCTGTTCGTTTACGACGGCCTCGTCGCGCGTAGCCAGAACCGCTGGCCGAGCCTCAATTTCGATCTCGGCGCGGTCAACGGCCTGCTCGCTCCGTTCCTCGCGGCGGGCTTTTACTACAAGACCTTCTTCGGCTCGCCCAAGCGGTGGATGTTCTACGAGAAATTCATCCGTAAGGCGGCCGGTCTCGGCCAGGCCCCGACGCAAGCCGATCCCGACCATTACGAGCATCGCTCGGCCTTCTGCGACCTGCTGATCGTCGGCGCCGGCCCGTCCGGTATTGACGCTGCGTTGGCTGCCGCGCGGTCAGGCGAGCGCGTGATCCTCGTCGAGCAAGATCGGATCATCGGCGGCACCGCGCTCGCCGACGGCCAGTCCCCCCCCGCCGATGCCGGGACCCTTCGTCAAGCCGGAGTCCGACTGCTCACCCGCACGACCGCCTCGGGCGTGTGGGACCACGGCTTCGTCACCCTGGCCGAGCGCCTGACCGAGCCCGGCCAGCCTTCTGCGCCCGCCCAGCCCGCCCAGTGCCTGTGGCACGTCCGCGCCGGTCGCATCCTGCTCGCTACCGGCGCGTTCGAGCGACCGCTGACCTTCGCCGGCAACGACCGGCCCGGCGTGATGCTTTCGCAGGCGGTCCGCACCTTCATCAACCGGTTCGCCGTCCTCCCCGGCCACCGGGTCGTGATCGCGACCAACAACGACGACGGATACGCCACCGCCGAAGCGGTCGCCGCCGCCGGTGGCAAGATCGTCGCGATTCTCGACGAGCGCGCCACGCCACCTGCCTCGCGCTTCGCGACCTTCGCCGATGCCCGCCCGATCGCCACGCACGGCGCCCGGCATCACCTCACCTCGGTCGAGGCCGAGGTCGCGGGCACGCGCCACCGCTTCGCCGCCGATCTGCTCGCCATGTCTGGCGGCTTCACCCCCGCGGTCCATCTTCACAGCCAGGCCGGCGGTCAGCTCGAGTGGCGACCCGACCTCCAGGCGTTCGTCCCTGGCGCATCGCCGCAGTCGGTTAGCAGCGTGGGCGCGGCGTCGGGGGAAATCGAACCGATTGCCCCGGCCTCCACCGTCCCGCTCCACGACCCTAAACACAGCTTCATCGATTTCCAGAATGACGTCACCGCGGCCGATATCGATCTTGCCTGGCAGGAAGGATATCGCTCGGTCGAACACCTGAAGCGCTACACCACGCTCGGCATGGCGACCGACCAGGGCAAGACCAGCAACATGGCCGCGCTCGCCCGCCTCGCCGGTGCCGCCGGGGTCGATATCCCTCAAGCCGGCCTGACCCGCTTCCGCTCGCCCTTCACCCCGCTGACGCTCGCCGCGCTGGCCGGCCCCGACGCGGGCGGGCATATCGCGCCGAGCCGCCGCCTCGCGCTCCACGACCGCCACATGAAGCTCGCCCCGCTGTGGCAGCCCCTGGGCTATTGGCACCGCCCGCGCGCCTATCCGGTGGCGGGCGAAAATCTCCAGCAGGCAGCGAAGCGCGAAGCCCGCGCCGTGCGCACCGCCGCCGGGATCGTCGACGTCTCGACCCTCGCCAAGTTCATCGTCGCCGGCCCCGATGCCGCCGCCTTCCTCGAGCTGGTCTGCGCGACCGGGATCGCCAAGCTCGCCGTCGGCCGGGGACGCTACACGATCATGCTGCGCGAGGACGGCATGGTGATGGACGACGGCACCGTGTGGCGGCTCGACGAAACCCGCTACCTGATGACGAGCTCGACCGGCGGCGCCGACCGCATGGAAGCGCATTTGAGCTACGTGCACCGCATCCTCGCCCCGACGTTGCGCGTCTCGATCATCCCGCAGCAGGAACAACTCGCCGGAATCGCGCTCGCGGGCCCGTTCGCGGTCGACATTCTGACCGGGCTGATCGGCGCGGTTCCGCCAGCGCATATGGGCCTGACAAACGCGACCCTCGTCGGTGTTTCAGTCCTGATCCTGGCGGCAAGCTACAGCGGCGAGCGAGCGTTCGAAGTCTATCCTGCCGGGTTCCAGGCCGGTCCCGTGTGGGACGCGCTCGAAACCGCAGTGCGGACCCGCGGCGGGTTTCCATATGGGCTCGAGGCGCTCGACGCACTGCGCATCGAGAAAGGCCATGTCGTCATCGGCGCCGAGGCCGAGGGGCGGACGACCGCCGGCGACCTCGGCATGGGCAAGATGCAACGCAAGGCGGGCGGCTTCGTCGGCGCGCAAGCGCTATCGCTCCCGGCACAGTCCGCCACCGGCCGGATGCAACTCGTCGGGGTCGAGGCGGCGGACCCGATCCCCGAAGGCGCGATGCTCATCGCCCGCGCGGGCGCGCCGGTCGAAGGCTATGTGACCTCCGCCGCCTCGCGCGTCCTCCGCGATGGCAGCGTCGCACTCGCCCTCCTCGCCAATGGCCGCGCGCGGATCGGCGAGACCATCCTCGCGTCCTCGCCGACCCGCGGGCGGCACGTCATGGTGACCGTCAGCGATCCCGTCTTCCACGACCCCGAAGGGAGCCGCTACCGTGATTGACGAAGCGGTCCTGATCACCGTCCAGCCCGCCGGTGACGTCGTCCTGCTCGACCTGTGGAGCGGCGATGTCGAAGCACTTTGCGGTGATATCCCCCGCCTTCAGGTCGAGCCGCGCCGCTGGTGGCTGCTCGGCGCCGGGGACCGGGTCAACGCGCTCGCAGCCCGCATCGCCGATCACGGCGCGCTCGCCCCGATCGGCGGTGGACTGGTCCGCGCGACGCTGACCGGAGCGGGTTGGCGATCGTTGCTGATGGTCGCGGGCCTGTTCGACGCCGAAGACCCCGCATTCACGACCGGCTCGCTGGCCTCGACCATGATCCATCACATCGCCGTGCGCATCGTGGTGACCGGTGAGCGGTCGTGCGACGTCTACTTCGCCGCGAGCTACGCGCCCGCGCTAATCGAACTTTGGTCGAGGGCCGCGGGGCCACACGCTGTTGCGGTCGACGAAGCGCTGGCGGTATGACTTCACCGCCTGATTTAGCTCACCTCTATCTTGCCACAAGGACCGCCTGAATGCCGCACCGCAACTACATCCTGACCTTGTCGTGCGAGGACCGGTCCGGGATCGTCGCCGCGGTATCGAGCCACCTGTTCCAGTCGGGGGCCAACATCCTCGAATCGAGCCAGTATGACGACCCCGACGAAAACCGCTTCTTCATGCGGATTACCTTCGCCGTTCCCGCGGAAAAGGGCACCGCGGCGCTGGAAACCGGGCTTGACGCGCTGCGCCAGCAATATGGCATGCAGGTCCGACTGGTCCCGGTCGACGAGCGGCCCAAGGTTCTCATCCTCGTCTCGAAATTCGACCATTGCCTGGTCGACCTGCTCTACCGTGTGCGCACCGGCGAGCTCGACATGGACATCGCGGCGATCATCTCCAACCACCCGCGCGAGGCGTTCGACCAGTTCGACCTGCGCGACATCCCATTCCACTTCTTGCCCGTCACCGCCGCCACCAAGCCCGCGCAGGAGGCCGAGATCGCCCGCCTGTTCCGCGAGACCGGCGCCGAACTGGCGATCCTCGCGCGCTACATGCAGGTCCTGTCCGACGAGCTCGCCGAAAGCTTCGCCGGGCGGTGCATCAACATCCACCACAGCTTCCTGCCAGGTTTCAAGGGCGCCAAGCCCTATCACCAGGCCCACATCCGCGGCGTCAAGTTGATCGGCGCCACCGCCCATTACGTCACCCCCGATCTTGATGAAGGCCCGATCATCGAGCAGGACGTCGAACGGATCTCCCATCAGAGTTCGGCGGCCGACCTGGTGCGCAAAGGCCGCGATATCGAGCGCCGAGTGCTGTCCCGCGCCATCGCCTGGCACCTGCAGGGCAGGGTCATTCCCAATGGCAGCAAGACCGTGGTGTTTCCGGATTGAGCCACTTATCCCCGGCACTTATTGTTCCTGAGAGGAAAATAAGTTGCAAAACAGGAATTACG
>NZ_JANYGG010000040.1 GCF_025362505.1 Sphingomonas sp. | reverse complement strand
GAATGGCGGTCGGCCTTGTCGAGCGCACCGATCGCGGCGGTCAGCGCCTTGCGCGGCATCACCCCGCCGGCATCGGCGAGCATCGCCGCCACCGCGCGCACGCCGGGGGTCGCGGCCTTGTCCGAAGCAGCCCTGGCGAGCGCCTTGAGCTGGGCGAGCTCGGCGGCGACCACGCGCTCGAGCCACGCCTCCAACCGGGCGCGAAGCGCGGCGCGGCGCTGTGCCGTCAGTCGGTCAAGCGAGCGCGCCGTGCGCACCGCCGGTTCGAGCAGCGACCGACCTGGCGCCAAGCGAGCAAGCACATGCCCGTCCCACGCGATCCCCACCGCTCCGCTCGGCTCGATCGATAGCGCGAAGGCCGCATCTTCCACCTCGCACAGCGCCTTCGCCCGCCGGTCGAGCTCGTCGCCCAGCCGCCGTTCGGCCGCCGCGAGCAGCAACCTCTTGTCCGCCAGCCGCGCCGACGGATCGACCGTGAAGCTGAACCCCGCCAGATGCCCGATCGGTTCGGGCCCGACACTGACCTCACCATCCGCCGCGACCGTCACCGGCAGCGCGTCGGCCCCGCGCGCGCCGATATCGCGCACCAGCACCGCCGTCCGCCGATCGACGAACCGCTGCGTCAACGCCGCGTGGAGCGCGTCGCTCAGTCGCGCTTCGACCGACCGGGTGCGCTCGGCCGCCTTCGCCGGGTCGGCCATCCAGTCGGCGCGCTGGGCGATGTAGGCCCAACTGCGGATCCCCGCGAGCCGGTCGGCGATCGCCTCGATATCGCCCGCGACATTGTCGAGCCGGGTAACTTCGGCGGCGAACCATTCGTGCGGGATGTGCCCGCCTTCGCCGACGTAGGAGAAGATCCGCCGCACCATCCGCGCGTGGTGCATCGGCCCGACCTTGCGGAAATCGGGCAGGCCACACGCCGCCCACAGCGCCCGCGCACGCTTGCCCTTGCGCGCCGCGACCGCCGGATCCTCGGCGATCGCCTTCAGCACCATCAAGTCCATCGCCACCGGAGCGGCGCGCAACAAGGGATCCCCGCTCGGTTCCTCGAGGCTGGCGATCAGCGCGCGGACGTCGGTGAAATCGAGCTCGGGATTGCGCCAGTAGAGATGATCGAGCGCGCGAAAGCGATGCTCCTCGATCGCCTCGAGCTCCCCCTCGCTGAACGCCGGCCCGCTGTCGCCGCCGAGCCCCAGCGTACCGAATGTCCCGTCCTTCTGGTGCCGCCCGGCGCGCCCCGCGATCTGCGCCATCTCGGCGGTCGTCAGCCGCCGGTCGCGCTTGCCGTCGAACTTTTCGAGCCCAGCGAACGCCACGTGGGTGACGTCCATGTTGATCCCCATCCCGATCGCGTCGGTCGCGACGAGATAGTCGACCTCGCCGCGCTGGAACATCGCCACCTGGGCGTTGCGCGTCGCCGGCGACAGCGAACCCATCACCACCGCCGCGCCGCCCTTGAATCGGCGCAGCATCTCGGCGAGCGCGTAAACCTGCTCGGCCGAGAAGGCGACGATCGCCGAGCGCGGCGGCAGGCGCGTCAGCTTGGCCGACCCCGCATAGCGCAACGTCGAAAAGCGTGGCCGCGTGACGATCTCCGCCCTCGGCAACAGCTTCCTGACCAGCGGCTTGAGGCTCTCCGACCCGAGGATCAGCGTCTCCTCCCGCCCCCGCGCGCGCAGCATCCGGTCGGTGAACACATGCCCCCGCTCGGGGTCGATCCCGAGTTGTGCCTCGTCGATCGCGGCAAAGGCGAAGTCGCGCGGCAATCCATCGCCGGGGTCGCTCTGATCATCACGGTCCGCACCGGGGACCGGCATGCTCTCGGCGGTGCACAGGACATAGCGCGCCTTGGGCGGCACAATCCGCTCCTCGCCGGTCAGCAGCGCAACCGACGCGGCCCCCTTGATCGCGACCACGCGGTCGTACACTTCGCGCGCCAGCAATCGCAGCGGGAAGCCGATCACCCCGCTCGAATGGGCACACATCCGCTCGGTCGCGAGATAGGTCTTGCCGGTGTTGGTGGGCCCGAGAATAGCCCGTACGATCCCGTCACCTTGGCCAACCATGCCATCGAATGTGGCACCAAAACCGCGAAGTGCAAGCCCTTGCTTCGCCGTTGAACCGCGCTTTAGCGGGACCGGCGCACGCCGAATTAAATTGACATTAACCATTGGTGTTCAGGACAATAGCGGCCTTGATGGAGTCGGTGCGGACCGCTCCGGGGCGCGGGGGTACTTGTGCTGGCACGCGACGACTGGAGGGCGAGCGGCGGCGGCGTGGCGATGCCGCGCAGCCTTGTTGCGCGCGCCCCGGCCACGTTCGGCGCACGACAGAAGCGGCTGCGCGACCTCGACCTTGTGGTCGACCTCAGCGAGGATTTCTTCAGCCGCCGCTGGTGGCGCGGGTTCGCGACGCTGACCGCGCTGACCGTCGCGACCGCGCTGCTCGCCCCCGGCTTCGGCCCGCTGCCCGGCGGCCATCCCGCGCTGCTCGGCGAGGCCGAGGAAAACCAGTTGATCGCCGCCGGGGTCGGATCGCTGATCGAAGGCAGCGACGCCGGCATCGCGATGGCACCGACCGCCGCGGTCGAGCCGCTGACCAGCGCGCCCGAACGCCCCACCGTTGATTTGTTCGCCCGTCTCGGCCCGGGCGACAACCTCGCCCGGCTGCTCGTCCGCATCGGCGCGCGCTATTCCGACGCAGGCCGGGCACAGGCACTGCTCGGCGGCGCCACGATCGCCCAGGGTACGACGGTCTCGGTCACACTCGGCCGCAAGGAAGGCGGCACCCGCCCGGCCCAGCGCATCGCGCTGCGCGGCGGGCTCGACGCCGAACTCGTGATCACCGCCTCGCCCGAAGGCCTGAGGCTCCAGCGTCAGGCGATCGCGGTCGACGCGACCCCGCTGCGTATCCGCGGCCGGGTCGGCGACGGACTCTACTGGTCGTTGCGCGCGTCGGGCGTGACCACCCAGACCGCCGGGGAATATCTCAAGGCCCTTTCCGGCCAGCTTGACGTCGGCAGCCAGATCTCGCCCGACGACCGCTTCGACCTGGTCGTCGCCAACCGCCGCGCCGCGACCGGCGAGAGCGAGGCCGGGCCGCTGCTCTACGCCGGAATCGACCGCGCCGGCGCTCCGAGCCTCCAGCTCGTCAAATGGGCCGTCGGCGGAAAGACGCAATGGTTCGAAGCGTCGGGTGTCGGTCGGCAGACGAGCGGCATGGTGTGGCCGGTCAACGCGCCGATCAGCTCGGGCTTCGGCGAGCGCTGGCACCCGATCCTGCACTTCGTCCGGATGCACAAGGGCATTGATTTCGGCGCGCATTGGGGCACGCCGATCGTCGCCGCCGCCGACGGCCAGGTTGAGCGCGCCGGCTGGTCGGGCGGCTATGGTCAGCAGGTCCGCCTTGCCCACGCCGGCGGGATCGAGACCAGCTACAGCCACATGAGCCGCATGGTTGTCTCCCCCGGCAGCATGGTCCGCCAGGGCCAGCTGATCGGCTACACCGGCAGCAGCGGCCTCTCGACCGGCCCCCACCTCCACTATGAAGTGATGCGCGGCGGCCAGGCGATCAACCCGATGTCCGTCCGCTTCATCAGCCACGCGACCCTCGAGGGCCCGAGCCTTGCCGCCTTCAAGGCGCGGGTCGCGGCACTGCTGAGCGTCGGGCGGGGTTAGGGTAGGAGACTGATCGACCGCTGCCGACCTAAAGCGGACATTCCATAAAGCTTGTGTGATGTGGGCCGGCCATCCCGACAATACAGCTAAAGGGCGACCAACTCGGCGAGTTTGGCCGCGACAACTGCCATCGACTCTTCTGCAGTGCTGCGGCCGCTCCCGCTGCTCCCCGACGAGGAATAGGACGAAGACGAGTACGTTGGGGTCGAGTAACCGTAGCGGCTGTAGCTGCTGTAGCTGCTGCCGCATGCAGGGCAGTCCGCTGCGGCGCTCGCTGTGCGATGACCTGTTGCTGGTGCTGTGCATCTTGCCATTGGCCGACGCTAGCAAATACCGTCGTCGTTGCAAAAAGCTGCCCCTCCGGTTTCCACAATCACGGACGTGGCTCGTACGGCAGCTTTCCACTAGCGGCAGCCATTAATGCTTTCCTACAGCACTTAAATCTGTGATAACCGAATCGGCTCTTTGAAATTTCATAAATATAACCAGATCAGGCGCAAGTTGGACCCGTTTTACTACCACGTCACCGCGAACATTCGGAACATTCGCGGCGAATTGGCTTGGCTCAAATCGACGATTGGAACGGCGAAACCCCCTGCCGCCCGTGCTCGCATCGGAGCCTCACGGTGCGCGGGACGATATCCGCTTCGCCGCCGGGCTTTACTCGGGCTTGTACCGTTCGCGGCATCAAGCCGGTTGCGTCGGTCACATCCCGCGCTAAGGCCAAACACATCGGTCGGCCGGCGCCGAGCGACGACCGTGCTGTCCTGATCGTAAGGAAGATTATGCTCGACCAGTCCATCGCCCAGCGGCGTCTTGCCGCATTCGCGGCTACCCGGCCGAGGCGACCTTGCGCGTCCTGACCTTCCTTCACAGCTTCGAGCCGGGGGGAGTCGAGCGAGTCGCTGTCCGGCTGGTGCGCAGGTGGCGGGAGGTTGGGGTCGATGCCCCGCTGTTCATCGGCCGCGACGAAGGCGCACTGCGCGATGAGTTGGCGAGCGACCTCAATTTTTCGCTGCCTCCCCGCCCCGCCCGCTGGAGCCGGCAGCTCGAAAGCTGGTGGATGATTTTCAAGCTCCCGGCCGAAATCCGCCGCGTGAAGCCCGACCTGCTGTTCTGCGCCGGCAACACCTACACCGTCGTGTGCGTTGTGATGAAGCTGATGCTCGGCCCCGACTGCCCGCCGATCGTCGCCAAGATCAGCAACGACCTCGTCCTGCCGGGCCTCTCGCCGTGGCTGCGGTTTTTATATGGTCGATGGGCGTGGCTCCAGGGACGATTGATCGACGGCTGGGTCATCATGCACCCGTCGATGCGGGCCGAGGTGCGGGCGACGATCGGCGGCGTCGACCTGGCCGTCATCTCCGACCCGGCGCTGACCACGGCGCAGCTTACCCGGCTTCAGCTCTGGCGACCGCGCCAGGACGACGCTCCCGGGCGGCGTTTCGTCGCCATGGGGCGGCTGGTCGCGCAGAAGAATTATCCGTTGATGCTCGATGCCTTCGCGCTCGGGGCCGAGCCGGAAGACCGGCTGACGATCTTCGGCGACGGCCCCGGTCGCGCCGAGCTCGAGGCACTGGCCACCGATCTTGGCCTCGCCGGACGAGTCCATTTTGCCGGGCACGTCCCGCAGTCGGCCGAAGCTCTGCTCGACCATGATATCCTGTTGCTGTCGTCGCGCTACGAGGGCATCCCGGCAGCGCTGATCGAGGCGATGGCATGCGGCATGCCGATCGTGGCGACCGACTGCGGCGATGGCGTGCGCGGACTGCTCGAAGGATGCGGTCGCGCCCGGTTGGTGAAGGCGCACGACGTGGCCGCGTTCAGCGCGGCGATCGGCCTGGCGTGCCGCGGGGAAGCGGTCACCGCGGCAGAGCATTTCGACGCCGCCGCCTTCACCATCGAGGCCGGCGCCGAATCCTATCTGGATACGTTTGCCCGGATCGTGAACGACGCCCCCCGTCGCAGGCGTGGCGAGTTGCTCGGCAACCACGATCACGCACCGGACGGGCTCGCTCCGGTCAGCCTTCGCGTGCAACCGGACAGCGGCCGGGAGGCTGCGTGACCACCGTGACGGCGGTCGAAGCTACCTCATCCGTTGGTTCACGGCGCATCGCAGCGATCGTCGTCCCGCTGATGCTGCTGGCCGTCGCCCTCGCCGCGCGAGCACAAACGTTCGGCAATCCGGTGATCGGCTATGACGAGCAATTCTACCTGCTGGTCGGCGATCGGATGCTCCACGGCGCGATCCCGTTCGTCGACATCTTCGATCGCAAGCCGGTCGGGCTATTCCTGATCTATGGCTTCATCCGCCTGCTCGGCGGCGAGGGCACGATCCAGTACCAGCTGGTCGCCGGCGGCTTTGCCTTCGCCACATCCGTGCTGATCTGGAGGTTCGCCGAACGGCTGACCGGGAGGACCGGCGCGATCGCCGCGGCGATCGGCTATCTCATCTGGCTCGATTTCCTCGAGGGCGAAGCGGGGCAGGCGCCGGTGTTCTTCAACCTGCCGGTGCTGCTGGCGGCGATGATGACGCAGCGGCTGATCGAGCAGCGCCGGGTGACGGCCGCGTCGGGGCTCGTCCCGATGCTGCTGATCGGGCTCGCGATGCAGATCAAATATACCGCGCTGTTCGAAGGCCTGTTCCTCGGCTGCGTCCTGCTGATGGCCGCATGGCGCGAGCGGCGCGACGCCGTACGGTTGGCAGGCTCCGCCCTGTGCTGGATCGCCGCGGCGCTGGCGCCGACGCTGGCCGCGTTCCTGGCCTATGTCGCGATCGGCCATGGCCAGGATTTCGTCTTTGCCAATTTCATCTCGATGTGGGGCAAGTTCGGCGACCCCTGGTGGACCAGCGTCACGGGACTGCTGACGATCGTCGCGATCCTCTTTCCGATCATCGGCTGCGTCGTGTTCGCGCCATCGACGCAGGACCCGATCCTCGCCGGGCGCCGGCGCTTCGTTCGCCACTGGCTCGCCGCCGCGGTCGTGGGAATGCTGGTGATGCGCAGTTTCCCGAGCCCCCATTACGCGATGCCCGTGCTCGTCCCCTTGCTCATCGCCGCCGCGCCGCGCCTTGGCGCCTTGGGTCGCTGGAAGTGGTCAGTTGCCGCGGCGTTGCTGCTTGCCTACGCGGCCTCGCAGTTGGTGCTTTATACGCTCCGTTTGAACAAGGGCGGCGCCCCCGAGGCCGCGGCGATGGCGCTGGCCGCTGATCCGGGAAAGGGCTGCCTTTACGTCTACGACGGCTACACCGCGCTCTATCGCCTGACGAACTCGTGCCTGCTGTCGCGGTTCGTTTTTCCCGGCCACCTCAACATGGCCAATGAGGCGAGCGTCAGCGCGCTCGGCGTCGACCCCAGTGCCGAAGTCACGCGGATCATGGCGCGTCACCCGGTCACCGTCGTCCGCGACAACCCGGCCTTCGACCGCGGCAACCGCGCGACCCTGGCGATTATCCGCGCCGAGCTCGCCGCCCATTACGTCCTTTCGTTCCAGCTCCGCACCGGGGAACGCTACCGGCAGGTCTACCGGCGCACCCACTGATCGCGGTCTGGTTCTACCGCCCGTGCCCGCGCCAGCGCTTGACGGTGCGTTGGATAATGCCCTCTTCGCCGCCGGTTTCGCGCCACAGCGCAGCGAAGCTCGGGTCGGATGAGGCCGGACGCTTTTCAGGCTCGAGATCGTCGAACCTCACCCGGATCGGGATCGCGACACCCTCGCCGCAGACGATACATTCGCGGTTGCGCAGAGCCGGAATCGCGTCGAGGAAACCGCGCGCACCTTCGGGCATCGCCGCGCGGACGCAGGCCTGATCGCGTTCGTTATTGAGTCGCATCGCGATGATCGTGCCGCATTGCGACAGCACACCTTCGGCCAGATCCGACGGCCGCTGCGTGATCAGCCCGAGCGACACGCCGTATTTACGGCCTTCCTTGGCGATCCGCTCGAGGATCTTGCGCACCGCCTGGCCGTTGGCCTGATCGTCCTTCGGCACGTAACGGTGCGCTTCCTCGCACACCAGCAGCAGCGGGCGTTGCGCCTCGGTACGTGACCAGATCGCATAATCGAACACCATCCGCGCCAGAACCGACACCACCACCGACGTGACTTCGGACGGAATGCCCGACACGTCGACGATCGAGATCGGCCGTCCGTGGCTCGGCAGGCGGAACAGTTTCGCCAAGAAGCTGCCCATCGTGTCGCTGACCAGCATGCCCGAGAACATGAAGCTGTAGCGCGGATCGGCCTTCAGTTCGTCGAGCTTGGTCTTCAATCGCTGGTAGGGCAGCGTATCGCCCGCCCGGTCGAGCTTGCCCATCTCGTTGACGAGGATCGTGTTGAGGTCCGACAGCAGGTAGGGGATCGGCGAATCGACCGTGATCCGCCCATACTGCTCGGCCTGCTTGCCCTTCATCCGCGAGGCGAGGAGGCATTTGGCGAGGATGTCGGCGTCGCGCTGGCGCTCGCCGCCATCGGTCGTCAACAGCACTTCGCAATGTTCTTCGAAGTTGAGCAGCCAGTAAGGCAATTGCAGATTGTCGGCATTGAACAGCTCGCCGCAATCCTTGAACGCCGCCGAATATTCTCCGTGCGGATCGATCATCACGATGTGGCCCTCCGGCGACAGCTGCGAGATGCGGTGGAGGATCAGCGCAACCGAAGTCGACTTGCCGGTGCCGGTCGAGCCGAGAATGGCGAAATGCTTCGACAGCATCGGGTCGACATAAAGCGCGCCGCGAATATCGTCGGTCGGATAGACGGTGCCGATTTCGATGTGCGGGCTGTCGTCGGCGGCAAAGATGCCGTGCATGTCGCGGGTCGAGACCGGATACACGCCGTCGCCGGGGATCGGGTAGCGGGTCACGCCGCGGCGGAAGTTGACCAACCGGCCGTCGGGCCCTTCCTGTCCTTCGCCGAGGAAATCGACATGCGCGGTGACCTTTCCGGCCTCGCCGGAGCGGAGCGTGCGGACATTGGCGATCAGCCACGACTTGGCGACCTTCATCTTGACCTGGCTGCCGACCTGGCCCGACATTGCCAGCGACAGATCTGGATTGGTGCTCAGCGTGGCAAGCGCGGCGGCGCTCATCTCGACTTGCGAGCCGGAGCCGGCAATCTCCATCACATGACCAATCTCTGCCTGTGGCTCGACCGCAGCCTGCAACTCCGGGGTCGGATGGGGCTCACCCTCGCCATAGGCACTCATCTCGTCGAGAAACTGCTTGAGGCTCGAATTATCATCCATGGCGACGCTCATCCCAACAATAACGGTGCGGCGTCACGGGTAGGCAATCGAAGTTAATATAGGGTTAGGCGCGCCGTTGACCCGGGCCGCTTCAGGACCGGCGGCGGAACAGTGCCGCAGCGGCCCAGCCAAGGCCGAGCGACAGCAAAACAGCGGCGACGCCATAGACAAAGGCGTGGCGGCGGGCGACGAGCGCGATGTACCGCTCGAACCCCGACTTGCCGATGTGGACGTCACGCGTGGCGGCGGCGAGCACCCGGCCGCGGTCGATGAGGAAGGTTTCGGCGGTATAGGTGCCGACCGGCACCTGGCTCGGGATCGAGATCGCCGCGCGGTACAGCACGCCGCCACTGATCTCTACGCCGTGGGGATTTTCGGCGAACAGCCCCTCGCGGCGGCGCAGGTCGAGCAGGCCGGCCTCGAACCGCCGGTTCTTCTCGGGCAGAACGCCACCGCCCGGTGACAATTGGAGGTTGCGCAGACCGAGCTCGTAGATCGACGCGGTCCGGTCGTCGACCAGGCTGCGGATCGGTTTCGACGAAGCCACCGAATAGAAGCTTGGCGCGGAGCGAAACCTGCTCGAATCCGCGTTCATCCAGATCAGACCAGCGACTTTCTGCTTCTCGCGCAGCAGGATCGGCTGGTCGGGGCCGCGCAGGACGACGACGACCTCCGCCGGCCGCTCCGGAATCCGGCCGTCGGGGTAGAGGATCGCGCCGAACAGCAATAATTGCGCCCCGGTGAAACTGTAACGGATCTGAACTTCGCGCGCGGAGACGTCGGGGACGAGTTCGGGCTTGGTCGCGGCCGGGAGGAGCAACGCCGCCGCAACCAGCAACAGGGCGAGTCGCGCCCTCACAGCATCTCGACGGTGTAGATTTCGTCGGGATGCCACGCGAGACCAAGCGCCATACGCAGCGCGACCAGCAGGATGATGATCGCCAGCGCTAGCCGGAGGAGGTCGGGCTTCAGCCGAGTTGCGAGCTGGGCGCCATATTGCGCGCCAATCACGCCGCCGACGAGCAGCAGCCCGGCAAGGACGATATCGACCGCGCCGCTGGTCAGCGCCTGGATCAGCGTCGTCGCCGCGCTGACCGCGAGGATCATCACGAGGCTCGTCCCGATGACCACCCGCGCCGCCATGCCGAGTAGGTAGATCATCGCGGGAACGAGGATGAAGCCGCCGCCGACTCCGAGCAGGACGGTCAGCGTGCCTGCGGCGAAGCCCAGCGCGGCCGGGGCGAGCGGGGAGATGTACAGCCCCGACGCATAGAAGCGCGATCGCAGCGGCAGGCTGGCGACCCAGCGGTTGTGGCGCCGCTGGACCTTGACCTCGGCGCGCTTGAGCCAGCCGAGCGCGAACATTGCGTCCTTGAGCATCAACACGCCGATCCCGCCGAGCAGCACCACGTAAAGAAAGCCGACGACGACATCGACCTGTCCGGTCGTCTGAAGGATGCGGAAGATCGCCGCGCCGGTCAGCGAGCCGAACAGCCCGCCGCCGATCATGACGAGGCCCATCTTGAGGTCGACCCCGCCGCGCCGCCAGTGAGCCAAAGCGCCCGACACGCTGGCGCCGGTGATCTGGGTCGTGGCCGAGGCGACCGCGACGGTCGGGGGGATACCGTAGAAGATCAGCAGCGGGGTGGTGAGGAAGCCTCCTCCGACCCCGAACAGCCCCGACAACACCCCGACCAGCGCGCCCAAGGCGACGATCAGCAGTGCGTTGACCGACATTCCGGCGATAGGGAGATAGATATGCATGGCGTTGTCCGCGACGCTAAGGGTGCGAGGCGGCGCTCGCAATGGACGACGCTAGAAATCTCCCGCAATCGTCACCGACGGACCCGACGAGGGGAACGCCGATCCGCCAAGACGCTGCCGATAATCGGCGTGGATCCGCATGTGATGCTTCATCGAGATCGTCAGGCGGGGGCCGGCGTCGAGCCGGTAAAGATGCGGCTGCGCTCCGCCCCACACGCCGAAACCAGCCGACAGGTTCCGCCACAGCGGCCGCGTCAGGGTGAACGCCCCGTCGCCGAACAGGTCGTGCGACGTGATTCCGACCACCCCCGCCTGGGCGTAGGCATTCAGCCGGAACCCCGCCGGCATCGGCCGGTCCCACAGCCCACCTTCGACGAACAGCGCGAAATCATTGCGCCCACCGGCCCGGCCGAAGCGCTGGCGGCGCTCGGCGGTGATCGCGAACGGGACCGACAGCCACGGCCGGAAGCGGACCCCGAGCGCCGCCTCGCCGCCACGCGCGCCCCCCAGCGGCGTGCTGGTGCGCAGGCTCGCGCCAAAGTGCGGATTGACCCAATAGGTCATGCGCGCGCCCGCCTGGCTCCCGCCCAGCGTCGCGCCGCTCGCCGCAAGGCTGTTGGGGCCGAGCAGGTCGCCCGGCTTGCCCCGCATCAGCGCCCAGGTCGACAGTTCGAGTCGCTTGCTGGCTCGCATCAGTGGCGGCGCAAGCGCGTCGGCGCCCGGCGGCGAACCATGCCAACCCGGCATCGCGACCGACGCCAGTTGCACCGGCGGCGACTCCGGCGCAGCGGGCTCGCCAGCGAATGGCAAGCGGCGTGGTTCCGGCATCAGGACGTCGTCCACGAACCGCACGCGCGCTCGGGACTGGCGTGGCTCGGCTCGCGCCGGATAATAATATTCCGGTGGAGCATAGATTATTCTCGGAGCGACGGAGGCAAAGCTGCCGCGATTCTTGCGGATAGACCAGGCGAGGGTCGAATAGGGGCGCGACGCCGCTGGGCGCTGGCGGCGACAACGGATCAAGCGGCGCGAACTCGGTCGTCGCGACTTGCGGCAAACCGGCTGGTGTGGCTGCAGGAGCGAACGGCGGGACCGTCGCCAGTGCGCTCGTTCCCGGCACCATGCCGAGGCTGATCGCGCGCACCCCCGCCCAGGCGAACACGGCGAGGCCGAGAAAACGCGTCGAAGCAGTCATGCGCCAAGCTCCTTGGGGAAGATATGCCGCGTCTTGTCCCACCGCGGCGGGCCAGCCGAATTGTGGAGCGAAAGCGCGCGACGGACCGCGAGGATGGCGATGATGTTGGCGACGAACAGCCGCGGGACCGACATCAGCCCCTGCCACGGGCCATAGGCGGCGGTGGTGAAGCTCGCGCGCATCACGACCCGCCACGCGAGCAACACCAGATTGACCTTGAGCAGCAGCGCGAGGCGCGGCCCGATCGTCACCGCCAGCGGCGCCCCCATCCCCTGGGCGACCGACAATTGCGCCCACAGCAGCATCGCGCCATAGCCGGCGACCATCAGCAGCGCCGCCAGCGGTCCGCTGCGGTCGCGCATACGCATCCACCGCTCGCCGAGCCCGCCCGACCAGCCGAGCCGCTCCCACCCGGCAAAGGCGATGCCGCCGATCCACCGCGCCTTCTGCCGCACAGCCGCGTCGAGGCTGGCCGGGAAATGACCGCGCGAGGCGACCGCCGCCCGCTCTCCCGGCGCCGCGGGGATTCGCACGAACATTGTTCGCAACCCCATCGCCCCAAGCCGCAACCCGACTTCATAATCCTCGGTCATGCTGTCCGCCGCGAACGGCTGGCCACCGTGCATCGCCGCGAGCCGGTCGAGCGCGCTTCGCTCGATCGAGCAGGCGACCCCGGCCAGCGGAATCGCCGCGCCGACCGCCTCACGTACGACCAGTTCCTTGCCGTGGCTTTCGGCGAACTCGTCGCCGTAATGACCGCTGATCCACGGGCTCGCCGGGTCGGGAAGCGGGACGACCGGAAGCTGGATCGCCGCCGCGCGCCCGACGAGCGCGGCGAACAGCATCAGCTCGCACGGGTGGACGACATCCTCGGCATCATGGAGCACGACCGCCAGCGCCCGTGACCCGCGCCGCGCCTCTTCGGCAATCAGCGCCGCGAAGAGGTGGTTGAGGCAATCGGCCTTGGTCGTCGGGCCGCGATGGTCGAGCCTGACCGGCGTGATCCGCGCATCCCCAACCGACGCAATCGCGTCGAATGTCGCCGGATCATTGGCATAATGACCAACAAACAGGCGATAGTCGCCCGGCCCGAACCGCGACAGCGTCTCGCGCAGCATCGGAGCGATCACCGCGCTTTCGTCCCATGCCGGAATGAATACCGCCATCCAGCCACCCTGCGCGCCGGGCGCGAGGGTTCGCGCAAACGCCCGAGGGTAGCGACTGTAGATCGCCGCGCCGCGCCACAGCCGCCGGCTGAAGTAGATCAGGTCGACCAGCAGGTCGTCGAGCGCGAACAGCAGGAACCCGACCGCCGCGAACAGCGCCAGCTCCTCGGCAAGCGCGGTGAGCAGGATCGCGCCGGTCATGCGAGCGCCATCGCGATGGTCGCGCCAAGGCACGACACGTTCGCGCAAGAAACCACTGATTTGGGCCGGACTCGGATCACACCCTCCCCTAGGATAGTTCCGAGCATCCCAACTTTGTCAGCCCCGATCCGGCCCGGCAATGCCGTAGAGATACGAGGGTCTCAGCTTCGCGCGCCGACACGACAAGGGAACAAGCTGACCCCTTCAGGGCTTTTACTTGCTGGTAACCCCAAAGCGGCTACCATTGGCCAGTCGAAACTCGAAAGGATAGAGCGCGCGATGATCGTGGGTGTTCAGCGTCACTTGCATGCCCGATCCGCCGCCTTGCTCGGGTCGCTCGAGCGCGGGCTGCCGCGCATCATGACCTGGTGGTTCGTGCTGGCGCTCGCTGCGTCGGCGCTGCGCGTCGCGACCAGCCCGCTCGACGGGCGCCCGCCCGAGCTGGCCATGCTTTTGCCCTACTGGCTGTTGACCTGCGTTCCGCTGATTTCGATGGGGCTTGCGCTGCGCTGGTTCGCCAATGCCGACCAACTGCCGCAACCGACCACCCGGCTCGCCGTGGTCGGCAGGTGGCGCACGGTCGATCGGCACGAGGCCCGGAGCAACGCGCTTTACGGCACGACCGGCTTCATGGTTTCCCTGCTGGTGGGGATGCTGATCAATGTGCCGGTGCGCGCCGCCGAATATCTCGCCGAGCTGCCGGCGATCAGCGGCCCTGTCCCGCAGTGGCTTAATTCCCTGCAGCTGATGCTGACGCTCGACGTCGTCCTGTTGCCCAGCCTTTACGTCATCGCGTTCGTCGCGGCGCTGCGCCGGGTGCCGTTGTTCCCGCGGCTACTGGTCGCGATCTGGGGCATCGACCTCGCCATGCAGCTTGGCATCGCCCACGCGGTGACGGCGTCCGGCGACCTTCCGCCTCAAGTGGCAACGACACTCCACTCGGTGCTCGACGGCAACGTCAAGAAGGTGCTGATCAGCGTCGCGCTGTGGCTGCCCTATCTGCTGATGTCGCGGCGGGTCAACGTGACGTTCCGGAGCCGGGTCCCGGCCTGAAACCCCCGACTCGCCGCGCGGCGACTCGTCGCGGACTCCTGAAACTAGCGAGTTAACCCCCCTAAATTGTTGCATGAAAGCTGCGCATCTGTGCGTAAATGGGACGGTTGGATGCGCCTTTGACGTGTCGTCTCAATCGGTCGCTTCAGAAGAAGCTGAACAATTACAGACACTTGATGCTGTACTGTAACCCCGCCGAAACTTAACGGGGATTAAACAGATATCCTTGACAAGAAATTAAGCCAAGCGCAGTCCCGGAAGTGCAGAGCGTATCGAAATCCGCTCAAGCGATGCCGGATGCCACTGTTCTTGGCTGCTTTTGTCCTGCTCCCGCACGAGCTGCATTTCAATCGCTACGCGGAAGTCGATGCCGGGACGGGCATCGTCGCAAGAGTATAGGGGACGACAAATGACTAAATTCATCAACATGATGAAGGATGACTCGGGCGCCGCGGCGGCCGAATATGCACTGATCCTCGCCATCGTCGGTGCGGCCATCGCGATTGCCGCGATCGGTCTGGGCAGTGCGGTTTCGACCGCGATGAATCGCGCCACGACCTGCATTACTACTGCCACTACAAATGCTGTAGTCTGCTAATTCATCGAGGGGAGGCGGAGCGTCCGCTACTCCTCCCCTCGTCCATAAAAGGATGAGAAAAATGAAGACTTTCATGAACATGATCCGGGACGAGTCGGGCGCTGCGGCGGCCGAATATGCCCTCATTCTCGCCATCGTCGGCGCGGCCATCGCGATTGCCGCGATCGGTCTCGGAAGTGCGGTTTCGAAGGCGATGAATCGCGCTACGACCTGCATTAACACCGCTACTACAAACGCTGTAGTCTGCTAAATTGACCGTAATCCATGGGCGGCGTTCGCGCCGCCCATGGAATTGCTTGCGTTTTCTATGGTTTTCCTGACGCCTGTTAATCACCGTTAGAAACGTGTAGAAGCGGATTTCATCATGCACGGGGGGTGCACGCGATGCTGAGACGACAATCGCTGATCGCGCTCGGGGTGGCCATCCTGCTGGGATTGGTCGCCGTATACCTCGCCAATGTCTTTCTCAACGTGCGGCAAAGCCAGCTCAACAGCTCGCCCGCCGGCACGACCAAGGTCGCGGTCGCTGCGGTGCCGCTCGATTACGGCACGCAGGTCACGCCCGACAAGATCAAGTTCATCGACTATCCGACCGGCGACCTGCCGCCGGGCAGTTTCCGCACGATCCCCGACCTGTTGCCAATGGGCAAGCAGCGCGTCGCGCTTCGCCCGATCCTGGTCAACCAGCCGGTGCTGTCGTCCGACCTGACCGGTGAAGGCCAGAACGCCTCGATCGCCGCGCTGCTCCCCGACGGGATGCGCGCCGCCTCGGTGCGGGTCAACGACGTCTCGGGCGTCGCCGGCTTCGTCAAGCCCAACGACACGGTCGACGTGCTGATC
>NZ_JANYGG010000001.1 GCF_025362505.1 Sphingomonas sp. | reverse complement strand
GCTCGCCTATGGCCTCGACAAGAACGACGGCAAGACGATCGCGGTCTATGACCTTGGCGGCGGCACGTTCGACGTGTCGATCCTCGAGATCGGCGACGGCGTGTTCGAAGTGAAGTCGACCAATGGCGACACGTTCCTGGGCGGCGAGGACTTCGACGCCAAGATCGTCGAGTATCTGGCCGACAAGTTCAAGGCGAAGGAAGGGATCGACCTGCGCTCGGACCGGCTCGCGCTGCAGCGGCTCAAGGAAGCCGCCGAGAAGGCCAAGATCGAATTGAGCTCGGCGCAGACGACCGAGATTAACCAGCCGTTCATCACGGCGCGGATGGAAGGCGGTCAGACGACCCCGCTCCACCTCGTCGAGACGATCACGCGCGCCGACCTCGAGAAATTGGTCGCCGAGCTGATCAGCCGCACGCTCGAGCCGTGCCGCAAGGCAATCAAGGACGCCGGGATCGACGCCAAGGCGATCGACGAGGTCGTGCTGGTCGGCGGCATGACGCGCATGCCGCGCGTTCGCGAAGTGGTGAAGGAATTCTTCGGCAAGGAGCCGCACACCGGCGTGAACCCCGATGAAGTCGTCGCGATGGGCGCGGCGATCCAGGCGGGCGTGCTGCAGGGCGACGTCAAGGACGTGCTGCTGCTCGACGTGACGCCGCTGAGCCTCGGGATCGAGACGCTGGGCGGGGTGTTCACGCGGATGATCGACCGCAACACCACCATCCCGACCAAGAAGTCGCAGACCTTCTCGACCGCCGACGACAACCAGAATGCGGTCACCATCCGCGTCTTCCAGGGCGAGCGCGAGATGGCCGCGGACAATAAGGTGCTCGGCCAGTTCGACCTGGTCGGGATTCCACCGGCGCCGCGCGGCGTGCCGCAGATCGAGGTCACGTTCGACATCGACGCCAACGGCATCGTCAACGTGTCGGCCAAGGACAAGGGCACCGGCAAGGAGCAGCAGATCCGCATCCAGGCGTCGGGCGGACTCAAGGACGAAGACATCGAGAAGATGGTCAAGGAAGCCGAGCAGTTCGCCGAGGACGACAAGAAGCGGCGTGCCGCGGCCGAAGCCAAGAACCAGGCCGAGAGCCTGATCCATTCGACCGAGGCGCAACTGACAGAGCATGGCGACAAGGTGCCGGGCGAGGTGAAGGTCGAGATCGAAGCCGCGCTGGCCGAGGCGAAGACCGCGGTTGAGGGCGGCGAACCCGAGGCGATGACCCAGAAGACCGAGGCGCTCGCGCAGGCGGCGATGAAGCTTGGCCAGGCGATCTACGAGCAGAGCCAAGCCGCCGGTGGCGCCGATGCCGGGGCCGGATCAGCCGATGCGAACGCCGAGGCCAAGCCGGCCGAGGAGGATGTGGTCGACGCGGAATTCTCCGAAGTCGACGACGAGCACAAGGCCTAAACCATGATCGAACGCGCCATCCCGGTTCGCGCCGGGATGGCGGTTCGCGGGGACCGTCATGGTTGATAGTGATTTTTATACGCTGTTGGAGGTCGAGCGGACCGCCGACGACAAGGCGATCAAGGCGAGCTATCGGCGCCTCGCGATGGAATGCCATCCCGACCGCCACGGCGGCTGCACCGACAAGGAAGCGCGGTTCAAGGCAATCAGCGAGGCGTACGACTGCCTCAAGGATCCGCAGAAGCGCGCCGCCTATGACCGGTTCGGCCATGCCGCGTTCCAGAACGGCGGCGCCGGGGCCGGCGGGTTCGGTGGCGGCGCTGCCGGGTTCGAGGGCTTCTCCGACATTTTCTCGTCGATCTTCGGCGAGTTCACCGATCCGCGCGCGCAGCGAGCCAATGCGGCGCGCGGCGCTGACCTGCGCTATGACCTCGAGTTGGGGCTGGAGGAAGCGTTCGCCGGGGTCGAGAAGACGTTGACGATCGAGGCGCTGGCGAAATGCGAGCCGTGCGCCGGGCGCGGGTCGAAGGGCCACGCGCAGGCGGCGACGTGCCAGACCTGCGGCGGCGCGGGCAAGGTCCGAGCGCAGCAGGGCTTCTTTGTAGTAGAGCGCGGCTGCCCGACCTGCCAGGGGTCGGGCGCGGTGGTTGCCGATCCGTGCATGGCGTGCGGCGGCGAAGGCCGCGCGCTGAAGCAGCGCAAGATTTCGGTCAACGTCCCCGCCGGGGTCGATGACGGGACGCGTATCCGCGTTGGCGGCGAGGGCGAGGCGGGGATGAGAAACGCCGCGTCGGGCGATCTATACCTGTTCGTCCACATGAAACGGCACGCCTACTTCACCCGAGAAGGAACTACACTGGTTGCTGAGTGTCCGATCAGTTTCACCACGGCGGCGCTCGGCGGGACGATCGAGGTGCCCGGGGTCGATGGCGCGCGGATCGAGATCAGGATCCCGGCCGGAATCCAGTCGGGCGAGACGCTGCGCCAGCGCGGCGCGGGGATGAGCGTGCTCAATGCGCGCGGGCGGGGCGACCTTGTCACGCGCATTCTGGTCGAGACGCCGACCAAAATGTCGAAGGAGCAGCGCGCGATCCTCGAGCAGTTCCGGAGCACCGAGACCGGCGACGAATGCCCCGCGAGCCGCAGCTTCTTCGGGCGGGTCAAGGAATATTTCGGGAGTTAGGATCGGGAACGGTCGTCGTCCCGGCGGAAGCTAAGCTTCGATCATTGCCACCAGCTCGGGCAGTCGCCGGGCGAGTGAGGCGATGGTGTAGGGCTTCTGCAGCACGATCCGCGCACGGTGTTTCTCGGGCAGGACCATCTGCTCGCCGTAGCCCGTAGCGAACATGAACGGCACGCCGATAGCCGCCAGCCGGTCGGCAATGTCGAAGCTGTTGTGATCGCCAAGGTTGATGTCGAGGATCGCGATATCGGGCCGCGATGTATCGATGCGCTGGAGCGCGTCGCTGACGTTGCCGTCGGTGACCACATCGCGGGCGCCGAGCCGTCGCAAGATGTCCTCGACGTCGAGCGCGATGATCAGGCTGTCCTCGATCAACAGGACATCGAGCCCGTTCAACATGTGGCCGCTCACCGCCACCGCCTGCTCGTGATGCGGCTCGATCTTGGCTGGCTTGTCACGCACCTCGCTCGGCTTCGCGAGGTGTCGCGGAGGGATGGTGAAGGAGGCCGTGAAGCCGTCTGGTGCATAATCGAGCGTCGCGGACCCGCCCAGATCGTAGGGCACGCTATGTTCGATAATCGTCGTGCCGAAGCCCTGGCGAGTCGGCGGCTTGACCGGCGGACCGCCGCTTTCGGTCCAGCGCAATGCCAGATCGCCGTCAGGATTGAAGTGCCAGCGGATCGCGACCTGTCCCCGAGCTGACAGGCTGCCGTACTTGGTCGAATTGGTGACGAGCTCATGGATCACGAGCGCCAGGGTGGAGAAGGCCTGCGGGTTGAGCAGGACATTGTCGCCTTCGGTGAAGACCCGCCTGCGCTTGTTATTGAGGAAGGCGTCGGCCTCGGCGTCGATCAGCGCCTGGAGCGGCGCGGGCCCCCAATTGTCGTCGGTGATCTGGTTGTGAGCACGGGCGAGCGCGTGGACGCGCCCGTCGATCATCGTGACGAACTCGTCGAGGGTGGTGCCCTCGGGGGGTTTGGACTGGCGGATCATGCCGCGGATCAGGCTGAGAATGTTGCGAACGCGGTGGTTGAGTTCCGCGATCAGCAATTCCTGCCGGCTGGCGGCCTGGCGACGCTCCTCTGAAGCAACGCTGGACATGCGCAGCGCCACTTCGACCAGCGTCGAGCGGAGCGTCTCCGCGACGCGCAATTCGGACGGGGTGAACGGCAGCGCCTGACCCTCGACCAGTTCCTTCCATTCGGCGAAGCTCTTGCGTGGGGTCAGACGCGGTCCGTTGGGGCCATATTCCACCGGCTTGTGCGGATCGCCCGCCCAGCGCACCGTGTGCAGTATTTCCGAGCGGAACAGCACGACATAATCGCGCGGGGTGCGCGAGATCGGGATAGCCAGCATCCCAGCGGCGAGACTGGCGTGCTCGATCGCTTCCGGAACGAGCTGTGAGATCCGGTCGGTAGCGAACACGCGCGACGCGGTGGCACCGTTGAGCGCCTTGACGATCCGCTCGAAACCCTGCGTATCGGGGGTATGGCCAGACAGGGCGTAGCTGCCGTTGATCGCCACCGCGACGCCGTTCGCCGGGATAGCGCGACTGATGATGTCGAACAGCCAGTCAGGATTTCTGAGCAGCGTCTCGTCCGACGCGACCGCGCCCAATAGCTGATCGGAGATCTCGCGCGCTCTGTGCTCATATTCGACCATCTCTTTGCGTTCGCGGGTTTCGATGCGCATCGCGAGCATCTGCGCGAACAGTTCGGCGACCGAGCGTCGCTCGAAGCTGGGGCAGCGCGGACTGTGGTGATGGCAGGCGACCAGGCCCCAGAACTCGCCCTCGACAATGATCGAGATCGACATCGACGCGCGCACGCCCATGTTACGCAGATATTCGATGTGGATCGGCGACACCGAGCGAAGGACCGACAACGACAGGTCGAGCGGCTTGCCATGCTCGTCGAGCGCGGGGACGATCGGAACCGGTTGGGCGTCGATGTCGGTGATCACGCGCAGCAGGCTGCGCTTGTAGAGCTCGCGCGCCTGTTTCGGGATGTCGGTCGGCGGATAGTGGAGCCCGAGGAAAGAGCCGATGCCGCTCTTTGCGCTTTCGGCGACGACTTCGCCCGAGCCGTCTTTGTCGAAACGGTAGACCATCACCCGGTCGAAACCGATCAGGGCGCGGATCTGGCGCGCGCCTTCGTTGAAGAAGGCTGGCATGTCGCGCGACTGATCGAGCCGCGAGATCATTCCCCGGACGGTGCCGGTTGCATCGCCGTACTGCTGATCGGCCGAGGGCTCTCCCTCCACCACCACGCGTCCATCAACCATGTGGAGGGCGATATCGAACATCCGTCCGTTACCGATGAGGTCGCAGCGGAACATCCGCTCGAGCGCATCGGGGCCGCGCAGCAGCGCGAGGCGGTTGCGCAGCGAGTGGACCGCATCGGGGTCGAACACGGTGTTGATGTGGTGGCCAATGAGGTCGGCGGGCGGCTTGCCGACGAACTGCTCGACGTTGGCCGAGACGCGGCTGATCATCCAGTCGCTCGACAGCGCAATGAGGAAGCCGATCGGCTGGATCGCGCCGAGCAGGTGAATCGGTTCCCGGTCGCAATTGGTCAGGTCTACCGGGTCGGGCCAGGTCTTGTTCACGCTTCCACCACCTGTCTCGCGGCCTGCTCGAAGCAGGTGAAGACCCGCGACGCCGCACCGACCGCGGCGTCCCGACGTTGCGGCGAATAAAGCAAGGTGTCGAGGCTCGCAGCAAATCGAGTCCAGCGGCCGGGGTGCTGTCGGGCCGAAAGGAAGGCCGAAGGGAAGCAATCGGGGACCGCGCGACGGAGCATCGCCCCGCCCATGCGCGATCCTTCGAGAACGTAGAGGCCGCCGGCCAGTTCGGCTTCGTCGGCGAAGCGCGGGGCGGGGACGGGAGATGGTGAGGCGAGGCCGAGCGCGGCGAGATCGGCGGTGAGGAGCGGTGCGCGGCGGTGATCGTGCCACGCCTCGATGAGCAGCGCGGCGCCGGCTTCAGTCAGGGCTTGCTCGATCGGGGCGAGGGCAGCGGCCTGGCCGAGGAGGAAGCGCGCGTAGCCGGCGCGGGTCGCAAGGTCGTGCGCGCCGAACGCCGCGTCGACGCGCTCATGGGCGTCGCGGGTCGCGGCCTTGAGCGCGGCGCGGGCGATCAAGCGGCGCAGGTGGTCAAGATGTCGGGCTTCCGTCCACGCCGAACACCCGGTCGAAGATCAGGTCGATGCGTTTGAGATGATAGCCGAGGTCGAACAGCAACTCGAGCTGGTCGGGGGCGATACGGCTGGTGACCTCGGGGTCGTCCTTCAGCAATTGTAGCAGCGACAGCTGGCCGTCGGCCTGCCACACCTTCATCGCGTTGCGCTGGACGAGGGCGTAGCTGTCTTCGCGGCTGAGGCCGGCCTGGGTCAATGCGAGGAGCACTCGCTGGGAATGAATGAGACCACCCATTCGATCCATGTTCTTCTGCATCCGGTCGGGATAGACGAGCAATTTATCGACGACGCCGGTCAGTCGGGCAAGCGCGAAGTCGAGCGTGACCGTCGCGTCGGGGCCGATGAACCGCTCGACCGACGAGTGCGAGATGTCGCGCTCGTGCCACAGCGCGACATTCTCCATCGCCGGGACAACCGCCGAACGAACGACGCGGGCGAGGCCGGTGAGGTTCTCGGTCAGTACCGGGTTGCGCTTGTGCGGCATCGCCGACGAGCCCTTCTGGCCGGGCGCGAAATACTCCTCGACCTCGAGCACTTCGGTGCGCTGAAGGTGGCGGATCTCGACCGCGAGCCGTTCGACCGACGAGGCGATCACGCCCAGCGTCGCGAAGAACATGGCGTGGCGATCACGCGGAATGACCTGCGTGCTGGTCGGCTCGATCGCGAGGCCGAGTTCGTTCGCGACATGCTCCTCGATACGCGGGTCGACGTTGGCGAAGGTCCCGACCGCGCCCGAGATGGCGCAGGTCGCGATGTCCTTGCGCGCCGCCGCCAGCCGCTCGCGGTTGCGGGCGAATTCGGCATGGGCCTGCGCAAGCTTGAGGCCGAAGGTGACCGGTTCGGCGTGGATGCCGTGGCTACGGCCGATCGTCGGGGTCAGCTTGTGCTCGTAGGCGCGGCGCTTGAGCACCGTCAGCAACTCGTCGAGGTCGGCCAGCAGGATGTCGGCGGCTTGCGTGAGCTGGACCGACAGGCTGGTGTCGAGCACGTCGGACGAGGTCATCCCCTGGTGGAGCCAGCGCGACTCCGGCCCCATCTTCTCGCCCGCCCAAGTGAGGAAGGCGATCACGTCATGCTTCGTCACGGCCTCGATCGCGTCGATCGCGGGGACGTCAATCTCGCCCAGCACATTGGCGTCGTAAGCGGCGCGGATGGTGCGCGCGTCCTCCGCCGGGATCGTCCCGATCTCGCCCATCGCCTCGGCGGCGAACACCTCGATCGCGAACCAGATGCGATAGCGGTTTTCGGGTGACCAGATGGCGGTCATGGCGGGGCGGGAATAGCGAGGGATCATCACTCGCGCCTAGCAGGGGGGCGAGCGCGGTTCAATTCGGGCGGAGTCGGGAAGGTCAGTCTAAAGTCAGCCTCTCGTCGCCTGTCCAACAGGTCGGCCGGGCCCCGCGAACGTTCACAATGTTCGCGCTGACGGGGGTATGCGGCAAGGGGAATTCCCGGGAAGAATAAAGAGCGACCGCGAACGACTCTCGGTGCGAATGTGTCTCACAATCGAGGTGCTGTAGGACAGAAAATTCGACAATGTCCGCAAGGGGTGGAATGCGGACACTAGAAGGGCCGAGCCTTAATTGCCCTCTAAGGCGTCGATGAGAGGGCATCTTGCGTCCGCCCCCGCGTCGCAAGCGCGAACGGTCGCCGCCAGCGTGCGCTCCATCCGGCGGAGATCAGCAATGCGTGACCGCACGTCGTGCAGGTGGACGGCGGCGAGGTCGCGGGCTTCGGCGCAACTTTCGTGACCCCCAGCGGCAAGTTCGAGCAGAGCGCGAACCTCCTTGATCGAGAAGCCAAGTTCGCGCGATCGGCGGACAAATCCGAGACGCGCGGCATCTGTCACGTCGTAGGAGCGGTAGCGGCCTTTTCGAAGCGCCACCGGGAGCAAGCCGATCCGTTCATAATAGCGGATCGTCTCGATGTTCGCTCCGGTGCGCTGAGCCAATTGGCCTATGGTCAGGAACGGTAATGACATCGATTTTCTTTCCCGAAAAAATCGCTTGAGTCTGTAGCTGCTACAGACGGTAAAAGACTAGGTGAACGATCTCAAGGAGTTCCCATGACCGAAATCTCATCCGTGGATGCAGGTCCGCCAACCGCGCCGCTCAACGGGTCCGGCTCGGCGCTTCTGACGCTTGGCGGACTCGCTGCCGCGTTCGGCGTCGCCGCCTGCTGCGCGCTTCCTTTGCTCATGATTAGCCTCGGGCTCGGCACCGCCTGGCTAGGGGGAATCGCATCGGTTGCCGCGCCGATCCGGTCCGCGCTTCTGGTGGTCGCTGCGCTGGCTCTCGCCGGAGGGGCGTTCCTGTTGTGGCGCCAACAGCGTTACGCCGCGACTTGCGGGCCGAACGGGGTGCGCACGCCACCGGCCGTGCGTGTCCTGACGCTCGTCGGCCTGAGCCTTGGCATTGTCCTGCTGGTCGCGGGCTATCTCTATGCCTAACGCGGCACCCGTCCTGCAATCAACGATCACCTGCCCCAAGTGCGGGCATTCGGCGACCGAAACCATGCTGACCGACGCCTGCCAGTTCTTTTACGACTGCACCGGCTGCGGCGTCCTGCTCCGCCCCAACAAGGGTCATTGCTGCGTCTTCTGCTCCTTCGGCAGCGTGCCCTGCCCACCGATCCAGGCTGATGCCTCGGGCGCGGCGTGCTGCTGATGATCCATCGCATCGCAAGGAATCCAACATGAGCGAGTCCTTCGACCTGATCGTGATCGGCTCGGGCACTGCCGCTCAGGTTGCGATTGCGCGCGTTCGCGAACGCGGCTGGCGAGTCGCCGTGATCGATCACCGTCCGTTCGGGGGGACGTGCGCACTGCGCGGCTGCGACCCGAAAAAGATGATGGTCAGCGGCGAGGAAGCGTTGGATGCCGCGCGCCGCATGCGCTCGCACGGTGTCGAAGGCGAGTTGCGCATCGACTGGCCTGCGCTGATGGCGTTCAAACGAAGCTTCACCGATCTGATCCCGGCGAAACAGGCCGGGCACTATGCCGATATCGGGGTGGCCGCCTATCACGGGCTTGCCCGGTTCAGCGCTCCCGACCGGATACAAGTCGCAGGGTGCGAGCTTGTCGGTCGTCACATCCTGATTGCGACCGGCGCCAGTCCGGTTCCGCTGGGCATTCCCGGCGAGGAGCTGGTGTCGACCAGCGACGACTTTCTTGAACTCGAAACCCTACCGCGCCGCATAGTTTTGATCGGAGGCGGGTACATCGCCGCGGAATTCTCACACCTTGCCGCGCGGGCGGGGGCGCAAGTCACGATCCTTCAGCGAGGCGCGCGGCTGCTGCCCCGGTTTGACGGAGACGTCGTCGGGTGGCTGACGCCGTCATTCGATGCGCTTGGAATCACGGTCCACACCGGTGTCACCGCCAACAGCGTCACGCGCACCGGCGAAGGGCTTACGGTTGGCGCAGCGTCGGCGAACGGCGCGCAGATCGATGTCACCGCCGACCTCGTCATTCACGCCGCCGGGCGGAGTCCGGAACTCGCGACACTCGACCTCGCGGCAGGCGATGTCGCGGTCGATCAGGGGCGCCTTCAATTGACCAACGGCCTGCAAAGCGTATCCAATCCGCGCGTCTACGCCGCAGGCGACGCGGCGGCGAGCGGACCGCCTCTTACCCCGGTTTCGAGCCACGACGCGAAAATCGTTAGTGCGAACATGCTCGACGCAGCAGACGCCAGCCCCGATTATCGCGGCGTGCCCAGTGTCGCCTTCACCGTGCCGCCAATCGCCGCGGTCGGACTGACCGAAGCCGATGCCAATGCAAAAGGACTTCGGTTCAGGGTAAACGCCGCGTCGGTCCCCAAATGGTTCGCTGCCCGGCGTCTCAACGAAGCCGTCTATGGTTACAAATTGCTCATCGACCAGGATAGCGACCTGATCCTCGGCGCGCATCTCGTCGGGCCCAGCGCGGACGAGGTCATCAATCTGTTTGCTCTGGCGACACGAAACGGCCTTACCGCCAAAGCCCTTCGCGACACCATGTTCGCCTATCCCTCAGCGGCCTCCGATGTCGGCTACATGCTCGGTTGAGCTTGCCATTGAATGTCCGCTTTGGGTCGGAAGCGGTCGTTCCCCATTGGCCGGCGCCTAGATCAACCCCATCGCCCGCATGCTCGACCGGCCTTGCGCGCCGACGATGACATGGTCGTGGACCGCGATCTTCATGTGGCGACCGGCGTCGATCAGTTCCTTGGTCAGGATGATGTCCTGGCGGCTGGGGGCGGGGTCGCCGCTCGGGTGGTTGTGGACGATGATCAGCGCGGTGGCGCCGAGCGTGATGGCGCGGGCGATGATTTCGCGGACGTGGACCGAGGCTTCGTCGACCGAGCCGGTCCACAGGCATTCGTTGGCGATCAGCATGTTTTTCGCGTTGAGGAACAGGACGCGGACCTCCTCGATCGCGGCGTGGCCCATCGCCGCCTGGAGATAATCGCCGAGCGCCTCCCAGCTCGACAGCAGGGGGCGGCCTTCGATGCGGGTCTCGAGCAGGCGCAGGGCCGTAGCCTCGGCGATCTTGAGCGCGCCGATGATCCCGTCGCCGAGGCCCTCGCGGCGGAGCGTGCCGGCATCGGCGCCGAGCAAGGGTCCGATCCCGCCGAATTGCGCGATGAGCTTTTTCGCCAGCGGCTTGGTGTCGCGGCGAGGGACGGCAAGCGCGAGGAGATATTCGACGAGTTCATGATCGAGCAGCGCCTTGCCGCCGCCGTCGAACAGGCGCTGGCGAAGCCGCGCGCGGTGGCCGCCGTTGGCATCGGGCGGGCTTGGCGGGGAACCCGTCTCGTCGTCAGCCATTCGGATCAAATCCCGCAAAGCACAGGCCGCTTGCCAGCCACGGTTCATGTCGTCCACGGAACGGTGGACGCCCGATGGGGTTTAGGAACGGATGAGCGTGCGCGACGGTAAAAATGAAGGGATAGCGCACGAACCGGTATTCGTGCGCCGGAGACGCGTCGGGCGTGCGCTCGGGCTGTTCGTCGCCGGAATTTTCGGCATCATCCTGGTCGCGCTGTTCATCCTGTGGCTGGCGCGCAAGCCGGTCGCCAACAACGTCATGGCCAAGGAGCTGGCGCGGCGCGGGGTGCACGCGACCTATCATCTCGACCGTATCGGGCTCCGGACGCAACGCATCAGCAATCTCGTCATCGGCAATCCGGCGCGACCGGACCTAACCGCGAAGACGGCCCAGGTCGAGATGCGGATATTACTTAACGGCAGCGTGGAAGTGTATCGGATCGTCGCGCGCGGGGTGCGGTTGCGAGGGAAACTGACCGGCGGCAAGGTCAGCTGGGGCGAGCTCGATCGGCTGTTGCCCAAGCCGAAGGATACGAAGACCCCGTTCAAATTCCCCGACATCGCGGTCGATATCGCCGATTCGACGATCGCGCTGGTGACACCCTTCGGCCCGGTCGGGTTCGCGGTGGCGGGGCAGGGCAATCTCACGGGCGGGTTCAAGGGCCGGCTGGCGGTCGCCAGTCCCCGGCTGGTGCCGGGCAAGTGCGAGCTGACCGCGCTCAGGGCCGAGGTGGCGGTGTCGATCACCGCGCGGCGACCGCACGTCACCGGGCCGCTGACCGCACAATATTTCGCCTGCGCGCCGAGCCACCTCGCGATCGCGCAACCGCGGCTCGAGCTCGACAGCGATTTTTCCGAGAGTTTCGGCAGTTTCGACGGCACCGGACGGCTGTCGACGCCGGGGCTGGTGGCGGGTGCGAATGGGCTGGCCAAGCTGGTCGCCAACATTGGTTTCAAGGGTACGCCGACCAGGGTCAGCGGCGGTATCAACCTCGCCGCGCAGAAGGCCCGGCTGGCGTCGATCGTGGCCGATGCGACGCGGTTGAAGGGCCGCTACATGCTCGACGCCGCCAAGGGCGAGATCGCGCTGGTCGCCGATTATGACGCGACCCGCGCCGCGCTGCCCGCGTCGATGGTCGCTTCGATCACCGGGCCGCTCGCCGCCGCCGCCAAGACCCCGATCGGGCCGATCTCGACCGCCATCGGCCAGGCGGTGCAGCGCACCGTCAGCGGGTTCGACGCGAAAGGCTCGCTGCGGCTCGTCAACTTCGCCGGCGGCGGTGCGGTGCGGATCGAGCGTGCCGAGGTGGCGGGGCCGAACGGCGCACGAATCCGCGTCGCCGGTCGTGACGGGGTGACCTATTACTGGCCGACCGGGCGTATCCGGATCGACAGCCTGATCGAGACGCAGGGCGGCGGGCTGCCTACCGGCCGGATCGACCTGCGCCAGCCGCGCAACCTGGCGCCGACCTCGGGCGAGGCGCGGTTCGCGCCCTATGCCGCGGGCCGGAACCGGCTGGCGCTCGACCCGGTTCGATTCGCCGTGTCGCGCGATGGGACGACGCAGGTGACCACCACCGCACTGCTCGACGGGCCTTTCTCGGGTGGGTTCGTGACCGGGCTCAGGGTGCCGATCGAGGGTCGGCTCGGCGGACCGGCGGGGATGTCGTTCGGGCACGCCTGCCTCGACACGCGGTTCCAGTCGCTCAGCCTTGGCGCGATGCGGCTCGGGCCGGCGCGGCTGCCGATCTGTCCGCTGGGTGACGCGATCGTTGCACATCGCCCGGGCGGGCCGCTCGTGCTCGGCGCGGTGACGCAGAAGGTGCAACTGGCCGGCCAGCTTGGGTCGGATCCGGTGCGGATCGCTGCGGCCCGCGCGCGGTTGCTCGGCGTCGACCGGTTCGATGCGAGCGGGCTCGGGATGCGGCTGGGCAATCCCGAGGCGCCGGTGATCCTTGAGGCGAAACAACTCGACGGGAGATTTAACGCGAAGGGACTCGCGGGGACGTTTGCCGGGGGGAGCGGGATCATCGGCAAGGTGCCGCTGCTGATGAGCGACGCGCGCGGCCGCTGGACCTACGCCAAGGCGCTGACGGTCGATGGCGCGCTGACCGTGTCGGATCGCTCGGAGAAAGCGAAATTCAATCCGCTCGCGACGAACAATGTCCATTTCTCCCTGGCTGGCGATACGATCCGCACCACCGGCACGTTGCGGCACCCGGGAACCGGGACGGCGGTAACCGATGTCACCATCTTCCATCGGCTGTCGTCGGGCGCGGGCGAGGCGGTACTCGACGTGCCAGCTATCCGATTTGCGCAGGCGGGGCTCCAGCCCGACAACCTCACCCCGGTGACCGAAGGCGTGATCGCGCTGGTCGACGGGACGGTGCGCGGGCGCGGGCTGATCAACTGGTCGGGAACGAAGGTCACCTCGACAGGGGATTTCGCGACCGACGGGACCGACCTTGCCGCCGCGTTCGGCCCGGTCACCGGGATCCGCGGGAGCATCCATTTCACCGACCTGCTCGGGCTCGAAAGCGCGCCTGGCCAGACGATCACGCTGGCCACCGTCAATCCGGGTATCCTGGTCGAAAATGGCACGCTGCGCTTGCAGTTGCTGCCCGGGCAGCTGGTGAAAATCGAGCAGGGCGACTGGCCGTTCATGGGCGGGCGGCTGGTGCTGCGCGAGACGATCCTCAACTTCGGCAAGCCGACCCCCAAGCGCCTGACCTTCGCGGTCGACGGGCTCGATGCGCACATGCTGATCGACACGTTCGGCTTCAAGGAGATTTCGGCCGACGGGATTTTCGACGGAGTGCTGCCGATGATCTTCGACGATAGCGGCGGACGGATCGTCGGCGGGCGGCTCGACAACCGTGCGCCAGGTGGTGCGCTGCGCTACAATGGCGTGGTCAACAAGGCGAACCTCGGGCTGTTCGGCGGGATCGCGTTCAATGCGCTGCGCGACCTGAGGTTCAAGACCATGATCGTGCGGCTCGACGGCGACCTTGCCGGCGAATTTGCCACCACGCTGACGATCGACGACGTCGCGCTCGGCAACAACAAGACCCAGCGGCTTATCCGCAACGTGCTGAAGAAGGTGCCTTTCAAGTTCAACGTGTCGATCAAGGGGCCCTTCCGCGCGCTGATCGGGACCGCAAAAAGCTTCACGGATCCGCGCACGACGATCCACGACGCACTTCCGACGTCGATCGCCAACCTGCCCGATTCGGCGATCGAGATCCGCATGGACGAAAGCCAGAAGCAGACCCAGACCCCGGTCAAGGACCAGGTCACCGTGACGAAAAAACCCGAATGATGACGATGAGGAGCAAGATGATGCGAACTTTGCGACGCGGCACCGCGTTGGCGCTGCTGCTACCCACGATTGGCGGCTGTATCTCGGTCAAGACGCCCGAGAAGCCGATCGAGATCAACCTCAATGTCGACATCAAGCAGGAGGTGGTGGTGCGGCTCCAGCGCGACGTCGATGCGCTGATCAAGTCCAACCCCGAGGCCTTCCCGCAGGCCGCTCCATCGACGCTCGACAAGAAGCCGACGCCGCGATGAAGCGGGCGCTGTTGCTGGCGGCGGCGGCGGCGGTGCTGATTGCCGCGCCGGGGCAAGCCGAGACGGCGGCGAGCGCGGTGGCGCGGGCGCGGGCCGCGGGCATCGTCGGCGAGCGGTACGACGGCTACCTCGGCGTTGCGATCGATGGATCGCCGCTGCTCCGCCAGCAGGTGCAGGCGATCAACATTCGCCGCCGCGCGCTGTTCGCCGACCTTGCGGGCCGTCGCGGCGTCCCGTTGCAGGAAGTCGGTATCACCGCCGCCTGCCAGCTCCTCGGCACGGTCGGGGTGGGGGAACGCTATGCGCTGAGCGATAATGTGTGGCGAGTGCGTCGGGCGGGTCAGGCGGCTCCGGTGCCGGATTACTGCCGCTGAGCAATCGTCACCGGAGATGACGGGGAGAGTGATCCACGCGACAAGTTGACACTCCGCACCCCGCTTTCTAAAGGGACGGCGCCTTGGCGGGAGCTTGCTTCCGCCATGTTCCTTGCCTTTCGCGAGCGGGCGTTTTTTCGACGCTTCGCCGCGCACATCGGGAGTGAAGGGTCATGGCAGAGGACGAGAGCGGTCAGGGACCGACCTCTTCCCAGGATGCCCGGCTGACATCGCTCGACGAGCGGTTGCGCCGGGCCGAGCGGGTCGAGGACGAGCGGCGGCCGCCGGTCGATGCGCTGGCGGGGGTTCGCTCGACCAGTGCTCGCGCCTTGCAAGGTCTGGTCGGCATGCCGCTTGGCGGCGCACTGATCGGCTGGCTGATCGATCGTCTGGCTGGGACGGCACCGTGGGTCATGCTGGGCCTGATGTTCGCCGGGTTCGCCGGCGCGGTGCTCGACATGATACGAATTTCGAAACAACGTCCGGATCAGGACGCAAGGAAGTAGACTTTGGCGGCGCAAGTGAAGATCGACCCGATGAGCCAGTTTCAGATTCACCCGATTGCGGGGAATCTGGGCAGCCCGTTTCTGTTCACCAACAGCACATTGTGGATGCTGATCCTGGTCGCGCTGATCACCGGCTTCATGGTGCTGGGGATGAAGCGGCAGCTCGTGCCCGGCCGCTGGCAGGTCGCGGCGGAGGGAATCGTCGGCTTCGTCGATTCGATGGTCTCGACCAGCATCGGGCCGGAAAGCCGCCGCTACCTGCCGTGGGTGTTCACCGCCTTCATCTTCATGCTGTTCGCCAATATCCTGGGCGCAATGCCGTTCGCGGTGGTGCCGGGCGGGCATCCGTTCACCGTCACCAGCCAGTTCACCGTCACCGGGGCGATGTCGATCATCAGCTTCGCGATCGTGCTGGGCGTCGGCTTCTACAAGCATGGCCTGCATTTCCTGTCGCTGTTCTGGCCCAAGGGGATGCCGTTCGCCTTGAAGCTGCTGATCGCGCCGATCGAGCTGCTCAGTTTCGCCGTGCGCCCGTTCAGCCTTGGCCTGAGGCCGTTCATCGCGATGTTCGCGGGCCACGTGCTGCTCGACGTCTTCGGCAATTTTATCGTCCAGGGGCTGAATGCCGGCGGCACCGGCTATGTCGTGTCGGTGCTGTGCTTCCTGTTCGTCGCCTTCATCAACGCGCTCGAGCTGCTGGTCGGCGCGATCCAGGCCTATGTCTTTGCGCTGCTGACGTCGCTGTACATCAGTGACGCGGTTAACCTTCACTAGTTTTTGGCTTCACTAGTTTTTGGCTTCACTAATCGTTCAACTTTTCCCAAGGAGTACTAGCATGGATCTCGCTTCAGCCCAGGTTATCGGCGCCGGTCTGGCCGCCATTGGCGTCGGTGCCGCCGCCGCCGGCGTCGGCATCGTGTTCGGTTCGTTCCTGCAGGGCGCGCTGCGCAACCCGGCTGCGGCCGACGGCCAGTTCCCGCGCCTGATCTTCGGTTTCGCCGCGGCGGAGCTGCTTGGCCTGATGGCGTTCGCCGTCGCCATGATTATCCTCTACGCGCGTTAAGAATCGGCGGCGGGCTGATCCCCGCCGCGGAGAGGCCGTATGCCCCAATTATCCCAGCTCTCCGACGTCGTCCTGTCACAGCTGTTCTGGCTGCTGCTGGTGCTCGGCTTCATCTATTTCGCCATCGGGCGGAACATGGTGCCGAAGATCCAGTCGACCGTCGACGCCCGTGACAAGCATATCGCCGACAACCTTGCCGCGGCCGACCGGGCGCGGACCGAGGCCGATGCGATCGAGAATGCCTATCGGGCGCGGATGGACGAAAGCCGGTTAGAAGCGGCGACGCGAACCGCCGCCGTCAAGCGGAAGGCCGCCATCGCCGCTGAAAAACGGGTCAGCGAAGCCGGCGAGGCCATCGCGGCGACGTCCGCCGAGGACGAGGGGCGAATCCGCGCGAGCCGCGCGGCGGCGGCGGCCGGCATCCAGGCAACCGCGGCTGAACTGGCGCAGGACATCGCCGGCAAGCTTGCCGGCGTGACTGTCAGCAAGGCGCAGGCGGTCGAGGCAGTGAAGGCGTCGTTCCATGGCTGAAGTCACCCAAAGCATCGCTCATACAGAAGCGTCATCGACCGCCGAGCAGGAGCCGACGGCGCTGACGTTCGGCCCCGGTGCGTGGGTTGCGATCGCCATGCTGTTCGTGTTCGCGCTGGCGATCTGGAAGAAGGTGCCCGGGGCGATCGGCAAGGCGCTCGACGCCAAGATCGTGGAGATTCGCGAGCAGCTCGCCGAGGCCGAAGCGCTGCGCAAGGACGCCGAGGCGCTCAAGGCCGAATATGAAGCCAAGGCCAAGGCCGCGGAGGGCGACGCCGCGGCGATCCTCGACCGCGCTCATCATGAGGCCGAGGCGATCGTCGCCAAGGCCAAGGCGGACGCCGAAAGCCTGATCGAGCGCCGCCGCAAGATGGCCGTGGACAAAATCGCGGCCGAGGAGCGGTCGGCGATCGCCGAGCTCCGCGCGACCACCGCGCGCGCCGCCGCCGCCGCCGCGACCAGGCTGATCGCCGAGCGCCACGATGCCGGTTCGGACAAGGCGCTGGTCGACCAGGCGATCTCCGCGCTGGGCCGCCGCTAGGATGGTGTTGGTCGGTCCGCGCTTGCGCTGGACCGGAGCCCCTACTAATGGCGTCGAGACTTTTTTGGCGAGCGACCGTGGCCCCGTGTCATGCCTCTTCGCCGTCCGCTCCAGGAGACATGATCATGGCGAGCCAAGCGCCCAACAACAACGCACTGCCCCTGCTCTACAATGCGCTCGAGCCGATCAATCAGCAGCAGCATGGCGACAAGCGCCTGGTGGCGATCGACAGCGCCCCGCACATCGCGTCGGCGCATGCCATCCCGGTCACGGTCGACGAGTTCTCGCTGCTCCAGCGGACCTATCCGATCGTATTTTCGGTCGGTGAGAACCCGGTGCCGCTGGCGCTGATGGGGCTCAACGAGGGGGTCAACACCTTCCTTGACGAGAAGGGCATGCTGACCGAACCGGTCTATCTTCCGGCCTATCTGCGCCGCTATCCGTTCCTGCTTGCCCAGCTCAGCGAAGGCAGCGACGAATTGTCGCTGTGCGTCGACCCGACGTCGGGCGTGATCGGTGACGGCCCTGACGGCGATCCGATCTTCGACGGCGCCCAGCCGAGCGAGAAGGTCAAGGCCATCCTCGAATTCTGCGAGCAGTTCGAAGCCGCCGGCCAGCGCACCGCGGCGTTCATGGCCGAGCTCGTCAAGTCGGGCCTGCTGATGGACGGCGAAGTCGCGATCCAGCCCGACGGCAGCGACCAGCCGTTCGTCTATCGCGGGTTCCAGATGATCGACGAGGAAAAGCTGCGCGAGATGCGCGGCGACGAGCTGCGCAAGATGAACCAGAACGGCATGCTGCCGCTGTTGTTCGCGCACCTCTTCAGCCTGGCACAGATCCGCGACATCTTCGGTCGCCAGGTCGCGCAGGGCAAGGGACCGATCCCGCAGCCACAAGCGCAGCCGCAGCTCGCCGACGCCTGACGCTCGATCGGGACGGTTCACCGCAGGCCGAATTGTTCCAAGAAACTTAATCGCCGCTATGACTTGACCGCCGTCGCGCGCGCCCCCATCTATTAATTGCGTCAAGCGCCCTTTGGGATCCCCCTTCCCCAAGCTCGCGCGCGACGCCGCACTTCGGTGCGTTCCTCCCTGAACTTCGGCCATCCCGGTAACCCGGGGTGGCCGCTTTTTTGTGGGTTTTATTCTGCGGCGATCGCGGTCGCGGGTCGGGCGATCGCCTCCGCCAAACCAGACGCCAGTGCCGCCACCAGCTGGCTGGCACGATCAAAACCGTTGCCGGCGCTCATCAGGTCGTTGGCGAGGTAGCAGGAGCGGTCGATTTCGACCTGCAGCGCATGGATGCCTGATTGCGGACGGCCGTGACGCTCGACGATATGGCCGCCGGCATAGGGGTCATTGAGCGCCGCGGGGAAGCCGTGGCGCGTGGCGATGGCCGCCGCCTCGGCCGCGAGCCAGTCCGCCGCGCTTGAGCCGTGCCGATTGCCGATCACAACCCGGGGCGCGCCCGGCGTTCGTGGCGGCATGCTGTGGAGGTCGAGCAGGAGCACGGTGCCGTGGCGCTCGGCGAGGCGGGCGAGCTCGGCGTTGATCAGCCCGTGGTAGCTGTCATAGGCGGCGGAGCGCCGGGCTGCGAAGCGCTTGAGCGACAACGGGCGGCGCCACAGCGCGCCGTGGCGGTGGGTACGCGAGGCGATGATACCGAGCCCGTGCTGCGCGCGCGGGCCGACGGGCGACGCGCCGCGCCCGGTCGCAGGGTCGGGCGCGATCGCGGCGGGGTCGAGTTCATCAATCGAGCGATTGCAGTCGATCGCGCCACGCGGGGCGCGGGCGATAACCGCGCCGAACCCGGCGGCGAGCGCGCGCCACGCCAGCCGGTCGACCAGCGGGTCCTCGAGGCTGGCCAGTGCGCGGCGGCCGTGGCGCGCTTCGGCCAGCAGCCACTCGGGATAATCGCGTCCGCTATGGGGAATCGACAGCAGCAACGGCAGGCCGTTGCGGGGCGGCACGAACAGCGGCGGGGCAAGGGAAGAGTCCAAGTGCCACGCCCTAACCAGCCGCTTACCGTGCCGCAACGGGGCAAGCGCTTTTCGCGACTGGAAATTCTTAAACGTTGCGCGCATAAAAGGCATGCATGATCCGGATCCTGTTAGCCGAAGACGATACGTCGATGCGCGAGTATCTCGCCCGGGCCCTGACGCGCGTCGGTTATGATGTCGCCGCGGTCGGTTGCGGGACCGAGGCGATCCCGCTGCTCGAGGTGGAAAAGTTCGACTTGCTGCTGACCGACATCGTCATGCCCGAGATGGACGGGATCGAGCTTGCCCAGAAGGCGAGCCTGATCGACCCGGCGATCCGCGTGATGTTCATCACCGGCTTCGCGGCGGTCGCGCTACAGGGCGGCCGCACCGCGCCAGAGGCGAAATTGCTGTCCAAGCCGTTCCACCTGAAGGACCTGGTGGCCGAGGTCGACCGGCTGTTCCAGTCCGAGGACCAGCACGGCCGACTTTAACCCGAACGGCAACGCGACAAGCCTTGCCAGCACGCCGACCGCCCCTTAAAGGCGCTCCGCAGTGGGCGTGTAGCTCAGTGGTAGAGCACTGTGTTGACATCGCAGGGGTCGCAAGTTCAATCCTTGCCACGCCCACCAGTTT
>NZ_JANYGG010000134.1 GCF_025362505.1 Sphingomonas sp. | reverse complement strand
GAGATCCCGCCACAGCCCGTTGTCGCGCCACAGGTAGAACCAGCGGCGCACCGTCGAGACCGGCGGAAAGCAGGGCGGCAGCATTCGCCACGGCAGGCCCCCGCGCAGCAGGTAGAGGATCGCCTCGACAATCCGCCGCATGGGCCACTTGCGTGGCCGACCGACAAACGAGGGCGGCGGCAGAAACGGCTTCAGTACCGCCCATTCGCCATCGGTCAAATCGCTTGGCAAAGCCAGCCCGGCTCGCGCATGATGCACGCGAGTGGCATCGGTCCACATCGTTGATCTCCGGAAGTTTGTTGCAAAACCCCAGAATCAACGACCTGGTCAGCCGTCAAGCTAACCAGCTGATGCCACTCAACTTAATTTCGGATCAGGCTCTAAGCAGCCGATCGCAACTTTGTGCCGGCGTAGATGTCAAACTCGCCTTCTTCCATCGCGGCAGCGTATCTATACCCCTGAAGCGCATCGCATCCCGCTTCAAGGGCCACCGCCTCCTGAAGCTCCGTTTCGATACCTTCTGCAACAACCTCCAGACCAAACAGATGCGCGAGCGTCACGGCCGCTCGTACAAATGCGATATTTTCCTGGATGTCCTCTGATGAAGCGAAAGACTTATCTAGCTTTAGCCTGTCCACCTGAAACCGTCGCAGGTAGCTCAACGACGAATAACCCGTACCAAAGTCATCGAGAGCGAGACGGAATCCATACGCTCGCAACCGGCGCATCTGCTCGTCGCAGCCCAGACCTTTGTGCATGAACAATTGCTCGGTTATCTCTAGCTCAATCTGCGTAGGATTTACACCCTCTTCGCGCGCCATTTGCCGTAGTACGTTTGCTAGTTCACCGGTCCTTGCGAACTGAGCCGGAGACAGATTGATCGCTACGGATAGTTCCGGGTGAACTCGCGCGAAGCGGGCTGCTTGCCGGAAGACGTACTCCCCTAATACGGAAATTAAGCCGGATTCTTCTGCAACGTCGACGGCCTCGGCGGCTCTTATTTGCCCTAGAGTGGGGTGGCTCCAACGAAAGAGGCTTTCAACTCCAATGATTTTGCCACTGCCATTTATCTGCGGCTGGAAGTGAACGGCAAGTCCATCTCCGCTCTGAAGAGCTTTACGAAGATCTGTTTCGAGAAAATCGCGGCGTTTAAGACGGTCGTCAAGTTTATCTGAGAAAAAACGGTAACAGTTTCTGCCGCTATCTTTCGCATCGTAGAGCGCCATATCCGCAGCACGGATGTAATCGCAAGACGTCGTTAGCCGTTTATTTGCAGCGACTGCTCCAACGCTTACCGGCAGCGTCATCTCCCGACCGGCGACGCCGTATGGCACCTGCATCTCTTTGCAAATGCGAGAACAAAGGCGGCGAACGTCGGTTGGTTTAGCGAGACTAGTTTGAAGTACCAAAAACTCATCACCACCAAACCTAGCGACCGTGTCAGTGTCCCGCACGATCGATTCGAGCCTCCTAGCTGCTTCCTTAAGTACCTCGTCACCTATTTGGTGTCCCAGCAAATCATTGACACGCTTAAAATGGTCTAGGTCCAGCATAATTACAGCAAAGGTTTCGCCTGTTCGGCTGTAGCGACGGATTGCCTGCTCCAGTCTTTCGTCGAGGAGTGGCCTACTGGCTATTCCGGTGAGAGCATCATGCTGTGCACAATGTAAGGCATCGCGCTGATTATTTTCTAGTACTTCCCCAGCGTCGAGCAGCGTTTGATAAAGTATGGACATCACCAGTATGACAGTTATGCTTGTTGGCAGCGCGATCGGCCAAATCGCCGATAGCAACTCGGCTGTCGATGCACCCGGGTGTGCAACTATCTTCACAATACAATAGTTGGTGACCACAATCAGTGCGACTGCGGACGACACCATTGGGGCGAGCAGTTTTTTGGAGAAGCTCATAATTGCTCAACTAGGCGGAAATGGTTAAAAAAGCCTCAGTCTCGACTAGCTGACAAATTCTGCGCTGTGCCTCGGCATAATAATGGCTGAGCAGACAAGGTCGGTCTGCGATCTACTCCGCCGGCAGCTAACCCCACTGGCTGGCGGCGCATAATTCCCAGGGTATTCGTCCCCATCGCCCTGCGCTCGACGCGACCTATCGGCACCAACGGCAGCGGCGGCGGCAAGGTTGCGCCGCTGGACGTTCAATGAAAGCCAGCGGCGCGGGGCGCAGTGGGGTAGCGCCCAAACTTAAGCTAAACCCGAAAGCTTTCCAACGCCTTAATCAGGACCGGGGCTTTCGTCCCAATTGTCCCCGGTGCTCGCCACTGCTTTCCCCGCGTCCATTGCTCACGTTAATCTTGTCCGGAACGGGATCCAAAGATCGACGTTGCTGGAGTGAGGAGAAAGGATATGGCTGGCGGATGGGCGCGGGACGGAGCGGTGCAGGACCAGATCGACGACACGGTCAGAGACGCGGTCGAGGCTGCGCGTGCGCGACTTCAGTCTGGCGAGGGGGCTGACGACTGCGATGATTGCGGCGAGGTCATTCCCGCCAAGCGCCGTGCTGCGCTGCCCGGGACGCGCACCTGCGTGTCCTGTCAGGCGATCCGCGACAAGCGAGTGGTTCACTCGGCTATCAACCGGCGCGGGAGCAAGGACAGCCAGCTTCGTTGAAAGTCATCGAAATGGCGCACCGCGCTTGCTATGTGATTGCTAGTGCGGAACAGCCGGTAAATAGTTCGGCCTCGAAAGAGGGCTTAACTCATTGAAAAACTGTGGCGCGCCCGACTGGATTCGAACCAGTGGCCTCAAGATTAGAAGTCTCGTGCTCTATCCAGCTGAGCTACGGGCGCGTGGGTTGGGATGTAGCGAAGCGCGGCGGGTTAGGCGACGGTTTCGAGCAAGCCTTCGAATAAGCGGCGCCCGTCGGTCCCGCCATGCACCGGATCGATCGCGCGTTCCGGGTGCGGCATCAGCCCGAGCACGTTGCCGGCGTCGTTGACGATTCCGGCGATATTGCGCGCCGACCCATTGACCGGCTCGGCATAGCGGAAAGCAACCCGCCCTTCGCCCTCGAGCCGGTCGAGCGTCGCGGCGTCGGCCTGGTAATTGCCGTCGTGATGCGCGATCGGCACGCGGATCGTCTCGCCCGCCGCATAGCCTTGGGTAAACAGCGTCTGGCTGTTCTCGACGGTCAGCGGCACCGTTCGGCAGATGAAACTCAAGCCCGCGTTGCGCATCAGCACACCGGGCAGCAGCCCCGCCTCGGTCAGCACCTGGAACCCGTTGCACACGCCGAGCACCGGCACCCCGCGCGCCGCCGCGTCGGCCACCGCGCGCATCACCGGCGACCGTGCCGCCATCGCGCCCGAGCGCAAATAATCACCGTAGGAAAATCCGCCCGGAATGGCGATGAAGTCGGTCCCGGCGGGAAGCTCGGTTTCGCGGTGCCACAGCATCGCCGGTCTGGCGCCGGTGACCGCCTCGATCGCCACCGCGAGATCCCGGTCGCAGTTCGACCCGGGAAAGACGATGACCGCGCTTCTCATGCCTGTGCCGCGCCCGGCGCGGAGGCGAGCTGCTCGATGCGGAAATTCTCGATCACCGTGTTGGCGAGCAATTTGCGGCACATCGCCTCGATGTCCGCCTCGCTCGTGCCCTCGGCAAGGTCGAGTTCGATCAGCTTGCCGGCGCGCACGTCCTGCACCCCGCCAAACCCGAGCCCTTCGAGGGCATGGTGGATCGCCTTGCCCTGCGGGTCGAGCACGCCTGGCTTCAAGGTGACGAACACGCGCGCTTTCATGATCATGCCTTTCGCTAGAGCCTGACAGGTGAATCGGGCTCTAATTCCATCGCGCGACCCTATGGCGTCGCCGCGCACGCGCATCAAGCTTTACCATTTGTTTACCCTGCTCGCCCTAGCCTCCCGCCCGATGGGCCAGTGTAGGGGGCGAGTCTTGAGATGATGGTAGCGATACCTGCGGCGATGTTCATCGCGCTGTTCGGCTGGGGTTCCGACTATTTCGGCTGGGACGATACCACCGGCCGCGTCCAGCTCGCGATGTTCACGACCTTCATCCTCGGCGCGATCTGCGGTTACAAAAGTCGCAGCTGACGGCGGCGCGCCGCTCGGCTAGGGCAGCGAGATGACCGGCCTTCCACCTTACGCAAAATTGCTTCAGCTCAGCCCCGAACCCGACCCGCGCGGCGGCCCGCCGCTGATGCTGATGCCGGCGCACGACGGGGTACTCGGACGTCCCGGCTTCCTCCATGGCGGCGCCATCGCCGGGCTGTGCGAATTCGCCGCTTTCTCCGCCCTGCGCGCCGCGCTCGGCGAGCCGGACACGCTGATGAAGCCGATCACCGTCACGGTCGATTACCTGCGCGGCGGCAAGCTCGAGGCGACCCGCGCCCGCGCTGAAATCATTCGGCTCGGCCGCCGCATCGCCAATCTCGAAGTGCGCGCGTGGCAGGACGACGAGACCCGCCCGATCGCGCTCGCAAGGCTCAACTTCCTGCTCGAGCGCCAACCACGGGAACCTTAGTAACCGCTGAGCTCCGCCACCCGGTTGGCGTGATAGCGCGGGCTGCCGAACAGTTCGCCGAGCACCACTTCGCGTTTCATGTAGAGGCCGATGTCATAGGCGTCAGTCATGCCGATGCCGCCGTGCATCTGAATGCCTTCCTGCACCGCCAGTGCCGCCACGCGCCCCGCCTTGGCCTTGGCGACCGACACCATCAGTTCGGCGCGCGCATCGCCGGCGTCGAGCAGCGCCGCCGCCTTCTGCGCCGCCGCGCGCGCGATCTCGATCTCGCCGAACAAATGCGCGGCGCGATGCTGGAGCGCCTGGAACTCGCCGATCAGTCTGCCGAACTGCTTGCGCTGCTTGAGATAGTCGAGCGTCATCGCCGACGCGCCGGCCGCAACCCCGACCAGTTCCGCCGCCGCGCCCGCCTGCCCGGCGCCAAGCGCACGGCCGAGCACCGTTGCCCCGCCATCGACCTCGCCGATCACCGCGTCGCCATCGACCGCGACCTTGTCGAACGTGAGCCGCGCGGCATGCGACGAGTCCGCCAGCACGACATTCTCGATGCTCATCCCCGCCGCGTCACGCTCGACCGCGAACAGCGTCAGTCCCGCGGCCTCGCCCGCCGACCCCGCCGTCCGCGCAGCGACGATGATCAGGTCGGCGCTCGCGCCATGCACCACGAACTGCTTGGCACCCGACAGCGTAAACCCGTTACCCGCCTTCTCGGCGCGCATCGTGATGCCGTTCGGATCGTGCCGCTTGCCTTCGTCGATCGCCAGCGCGGCGACCGTGTCACCCGCGACGATCCCCGGGAACCACCGTTCCGCCTGCGCGCTGCCTTCCAGCGCACGCACCGCCGCCACGGCCGTCGTCAGGAACGGCGACGGGGTCAGGTTGCGCCCGATCTCCTCGAGCACCAGCCCCGCCTCGGCCGCCCCCATGCCCATCCCGCCGGCTCTCTCGGGAATGCAGATCCCGGTCAGCCCAAGCTCGGCGAACTGCTTCCACAGCCCGTGCCCGAACCCGTCCGTGCAACCGGTGTCACGCAAGTGTCGCAGCTGCTTCGAGATGCTCCCCTCATCGGCAATGAACGTCCGTGCCGTATCCCGAAGCATCTTCTGGTCGTCGGTCAGTCGCATCGTTACGCTCCCGGCAGCTGCAGGATATGTTTGGCGACGATACCGAGCTGGACTTCGCTCGTCCCGCCCTCGATCGAATTGGCCTTGGTCCGCAGCCATTCGCGCGGCCGCTTGCCGCCGTGCGACCGCTCGCTGTCCCACTCGAGCGCATCGGACCCGCCCGCCGCCATGATCAGCTCGTGGCGCGCCTTGTTGAGCTCGGTCCCGGCATATTTCATCATGCTCGGCATCGCCGGATGCGACTCGCCGTGCTTCACCTGGTCGACGAAATTCTCGCTCATCGCCGCGAACGCCAGGGCGTCGACGTCGAATTGGGCGATTTCGGCGCGCAGGATCGGGTCGTCGATCCGCCCGACCGTCATGCCCAGCGCCTCGCCTGTTCCGCCCAGCCCCATCCCCGAAATCATTTCGCGCTCATGGCCGAGGAGATATTTCGCGACGTCCCAGCCCTTGTTTAGCTCGCCGACGAGCTGGTCCTTGGGCACCTTCACATCGTCGAAGAAAGTCTCGCAGAACGGCGAATTGCCCGAAATCAGCAGGATCGGCCTGGTCGACACTCCCGGCGTCGCCATGTCGAACAGCAGGAAGCTGATCCCGCCATGCTTGCTCTCGGTCGAGGTCCGCGCCAGGCAGAAGATCCAGTCGGCCTGGTCGGCATAACTCGTCCACACCTTCTGCCCGTTGACCAGCCAGTGATCGCCCCCGACGGGATCAGAAACATCTTCGGCCCTGGTCTGCAGCCCGGCCAGGTCCGACCCCGCGCCGGGCTCCGAATAGCCCTGGCACCAGCGGATCTCGCCGCGCGCGATCTCGGTCAGGAAGCGCTTCTTCTGCGCTTCGGTGCCATATTTGAGCAGCGCCGGCCCGAGCATCGAAATGCCGAAGCTGTTCAAGGGATTTCGCTCGCCGATCGCCGCCATTTCCTCGCGCAGCACCTTGTACTGCACCGCGCTCAGCCCGCCGCCGTCATAGGCAACGGGCCAGTCGGGCACGGTCCAGCCCTTGCCCGCCATCGCCTTGAGCCATGCTTCCTGCGCCGGCGACTGGAACACCCAATTGCGTCCGCCCCAGCAGGCGTCCTTCTCGGACCGCATCGGCGTGCGCATTTCGGGCGGGCAGTGCTCGTCTAGCCAGGCCCGAGTGTCGATTCGGAAGCTGTCGAGATCGCTCATGCCCTTGTCTCCGCTGCGCTTGCGTCCTAGCCGCTTTGCAAGAGACGTGGCCGCCACGCAAGCAAGAGGAATGGCAGTGGATTTTGACCTTACGGAACGCCAGTCTTTTTTCCGCGACCGGGTCCGCGCCTTCATCGACGAGCATGTCCGCCCCCGAGTCGCGGACTATAAGAGCCAAATTGCCGAGGGCGACCGCTGGCAGCCGATCCAGCTGATCGAGGACCTCAAGCCGCTGGCCCGCAACGCCGGCCTGTGGAACCTGTTCATGCCGCCCGCTCCCGCGCTCGCCCATGTCGACGAGAGCTTCGGGTTTGAAGGCGAGCAGCTCACCAACCTCGAATATGCGCTGTGCGCCGAGGAGATGGGCCGCATCATCTGGTCGGCCGAAGTGTTCAACTGCTCGGCCCCCGATACCGGCAACATGGAAGTGTTCCACCGCTATGGAACGCGGGCGCAGAAGGAGCAGTGGCTCGCCCCGCTGATGCGCGGCGAAATCCGCTCGGCGTTCCTGATGACCGAACCCGGCGTCGCCTCGTCCGACGCGACCAACATCCAGTGCCGGATCGATCGCGATGGCGACGACTATGTCATCAACGGCCGCAAATGGTGGTCGTCGGGCGCCGGCGATCCGCGGTGCAAGGTTGCGATCCTGATGGGCAAGACCGCGCCAGAGGAAAAAACCTACCGCCAGCAGTCGATGGTCCTCGTGCCGCTCGACGCCCCCGGGCTCAAGGTCGAGCGCTACCTGTCGGTGTACGGCTATGACGACGCTCCCCACGGCCACATGGAAATCGAGCTCAAGGACGTTCGCATCCCCGCCACGAACATGCTGCTCGGCGAGGGCAAGGGGTTCGAGATCGCGCAAGGGCGTCTGGGGCCGGGCCGCATCCACCACTGCATGCGCACTATTGGTGCGGCGGAGGAGGCATTGGAACTGATGGTCCGCCGTCTCCAGTCGCGCGTCGCGTTCGGCAAGAAGCTCAGCGAGCACAGCATCTGGGAGCAGCGCATCGCCGAAGCCCGGATCGAAATCGACTGCTCGCGCTTGCTGTGCCTCAAGGCCGCCGACCTGATGGACAAGTCCGGCAACAAGGCCGCGCGTAACGAAATCTCGATGATCAAGGTGAAAGCCCCGCGCATGGCGCTCGAGATCATCGACAACGCCATCCAGTCCTATGGCGGGGCCGGGGTCAGCCAGGACACTCCGCTCGCCGCGTCGTGGGCCGGCATCCGCACGCTGCGCTTCGCCGACGGCCCCGACGAGGTCCACAACCGCGCCATCGCCCGCAACGAGTTCGGCAAATACCCCGAGGAGGTCCAACCGTGAAGCAGCTGTTCGACCTGACCGGCAAGACCGCCGTCATCACCGGATCGTCGCGCGGCATCGGACGGGCGATCGCCGAGGGGATGGCGGCGCATGGCGCGAACGTGGTGATTTCGTCGCGCAACCAGGGTGCCTGCGACGAGGTTGCGGCGGCGATCAATGAAGCCTGTGGGAGGGAGTGTGCACTTGCGATTGCCGCTTCGCTCTCGTCGAAGGAGTCGCTTCAGGCTCTGGTGGACGCCGCAAGCGCGATGTTCGAGAAGATTGACATCCTCGTCTGCAACGCCGCCTCGAACCCCCATTACGGCCCGCTCGGCACCATCACCGACGAGCAGTTCCGCAAGATCTTCGACAATAATGTGTTGGCCAATCACTGGCTTATCCAGATGACCGCGCCCGCCATGCTCGAACGCGGCGCGGGCTCGATCATCATCATCTCGTCGGTCGGCGGGCTTACCAGCTCGACCAGGATCGGCGCCTACAACATCTCGAAAGCCGCCGACCTCCAGCTCGTCCGTAACCTCGCGAGCGAATTCGGCCCCAAGGGAGTCCGCGTCAACGCGATTGCCCCCGGCCTCGTCCGCACCGACTTCGCCCGGGCGCTGTGGGAAAATCCGGAGACTTTGAAGCGGGTTACCGCCGGCGCCGCGCTCAGGCGGATTGGCGAGCCCGAGGAATTGGCCGGGATCGCGGTGTTCCTCGCCTCAGACGCTTCAAGCTTCGTCACCGGGCAAGGGATCGTCGTCGACGGTGGTTCGACCTTCGGAGCGGGTTTCTGATGCGCCTCCACGGCAAAATCGCCATCGTCACTGGCGCCGGCTCAGGCATCGGCAAGGCCACGGTCGATCTGTTCCGCCGCGAAGGCGCGACCGTGATCGGCGCCGACTTGAAAGGCGCCGACGTCGATTGTGACGCGGGCGATGACGCGCAGGTCAAGGCGCTGGTCGACAAGGTGATCGCCGACCACGGCAAGCTCCACATCGTTTTCGCGAATGCCGGCATTTCGGGCGGGCTCGCCTCGATCTTCGAACAATCGGTCGATGACTGGACCGAGATCCTGCGCGTCAACCTGATCGGCCCGTTCCTCGCGATCAAGCACGCCGCGCCGCATATGGCGGAGGCAGGCGGCGGCTCGATCATCTGCACCGCGTCGGTCGCGGGACTTCGCTCGGGCGCCGGCGGTCCAGCCTATTCGGCGTCGAAGGCGGGGGTTATCAGCCTCGTCAAATCGGCCGCGCAGCAGCTCACCGGGTCAAACGTCCGGGTCAACGCCGTCTGCCCCGGGCTGATCGAGACCGGCATGACCGAATTCATCTACGAACGCGCTCGCGCCAAGGGCCAGGAAGACAGGCTCGGCCACCTCAATCCGCTCCAACGCGGCGGAGAACCCGCCGAAATCGCCAACGCCGCGCTGTTCCTTGCCTCGGATGAGGCAAGCTACGTCAACGGCCACGCGCTGGTCGTCGATGGCGGCCTCAGCTCCTCGCACCCGTATAATTCGCAACGCTTTGGCCGCACGGCCATCTGACCCGGAGACCCCGCATGACCTCCCCGATCACGACCCACAAGCACGGCGACATCCTCGTCGTCACGTCGAACAATCCACCAGTCAACGCGCTCGGCGCGGCGGTCCGCCAGGGCCTCGTCGCCGCGATCGACGAGGCGGAAGCCGACGGGTCGATCAAGGCGATGGTCATCCGCTGCGAGGGCCAGACCTTCTTCGCCGGCGCCGACATCACCGAATTCGGCAAGCCCCCAATCATGCCGTGGCTGCCCGAGGTCGTCGACCGGATCGAGAATTGCACCAAGCCGGTCGTCGCCGCGATCCACGGCACCGCGCTTGGTGGCGGGCTCGAGGTCGCGCTTGGCTGTCACTACCGCGTCGCCGTCCCGACCGCGAAGTTCGGCGTTCCCGAGGTCAAGCTTGGCCTGCTCCCCGGCGCCGGCGGCACCCAGCGCCTGCCGCGCGTCGCAGGCGTCCCCAAGGCACTCGAGATGGTCACCGGGGGCGGCATGATCGACGCCAAGGAAGCCGCCGCGATCGGGCTCGTCGACCGCATCGTCGAGGGCGATCTGCAGCAGCACGCGGTCGCCTATGCCGACGAGGTCAAGGACATCCGCCCGCTCCCCAAATCGTCGGAGCGCGACAACAAGCTCGTCGAGGCCCGCGCCAACCCCGCGATGTTCGACGAATTCCGCAAGGCCAATGCGCGCAAGATGAAGGGCTTCGAAGCGCCCGAGCTCAACATTCAGGCGGTCGAGGCCGCAGTCGCCAAACCCTATGCCGAAGGGGTCAAGGACGAACGCCGCCTGTTCATGCAGCTGATGTCTGGAACGCAGGCCAAGGCCCAACAATATTTCTTCTTCGCCGAACGCAAGGCGTCGAAGATCGACAATATCCCCGAGGACACCAAACCCCGCGACATCCGCCGCGTCGGCGTGATCGGCGCCGGGACGATGGGCGGCGGCATTTCGATGAACTTCCTTTCCGCCGGGATCCCGGTGACGATCGTCGAGATGCAGCAGGAGGCGCTCGACCGCGGCACCGGGGTGATGCGCAAGAATTACGAGGCGACCGCCGCCAAGGGCCGGATAACGCCCGACCAAGTCGAACAGGCGATGGGCGCGCTCACCGCGACGCTCGACTTCGCCGCGCTGGCCGACTGTGACCTGATCATCGAGGCGGTGTTCGAGCAGATGGAGGTCAAGAAGGATATTTTCGGCCGGCTCGACAAGATCGCCAAGCCCGGAGCGATCCTCGCGACCAACACCAGCTACCTCGACATCGACGAGATCGCCGCCGCGACTTCACGCCCGCAGGATGTCGTTGGCCTCCACTTCTTCTCTCCCGCCAACGTCATGAAGCTGCTCGAAGTCGTGCGCGGCGCCAAGACCGCGCCCGATGTGCTCGTCACCGCGATGCAGCTCGCCAAGAAGATCAAGAAGGTCGCGGTCGTCGCCGGCGTGTGCCACGGCTTCATCGGCAACCGCATGTTGATGCCGCGCCAGGTCGAAGCGACCAAATTGCTGCTCGAAGGCGCCACGCCCGAACAGATCGACCGCGTCCATGTCGAGTTCGGCATGCCGATGGGCCCGTTCCAGATGGCCGACCTCGCCGGGGTCGATATCGGCTGGCACCGCGATCCCGCCCGGATCGAGAATATCCGCGACGCGCTCGCCGCCGAAGGCCGCTGGGGTCAGAAGAAAAGCGCCGGCTTCTACGACTATGACGAAAAGCGCCGCCCGAGCCCAAGCCCGCGCGTGCAGGAAATCATCGACGACTTCCGCGCCAGGGAAGGCGTCCAGAAGCGTGACATCACCGACCAGGAAATCATCGAGCGCACCCTCTACACCATGGTCAACGAGGGCGCGAAAATCCTCGAGGAAGGCATGGCCCAGCGCGCCTCGGACATCGATGTCGTGTGGGTCTATGGCTATGGCTGGCCAGTCTATCGCGGCGGCCCGATGCATTGGGCCGATGGCGAAGGCCTCGACAAGATCGTTGCCGGACTTAAAAATCAGGAACAGCGGATGGGGAGCGATTTCTCCTTCAGTCAGTTACTGCTCGACACGGCAGCATCCGGTGGCAAGTTCACGCGCTGAACGACTGACTGATGAGGAAAACAAGCATGGACCGGATGATCGACGAGACGACGGGTGGTTCGGTCCAGCGCTACACCAGCATCGCAATTGCGATTCACTGGCTGAGCGCAGTGCTGATCATCACCCAGATCATCCTCGGGCTAAAATTCGGCGACATGCCCAAGGGCCCGGCACGGATCGATATGTTTACCTGGCACAAGACCGTCGGGGTCGCGATCCTGTTGCTCGCCATCGCCCGCTTGGCTGTCCGTCT
>NZ_JANYGG010000131.1 GCF_025362505.1 Sphingomonas sp. | reverse complement strand
GAAAAACTTGGCGGAGAACGACGGCCTCCCCGCGCTGACTGCTTAGGCTGTTGCCTCGGCGCATGTCGGTTGCCGGCCGACGAAGCTTCTTTCCACCACGCTCATACTCGATTTGGGTCTGCTTTACGCCGGGTCCCTCCGTCCAATAGGTTTTTCGCCATTCCTGGTATCGTCCGATGTCGGCATCCCCGATCGCATCGATGGGCTTCTTGCCGAAGAAAGGCATGAAATATCTGCGAATAAGCGAACCGATGCGCCGATCCTGGCCTACACGACGCTCGCCGCGCGCGACCTCGCGCACCTGCTGCTCGATGAATTCTTCCGCAACCTGCTCAAACGTGCGCTGGACGGCCCTTAAGCCGTGCTCAGAGCGGTAAGTGGCATCACGCCATAGCCTGTCCGCTTTTCGCCTCGCTTCTGCCTCGTCCGCGGTTCCCAGGCTTTTTCGCACTTGGCCTTCGCCGCGGATGCTGAAGCGCACGGACCAATTTGAGGATCCTACGCGCTGAAAGAGCTGGAATTTAATTTCGTCGAACTCGGGCAATCGCCCTCCCTTTCCAATCATAGCGCGCAGCGATGCGCGGAGTGCCCGCGCTGTGCTAGCTTTGTGCTAGATCGCCCCTTTGACCCAGGCAGCCGTTTGCCTAGGCTCTTGAGATCCTTGGAGGGGAGAAATTGGCTGTGCTAGCACTGTGCTAGCCTACGCTCGCACGCTTAAGAGGGCAACCGCCTCGTTAAGTGCTTATTTTACTTGGGAAAGTGGTGCCCAGGGACGGGGTCGAACCGCCGACACTGCGATTTTCAGTCGCATGCTCTACCAACTGAGCTACCTGGGCCCGGCCCCGTGAACGCGTCCGCGCGGGCGAAGCGGCTCCCTAACCGCCGCCCTTCGGCCTGTCCAGCGGTTGATCGGGCGAGGGGAGGGTAAGTGACCCGGTGCAGGCCGCAACGGCCCGATCTGGAATGACCGCTATTGGTGGTGGGCTCAACGGGTGGTTGCAATTGAGAATGAGATCGCAGGGCTCGGACACGCAGAGCCATCGATCGTTAAATTGTAGACTTAGTGGCGGTCTTGCCGCGGTTGGGGCATGAGCACATCATTCTTGCAATGCGGGAGGGGCAGTGGCCAAGGTTTTTCTAAGCTACGCGCGTGAGGATGCCGCCGCGGCAAGGCAGCTTGCCGAGAGTATCGGCAGAGCCGGCCACGACGTCTGGTGGGATAGCCACATCAAAGGCGGATCGCGCTTCTCGACCGAGATTGATCGCGAGTTGAAAACCGCTCAGGCGGTGGTCGTTTTGTGGTCGCAGGCCTCGGTTGAGTCGGCCTGGGTACAGGACGAGGCCGCCGAAGGCCGCGATTCCGGCCGACTCGTTCCGGTCACGCTTGGTGGAAGCAGGCCGCCGCTCGGCTTTCGCCAGTTTCACACGGTCGATTTCGGTACCTGGAACGGTGACGGAGAGCCGGCAAACTTGGATGAATTGGTCGAGGCCATCACCAAGACCGCGGGCAATGAGGCGACCAAAAGCGCTTCGGCGCCAGCCGACGCGCAGAAGGGGACATCGGGGCCGTCGGTCTGTGTGCTGCCGTTCGTCAACATGAGCGGCGATCCCGAACAGGAATATTTCAGCGACGGAATCACCGAAGACATCATCACCGACCTGTCGAAAGTGTCGGCATTGCTGGTGATCGCTCGTAACACGGCGTTCACCTTCAAGGGCAAGGTGATGGACGTGAAGGAGGTCGCTCGCGCGCTCGACGTCAGCCACGTGCTCGAGGGGAGCGTGCGCAAGTCTGGTAACCGGGTCAGGATCACCGCACAGATGATCGACGCCACGACCGGCGGGCACTTGTGGGCCGACCGCTACGATCGCGACCTCACCGATATTTTCGCCATTCAGGACGAGATATCGAAAGCAATTGTCGCCGCGCTCCGGGTGAAACTGCTTCCCGAGGAAAAGAAGGCGATCGAGGCGCGGGGTACGACGATTGTCGAAGCGTATAACCTTTACCTGATGGCGCGAAAGCAGTGGATCACCGGCGATTATAGCGACGTTCGCCGCGGCGAATCGATTGTTCGGATCTGCCGGCAGGCGGTGTCATTCGATCCCGATTATGCGCAGGCGTGGGCGTTGATGGCGCTTGCTCAGGCAGAATTGCGTTTGCTTCATGGCAAGGACGTCGATGCCCTTCCTGCGGTCGAACGCGCATTATCGATCAATCCTGATATTGCCGAAGCGCATTGCGTCAAGGCGCAGCTGCTTCAGGAGCAGGGCAAGCAAGCGGAGGCGAATCAGGAGATTCAATTTGCCCTCCGGCTCGACCCCGAATCCTGGGAAGTGAATCGGGAAGCGGCGCGCCTCAATTTTCGGCAAGGGCGAATTGGCGATGCTATCCCCCATTTCGAGAAAGCCGCAACCTTAATGCCGAGCGATTGGCACAGCCCGATGATGGTCATGACTTGTTACCAGAGCGTGGGCGACGAGGGCTCGATGCTCAGGGCAGCAAGAACATCGATTGAACGGGCTGAAACGGCTCTCGTGAAAGAACCTTCCAATACCCAGCTACTCGCGGCCGGCGCGAACGCACTCGCGCTGCTCAGTGAAGATAGCAGGGCTAGAGAATGGATCGACCGGGCGTTGCTTCTCGACCCGGACAACAATTCCACTCGCTACAATCTGGCGTGCGCCTTGGTCGTTCGCCTGAATGATGCGGAGCGCGCCATGGAGGTGCTGGGTCCTTTTTTCGAACACACCAATGCGGACGTGATCAAGCATGTCGAAGCTGATCCCGACATGGATTCAATCCGTGACGATCCGCGATTCAAGGCGATGATGTCCGGGGCCAAGCAGCGGCTCGGGGTCACCGCCTAGGTCGTCGGGCGGCGCTCCCGCTTCGACCCTAGTCCATCGCCTCGTCGTTAGGGTCGGCCGGCGGTCCGGGGATGCGATAGCCGTCGCCGAGCCATTGCAGCAGGTCGCGATCCTTGCACCCGCGCGAACAGAACGGCGCATGCTCGGCGCTCATCGGCTTGCGGCACACCGGGCAGGGCTTTGCGCTAGGCGGGTTCGACATGGCCACCCGACATGGCGAGCGCGGGATCGCCGCGCAAGGCTACCGTTCCGCCGACTTGGCGGGCGAGGCGGTCGAGCCATTCGGGCGTGACCCGCTCGATCACCGCCGGATGCGCGGCGAGGCGGATCGAGCCGGTCGAACGGGCGGCGCGGCGGAGCAGCACGCGCGCCTCGAACCCCGGACGATCCTGCGCCAGTTCGACCAGCGACGGCCCGGTTCGCGGCCGCACGATCTGGACGAAGCCGAAGCCGTTGACCCCGGTGCGTTCGAACGGCCGTGGCAGCATCGCGTCGATCGCCGCATCCTGTGCCAGCCGCGCCGCCTTGTTGCGGACCGTCGGCAGGTCGATGCCGATCGATCCGCCGATCGCGAGCCGGCGGATCGCGGACGCCGCCGCGCTTGCACCGCGCGGCGCCAGTTCCTCGGGCGCAAGCGCCCCGTCGACATCGATCAGCGTCATCGCCGGGGTCGGCGAAATGCGCAGCGTCCCGCCGGCAAAGGCGACCATCCCGCTGCGCGCTTCCTCGATCAGGTCCGACCAGCCCGCCTGCTCCAGCGGATCGTGGGGGGCAGGGAAAGCGATCGTCGCGCCGTCCAGCCGCTCGGCCAAGGTCGGAGCCGGGAAAGCGGGGCTGTTCGTCCAGCGTGCCATCGGTCGCTTCCACGGCTCGACCCCGGGAAACGCAGCCCGCGTCACCTCGATCGACAGCGCGCCACCTTGCGAAATCCCCTTTGGCGCCTGGGGCAGCAGATATTCCTGGCCGGCCTCATCGCGGGCCACGGCGTTGCGACCCGCCTGGCCCCCATTCACCAGCCGCGCCGTAATCACCGTTCCCGCCGGGACCACCCCCTCGAGCTCGATCCGGGCCTCGACGATTCGCGCGCCTTCGACCAGCACCGCGCGCGTCTCACCGATGCCAACTTCGACGATCCAGTCAGGCATTTGGCCACTCAGCCAAGCGGGTATCCAGCGCTTTTGAGCAGATTCCGCGTTTCCGCCAGCGGCAGCCCGACCACCGCCGAATGGCTCCCGGTCATCGTTCGCACGAACACCTCGCCATAGCCCTGCAGCGCATAGCCGCCGGCCTTGCCGAGCCACTCGCCATGCGCGACGTAAAAGTCGATTTCCTCGGCCGACAGGCACTTCAGCGAGATCATCGTCTCGACCGCCCGGGTGCGCATTGTCTCGCCCGGGATGGCCAGCGCGATCGCGGTCGTCACCCGGTGCCGCCGTCCCGACAGCAGCGCGAGGCATTGCCGCTCGGTTGCCTCATCCTCGACCTTGGGCAGGATCCGCCGACCGACCGCGACTACCGTATCGGCGCCGAGCACCAGCGCGTCGGGATGCCTCGCCGCGACCGCC
>NZ_JANYGG010000124.1 GCF_025362505.1 Sphingomonas sp. | reverse complement strand
CCAGCCCCACCCCATCAAAATCACCCCGCAGCCCGACCGCCGACGCCATCGCAAACCTCCCACAGCTTGCGATGTTGAATCAGATCATAGCCGTCTTGGGAATCCCCCGCGTTGAGTCAGAGCCCAAGGGACTTGGTATTACGGGCATGGATCGCCTGCTCCACAGTGCACTTGACTACCTTGATCCCTTCGCGCCGCAGCTGATGCCAGACTTTGCGGGTGCCATAGATGTGGGTCGGCGTTCAACGCAGGACCTCCGGTGATTATGGCCTAAGTATCTGAGTAACCGACCGAAAACGTGCTCCAAAGGGGGGTTCCTCGCGACGCCGATTTTGCACTGTTCAGTTTCTCCTTATTGCGCCCAATCAATGAGTTGAGAGGCGCGAGGTGGGGTTTCGCGTTGGATGCCGGTGCACAAACCGGACTGTAATGGGCGCCGAGTTTCGCCTAGAATCGTCTCAGTGGCCCCCGCACCTCGATTTAACCGCAGCCAGAAGTCCCGGAAGTGCGCCTATTTTGAGGCTGACTTCAATGAAAAAACACTAATCTCAGATACTTAAGACTGGGTGGTGCACAATGATGGACTCGAACCACCGACCCTCGCATCGCGCAGCATCAATCCCGAGCGCCGGGCCGCATTGCAAACCCGTTGCGGTGCTGTTCGAAAATAGCTCGGCGCTTAATGCAGATACCATTCGACTTCCCCGTCGAACCGAGCATTGCTGTCGACGTGAACCTTGCCGCGGGCAGCGGTTCACCGCCCCGCGGGATCTTCTTATGCGGGGCTGAGGGTGGTGGAAGCGGCGCTCATGCCGCTCTCGATAGCGGAGGCGCCCCATGAAGAAAGCAAAGCTACCCACCAAGCCAGTCAGCAAGATCAGCATGGTCGCCGATCTGCTTCGCCGCAAAGGCGGCGCAACCCTCGTCGAACTGATCGCCGCCACGGGCTGGCTCCCTCACTCGACGCGTGCCGCCCTTACCGGCCTGCGCAAGAAGGGCCACGACATTGAGCGCGGTACGCGCGGTGGTGTCACGACCTATACGATCGCGGCATCCTGAGATGATAACGCTTGAACAAAGGCTCACTGCGCTGGCGACCATGTCGCCGGTGCAGCTGGCCGCCGAATGGCAGCGCGTGCTCAAGTCGCCAGCTCCCGCCATGACTCCCGATCTGCTGCGGCGCGGGATTGCTTACCGGCTCCAGGAGGAGGTGCATGGCGGGCTAAAGCCCTCAGTTGTCCGCGAGCTGGAGCGGATCGGACGTCAGTCCGACCGTACGGCGCCTGTGGCAGTCGCGGGCCTGCACATCAAACCCGGCACTCGGCTGGTGCGCGACTGGGGCGGAGCCACCCATCATGTCCTCATTGAGGAGCAGGGGTTTTCTTACCGCGATCAGCGCTACTCCTCGCTTAGCGAAATTGCCTCCACCATCACCGGGACCAAATGGTCGGGCCCGCGGTTCTTCGGCCTGAAAGGGCGTGGAGGGCCGCCCAATGCATAAGCCTGCCGGCCGCCACGGCGAGGGCGGCACCGCGAAGATCCGCTGCGCGATCTATACGCGTAAATCGACCGAGGAGGGGCTCGAACAGGAGTTCAACAGTCTCGATGCCCAGCGCGAGGCCTGTGCGGCTTACATCCTCAGTCAGCGCCACGAGGGATGGACCGAGTTGCCGGACATCTACGACGACGGTGGGTATTCGGGTGGGAACATGGAACGCCCCGCCTTGAAGGCGCTGCTGGCCAAGGTGGCGGCCGGGAAAGTCGATGTCATCGTCGTCTACAAGGTCGATCGCCTTACCCGGGCGCTATCCGACTTCGCCAAGATCGTCGATGTTCTCGATGCGGCGAACGCCAGCTTCGTGTCGGTCACCCAGTCGTTCAATACCACCACCAGCATGGGGCGCCTTACCCTCAACGTCTTGTTGTCGTTTGCGCAGTTCGAGCGGGAGGTCACCGGTGAGCGTATCCGCGACAAGATCGCCGCCTCGAAGGCCAAGGGCATGTTCATGGGCGGACCGGTGCCGCTCGGATATAATGTCGTCGATCGCAAGCTGATCATCGACGAGGGTGAGGCCGCAACGGTGAGGATGATCTTCACCCGCTATCTCGATCTCGGCTCTGGCCGGGCGCTCCAGGTCGAGCTGGATCAGCGCGGTGTCCGCAGCAAACGCCGAGTCTATCGCGGCGGTCGGCCTTATGGCGAGCAACCGATCAGCCGAGGACCGCTGTACGTTATTCTTCAAAACCGGATCTACGTCGGCGACATGGTTCACAAAGGGAAGGCCTACCCCGGGCTTCAGGATCCGATTATCGACCCGCAGCTGTTCGATCGGGTTCAGGCGCAACTCGCATCCGCCCGCGTCCAGCGCCGTCATGGCGTCAATGCCCGCGAGCCCAGCCTGCTCGCCGGGTTGATGCGCGACGAGCACGGACGGATGATGTCGCCGAGCCATGCGGTGAAGCAGCAGCGGCGCTATCGCTACTACGTGTCGCAGGTTGACGGTGCTCGCGGGGATCTCGCGGCGGCCCCTGCCTGGCGCGTGGGCGCAGTGGAAATCGAGCGGATCATCTGCTGCGCTTTGACCGCCGAGATCCACAAGCGTGTCCACGAGCGCAGCCGCAAAGGCGATCTCGATAGTGAAGTCATCACGCGACTTCAGAATGCCCGGCGCGGCGCCACGGCCGTGCTCGATGACGCGCCCGGCTCCGAGCAGCGCGCGCTGTTGCTCTTGCTCATCCGTCGCATCGACGTGTCGGTTGCTGGGCTGACGATTGATTGGAAACTCGACGCGATCGACGCGCTCCTCGCTGAGGAGGATGGCCTGAAAGTTAGCGTCGCTCTTCCGCCAGCTCTCATCCGCGTCGGCAAGCAGGCCAAGATGCTGCTTGAGACCGAGGGAAGCGCAACCCCAGCCGATGCGAACCTGGTCAAGCTGCTGGCGCGCGCGTTCGCGGTGCGCAAGGCCATCCTGGAAAGTAGCTCGCTCGACCAGGGAGCGGCCGAACTCGGTTATGGACGCGATTATGCGATCGCACTCACACGCGTGAGTTATCTTGCCCCGAGCATCGTCAAGTCAATCTTGGGCGGATTGCAGCCGAAAACCTTGAGCGCAACGCCTCTCGTCAGGACTCCGCGTCTTCCCTACCGATGGGAGCAACAATGCTGTCTGTTCGGCGCGGCCTGACCACGCGCCGCTCGATGCCGCCTTCTCAGGGCTCATTGTGGTTCCTGCCACCCCCAAGAATGGCTGGGAATCTCAGGTCGATCGTCGCCCCTGATGCACAGACTCGCTATTGGCCCTCGGGAGATAACACCTCGGATCTTCCTCCAGAGTCGCTGAGTGAGCAGTCTCTCGTCCGCGCGCTTACCCCAACGGGCGCCCTATCCCTCGGTAATTACGCGACAATATTGAAAACACTTGTCACGTCTAAACTACTGATAAAGAACGATAAATCGGTGGTGCCGGTTGCAGGAATCGAACCCGCGACCTTCGGTTTACAAAACCGCTGCTCTACCATCTGAGCTAAACCGGCGTCCAAATCCGGCTTTGCGTCAGAGGACGCCGAAGGTCCAGCCTTCGGTGCGCGCAATCTGCGCTGTGAGGCCGGGTGGGGCGAACGACGAAGGGTCCTGGGCCAGCGCTCGCATTCCGGCGGCGGTGACCAGCGCGTCGCTCTGGTGATCGGTCGGGTCGACCAGGAGGCTGGCGGGGTCGCTCCCCAGACCCATCAGGGCGCGATCGACGTCGGCGGCGGTGCGCAGCTTGGCGCCGCTCATCCCGGCGCGTCGAAGATATATGCGGGTGTAGATCTCGACCACCGCGCTGGCGTTCTTGCTCCCCGGGGTGGGGAGCGGGTCTATCGGCCAGATCGCGACTTGCCCGTCTAGGCGGTGAAGCAGGCGCATCCCGGAAAAACTCGCCTTGGCGACCTGCGCCGCGCCGATCGCGTCATAGGCCGAGGCGGTCTTTCGGCCGCTTTGCGCGTTCAACGCGGCGTCGCACTGGCGGAAGTGGACGAAATCGGCCTTCACCCCGTCGGCGATGCCGAAGTAGAAGTGCGGTCGGTGGACCGCTTCGAGGAAGCTCGCCGCGCCGAGGTCCTCGTCGTCGCTGTGGTGGTCGACATAGTGCCAGAAGGCGCGGGCGTTGGTCGGGACATTCGCTTCGCCGGGGAGGTAGGCGCCGCGCTCGACGAACGGCGGGGCGAAGCTGAAGTCGAACCCGAACAGGGTGGGCTCGCGCTCGGCTTGCTCGAACAGCCAGTCGAGCAATTCGGTCCGCGACCAGACATGATCCGGGCGGATGATGCGAGGCGCGCCACTTCCATGACGCGCCTCGGCAACTGCAATTCCCTTGTGCCGCCGCCCCTTCGCCCCCGACCAGTCGATCGCGACAAAGGACCGGAAGCGGGGCTCGCCGTCGTTCAATCCTCGGGCGTGGCCGGCGGGGTCGGCTTCTCGAGGCGCGGCGGGGTTTTGGGGGTCTGCGCCTGGCTCGCCGCTCGGTCGCCGTAGCGTTCCAGAAACCGCGCCGCGGCGTCACGCCCGCCGAGCCCGAAGGCCAGCGCCGTGGCAACCGCCGCCGAGCCGAGGATCAACCCAAACGCCATCATCACGATCGCATCGGCGAGGCCCATGAAGGTCAGGCCAATCGCCGTAAACAATGCGATGATGGCGTATCGCACTATTGTTTGCGCATAGCCGCCGTCGCCGGTCGACGAGCCGACAAGGCCCGACACCACGCGCGACAAGAACACGCCGGCGACGATGATCAGTGTGCCGAAGATGACCTTGCCGCCAAGCTCGGTGATCTGGGCGAGGAACACCGCGACGGTGCCACCGCCGAGCTGTTGCGCCGCTTCGATCCCGGCGGTCAGCATGATCGCGATGAAGGCGATGTTGGCGACGATCCGCGTCGGGCTGGTGGTAGCGGGGAGGATGCCGGTCGACTTGACCGCCTGGTCGAAGCCGGTCGGCGGCAGGATGCCTTCGATCAGCGTCTTGAGGAAGCGCGCGGCGATGAACGCGATCCCGAGCCACAGCGCGGCGGTGAGGACGCGCGGGATGGCGGCGAGGATTTCGTTGAGCATGTTGATCGCCGGGACCGAGATCGCCTCAATGCCGAGCACCTGTAGCGCCGCGATCGCAACCGGGATGATAATCAGCGCGAAGACGAGGATGCCGGCGGCCTTGGCAAGGGTCGCACGGGTCGCGCCGGGGGCGGCGCCGGGGGGCACGGCGCTGGGGTCGGTGCGGACGGTCGAGGCGTTGTCGCCGATCCCGGCCTTGGCGAGCAACCCGTCGACATTGGCGACGGTCAGCGCGGTCTCGACGATCTTGCGCACGATCCGCGCGACGATCAGGCCGATGAAGAAGATCAGTCCGGCGCCGAGCAGCTTCGGCAGGAAGGCGAAGATCTGCAGGGTCAGCGCGTTGATCGGGGCAAGGATCTGGCCGATCCCGAGGAATTGCAGCGCGGCCATGATCCCGACCAGCCACACGATCAGCTGGGCGATGGTGCCGAGCTGGTGGCCGACGGTTTCGCCGGGTGCGCCGTGATGATGACGCTTGAGGGTCGGGACTTTGTCGATGGTCTTCTGCAGCGCCCACTTGACCGCACGTGCGACGATCCAGGTGGCGATGATGATGAGGATGGCGATGAGGATTTTCGGCCCCCACAGCATCAGCTGATCCTGCATGTATGCGCCCGTGCCGCTGTCGATATACATCATTCGCCTCCCTGTTCGTGATCGCTCAACCCGTGGGGTTCAGATTTGTTTCGGCGCCGTTCGTCCCACCATGCGAGGCGTTCGGCAAGCCGCTTCTCGAACCCGCGGTCGGTCGGGCGGTAGAAGGCGCGCGGTGTCATGTCGTCGGGCCAGTAATTGGCGCCCGAGAAGCCGTCCTCGGCGTCATGGTCGTAGGCGTAGCCGGCGCCGTAGCCGATGTCCTTCATGAGTTTCGTCGGTGCGCCGAGGATATTCATCGGCGGCATTAGAGAGCCGGTTTCCCTGGCCGAGCGCCATGCTTCCTTCTGGGCGACGTAAACCGCGTTCGATTTGGGGGCGGTGGCAAGGTAAAGGCAGGCTTGGGCGATACCGAGCTCGCCCTCGGGGGAGCCGAGGAAGTCATAGCTGTCCTTGGCGGCGATGCACTGAACGAGCGCCTGCGGGTCGGCGAGGCCGATGTCCTCGACTGCCGCGCGGACGAGGCGGCGGAGGAGGAACAGGGGTTCCTCGCCGGCGGTGAGCATGCGGGCGAGGTAATAGAGCGCGGCTTGCGGATCCGAGCCGCGGATCGATTTGTGGAGCGCGGAGATGAGGTTGTAGTGGCCCTCGCGGTCCTTGTCGTAAACCGCGACGCGGCGCTGAAGGAGAGCGGCGAGCGCGGTCGGGTCGAGGTCGGCATCGGGCGCAATGTCGATCAGGGTTTCGGCCTGGTTGAGGAGGAAGCGGCCGTCGCCATCGGCGCTGGCGACGAGCGCGTCGCGGGCTTGCGCGGTGAGGGGGAGGGCGCGGCCGACGAGGACTTCGGCGCGGTCGAGGAGCTTGCACAGCGCCGTGTGGTCGAGCCGCTGGAGGATCAGCACCTGGCAGCGGGAGAGCAAGGCGGCGTTGAGCTCGAAGCTGGGGTTCTCGGTGGTCGCGCCGACGAGCGTGATCGTGCCGTCCTCGACGAACGGCAGGAAGCCGTCCTGTTGGGCGCGATTGAAGCGGTGGATCTCGTCGACGAACAGCAACGTCTTGCGGCCGGTGCGGGCGAATTGCCGAGCTTCGGCGAAGATCTTCTTGAGGTCGGCGACGCCCGAGAAGACCGCCGAGAGCGCAACGAAGCGCAGCCCGACCGCGGCGGCGAGCAGGCGCGCGAGGCTGGTCTTGCCGGTCCCCGGTGGCCCCCACAGGATCATCGACGACAGTTTGCCCGCCGCGACCATTCGCCCGATCGCGCCGTCGGGGCCGGTCAGATGCTCCTGGCCGATGATCTCGCCGAGGCCCGCGGGGCGGAGGCGGTCGGCGAGCGGGCCGTCGGCCGGGTGGGCATACGGGACGCCTGCGGGTTGAGCTTCGTTGCTTGCGAACAGGTCGGCCATCGGGGTCACTAACGCGGTTCGGCGGAAAAAATCACGCAGCTTCGCGTTTGGTTCTTGCAAAGATTGTATTAAGATATATCTTAGAGCTATCTTATGAAAGGAATCATGGGAATTATGCAGATGCATATGACGGGTCGCGGATGCGGCTCACGCGGTGAAGGCCGCGAAAACTTTAAACGGGGCTTCGGCGCGTCGTTCGGACCGGCCGGAATTCGCTTCGAATTCGGCGGTCCGCGCGGTGGTGGCTGGGGCCGTCCGGGCGGCGGCTGGGGCGGCGACGGAGAGCGGCCGCGCGGCCGGCGCCGGATGTTCGGCTCGGGCGAGTTGCGGCTGGTGCTGCTCAGGCTGATCGCCGACGAACCGCGCCACGGTTACGACCTGATCCGCGCGATCGAGGAGAGGACCGGTGGCCAATATGCGCCGAGCCCGGGGGTGGTCTATCCGACGCTGACGATGCTGACCGACATGGGGTTGATCGAGGAGCAGGCGGCCGAAGGTTCGCGCAAAGCGTTCGCGGTCACTGCCGAGGGCACCGCCCATCTCGCGGAGAATGAGGCCGAGGTCGACGCGCTGCTCGCGCGGCTCGACGAGACCAAACCGCGAGAGGCGCCGCATGGTGGGGCCAATATCCGACGGGCAATGGGCAACCTCATGTCGGCACTACGCAACCGCGTTGCCCACGAAGGCTTCGACGAGGCGCTGGTTCACGAAGTGACCGCCATCCTCGACGAGGCGGCGCAGCGGATCGAACGGTTGAAATAAGCCCCAGACGAGTCCGTGACACGAAATGGCCCGGCGCGACGGTCGACGGACCTCGTCGCACGCCGTCCGGGCCGTTTCGGAATAAACCTCAGTCGGGGACCGTGATCCTCAATACCTCGCCCGGTCCATCGGGCAGCGACGCCGGCGGGCCGAAGCCCTTGTTGGAAACATAGAGCGCACCGTCGGGCCCGAAGGTCATCGCTGTCGGCAGGAACAGCCCCGACGCGATGACCTCCTTGTTGGCGAAACCGGTCACGCGGACAATTTGCCCCGTTCCCGGCGTCGGAAACGGATGGCCGGTCGTATTCTCCAGCACGTACATTCGCGCGCGGTGGTCGAAGGCGACGCCGAGCACGGCCGTCAGCCCCCACACGACCGGTTGAATCTGGCCGCTCGGGGTGAGCTTGTAGATCTTCGACGAGCCGCTCTGGATCGGGAACGGGTTGAGATTGCCGACGTAGAAGTTGCCGTGATACGCGATCGCGGTCGGGACGATATGCCCCTGGCTGGCGGAGATGTCGGCGACCCGGGTAATTTGGCCGCCAGTCGTCACCCGGACGAGTTCGCCATGATTGGGCTCGACCGCATAGAAGGAGCCGCGCTCGGCAACCATGCTGTACCAGGTTCCGTCGGGCTCGAAATCATCGGGCTCGGGGTGCGCGACCGGGTGGAATTGCTGGAATGCGCTGAGATCGGCGATGAGGCTGGTGCTGCCGTTGCCGTTCACCCGGTAAATGCCATTGGTCGAATTGAGCACGCCGTGCGAGCAACCGGCCCCGCCGAGCAGCGCGTAGAGCGTGTTGCCGATGAATGCCACGTCGGCCACGCCGCTGACGAGGCCGCCCTGACCAGCTGAGATCTGGCTCGACGGGAAGCTGTCGACGACGGTCGTGCGGACGTGATTCACGACCTTGGAAATGCGTCCGCCCGTTGCGCTCCCGGTGTACGGGCCGACAGGCGCCGGCACCTGATCGCATTGGCCGACGGTCGAGTTCGTCCCCCCGGGGCCACCTTCGGCGACGTAAAGATTTCCGTCGGGTCCGAATTTCAGCCCGCGAGGATTGTTGAATCCCGTGGCATAGACCGAGATAACCGCGGTCGAACTGGCCGTCGCGGGCTTGGCGAATGCGACGGGGGCGGTGACCAAGGGAAATGCCAGCGTAGCAACGGCCAAGACGCTCGTGCCCGACAAGGCACGCCGATAGAGTCGAACCTGTTCCTTCATCTTGATGCTCCTTTCATATTAGAGAGACGATCACTTCAAGCTAATCGTATCAACATGGTCACCAAGACGCTCAGGCAGAGAGCGTGGTGTCGCATGTGGGAAAAATCATGCGAGCCATCACTTGCGACTAGCAGCTCAAACATCGACGCGTGGTGCAGCTCGCAGCATCGCAAGGGCAATCCGCGTAACTATAGTTTTCGGAGTCGTGCCGAATTAAGCGCATGTACTATGAAGAAACAAAATAGCTGTCAACAATTATTAAATGAGAACAAGATTGGCTGCCAAAGTCGACTACGGCCTGTCCGTAATAATCTGATTCAAAATGAAAATACCGGCTGCCTATCGAAGAACGAAAACCGCCGACACGCGAGTTGACGGGTGACATCGTTGCCCGGATGACAGGATGATGACGGTCTATCTCACCTTGTTCGCGATCGTGCTCGGCGTGAACCTGTTGCCGGCGTTCGGGCCGCCGACCTGGTCGATCATCGTCCTCTACGGCCTCAACTCGCAACTGCCGCTGCCGGGGTTGGTGCTGACCGGGGCGGTGGCGGCAGCGATCGGGCGGTTCGGGCTGGCGCATGGCTTTCGCCTGCTGCGCGGGCATATTCCGGAGCGGATGGCGAAGAATGTCGCCGCCGCCGGACGGCTGCTTCAGCGCCGGAAGCGGAACACCTTCCTTGCGCTCGGGCTGTTCGCCTTGTCGCCCGTTCCGTCGGCGCAGCTGTTCGAGGCGGCGGGGCTCGCGGGGATACGACTGCTGCCGTTTACCGCGGCCTTCTTCGCCGGTCGGTTGGTTTCCTATTCGCTCTATGCGGCGACCGCGAAGGGACTGGAGAAAAGCTCGCTCGGCGACACATTCAGGCATTCGCTGACCAGCCCGACCGCAATCGCGATCGAGGTGGTGATGCTGTTGCTGTTGTTCGGCCTGACCCAGTTCGACTGGGAGAAGTATTTCGGTGAAGACGCGACGAAGCGCTGAGCAGCTTGTCTAGGGTCAGGACCCATTGATTTGAGAGGCGCGATCTGATTCAGGCTCCGCAAGGAGACGGAGCATGAGCAACCTGTACTGGCTGACGGACGAGCAGATGGCGCGGCTTGAGCCGTATTTTCCCAAGAGTCACGGCAGGC
>NZ_JANYGG010000135.1 GCF_025362505.1 Sphingomonas sp. | reverse complement strand
TGGAATCGCGAGATGAACCCGCCGCATAACGCGTCGGCCGCTTGGCCGCACTCAGTCGGCACAAGCCGGCCGCTCGGCGCTTGAATCGGCATCATGACGAAAAAGGGCTCAATATCTACGGTTACGCAAACGGGGACCCGGTAAACAACACTGATCCGTCTGGGCTGGATCCGTCCACCGGTGGTGTTGTGCAAGGCGGTGGTGCAATCGTTGCTAAACCAGCGCAGAAAAGTATGAAGTCAAAGCACCATCAGTGCATCAATGCTGACGGTACAGGTTCCGGAAGTAAAACGGGCTCTGGACATCCACATCAACGTGTCGCTGGCGCGGGTTGCGGCGTGACGACAGCGTCTTTCGCTGCGCTTCCGGTTCGCGCCTCTCGCTAGCGGGAGACCGCCGTGCTGTCGGCGGCGCGGTCGGATGGGTGCAGCGCGGCGGCCCACTCCTTGTTGATGCCGAGCGCGACCAGGGTGCACAGCGCGCCGGACAGGAGGTAGGCGCCGACCGACCACAGCCCGAACCGGCTGGCAAGGAACAGCGCGACCAGGGGCGCGAAGCCGGCACCGAGGAACCACGCCGAATTGGCGACGATCGCCGCGCCGGTGTAGCGGCGATAGGTCGGGAAGTTGCCGTTGACCGTGCCCGACGACTGACCGAAGGCGAGGCCGAGAAGAGCGAAACCGACGATCATGTAGATCGTTTCGCCGATCCCGCCCGCCCCGAGGAGTTGCGGCGCGAACCCGCTGTAGACCGCGATCAGCGCCGCCGACACGCCGAGCACCGAGCGACGGCCGACGCGGTCGGCGATCAGCCCGGAGGCGAGGATCGCGACGACGAACACGACCGATCCGACGAGCTCGATGATCAGGAAGCGCAGTGGCGGTTCGCCGGTGAACAACGACACCCACGACAGCGGGAACACGGTCACCAGGTGGAATAGCGCGAAGCTCGCCAGCGGGGCGAAGGCGCCGAGCAGGATTGTGCGCCATTCGAGACGCAACGTCTCGAACGCCGGTGCCGGCTGGAGCTCGCGATTTTCGAACAACCGCTCGAATTCCGGGGTCGCGACCAAGCGAAGCCGGGCGAACAGCGCAACGACGTTGATCGCGAAGGCGACGAAGAACGGGTAGCGCCAGCCCCACGACAGGAAATCCTCGGGCGAGAGCATCGCCAGGAAGAAGGCGAATAGCGCCAGCGCGACCATCAGGCCGAGCGGCGCCCCGAGCTGCGGGATCATCGAGTACCAGCCGCGCTTTTCGGGCGGGGCGTTGAGCGACAACAAGGTCGGCAGCCCGTCCCACGCACCGCCCAGCGCAACCCCCTGGCCGATCCGGAACAGCGCCAGCAACGCGATCGAGGCCGCGCCGATCTGGGCATATCCGGGCAGGAAGGCGAGCGCCATGGTCGACCCGCCCAGCAGGAACAGCGCAATCGTCAGCTTGACCCCGCGGCCATGCTCGCGGTCGATCCACATGAACAGCAATGTTCCGAACGGCCGCGCGATGAAGGCCAGCGCGAACAGGCCGAACGAATAGAGCGTGCCGGTCAAAGGGTCGGTGAACGGAAACATCAGCTTCGGGAACACCAGTACCGACGCCAGCGCATAGACGAAAAAGTCGAAGAACTCGCTGGTCCGGCCGATGATCACCCCGATCGCGATGTCGCTCGGGCGAATGTCGTGGTCGTGGGCGCTGATCAGCCGCGCATCACGCTCAAGCTCGGTGGAGTTGGCAGCGTTAGTCATAAGGCCGGGGTTCCGCTAATGCTCAATGGACCCTATGGACCCAATCACGCGCTAATCACATAGGACAAACTGTCCAATGGGAACCCCCATCCGCGGGCGCTAAAGGGACGTCGTCATGAACCGACCAGCTCCCGTCCAATCGAAACTCGCAAGGGTATTACCGCTGTTCGCCGCCTCCTTGCTGGCGGGGTGCAACATGGTTGTGCTGAATCCAGCAGGCGACGTCGCGCTCCAGCAGCGCAACATCATCTTCATCTCGACCGCGCTGATGCTGCTGATCATCATTCCGGTAATCGTTCTGATCATATTGTTCGCCTGGCGTTATCGCAGCGGCAATACCGACGCGACCTATGATCCCGAGTTCGACCATTCGACCAGCCTCGAGCTCATCATCTGGTCGGCGCCGCTGCTGATCATCATCGCGCTTGGTGGATTGACTTGGTGGAGCACGCACAAGCTCGATCCGTTTCGTCCGCTCGAGCGCATATCCGCCGGGCGGCCGGTCGATCCCGCGATCAAGCCGCTCCGCATCCAGGTCGTGTCGCTCGACTGGAAATGGCTGTTCATCTATCCCGAGCAGGGCATCGCGACGGTCAACGAGTTGGCGCTTCCGGTCGATCGCCCGGTCCGCTTCGACCTGACCTCGACCAACATGATGAACACTTTTTACGCGCCGACGCTGGCGGGGATGATCTACACCATGCCCGGCATGCGCAGCACGATGCACGCGGTGCTCAACAAGCCGGGCGACTACAAGGGCTTTTCGGGCAATTACAGCGGCGCGGGTTTTTCGGACATGAAGTTCCGCCTGCGTGGCCTGCCGAATGCTGACTTCGACCGCTGGGTCGCGGGCGTCAAGGGGACAGTACTCCCGCTCAATACGGCCAACTATCGCCTCCTCGTGCGGCCGAGCGAGAAGGTCGCGCCGATCCACTTCGCGACGGTCGACCCTGACCTGTTCCGCCGCATCCTCCAACGCTGCGTCGAGCCCGGCACGCCGTGCATGACCGACGTCATGCGCCGCGACCAGGCCGCGGGATCGCCCGCGAGCATTGCCCAGGGCCACGCCTCGATGCCGCAGAATGGCAAGGCCGAGGGCGCGATTTTCCTGGCGCCGCAGAACAAGGGCTCAGGCCCCAATGTCACCAAGCCCGGCGGCCCGCCTCCCGGACAAACTGCATCGGGCGACAAGCGCAACCGCACCATGTCGATGATCAATCCCCTTGCCCTGCCGGGCGATTCCGGCACGGCGCGCGGCTAGAGCCGCCGGAGCACCCATGTTCGATCCCGCCCTTCTCAAGACGATCTTCGGCCGGCTCACCTTCGAGTCGTTCCCGATCCACGAACCGATCCTGATGATCACCTTCGCGGTCGTCGCATTGATCGGCGGGGGCGTGGTCGCCGCGGTGACCCGCTACAAATTGTGGGGCTGGCTGTGGCGCGAATGGTTCACCACCGTCGATCACAAGAAGATCGGCATCATGTACATCATCCTGGGCGTCGTCATGCTGCTGCGAGGGTTCGCCGACGCGCTGATGATGCGCGCCCAGCAGGCAATGGCGTTCGGCGCCAACCAGGGTTACCTCAACGCCCACCACTACGATCAGCTGTTCACCGTCCACGGGACGATCATGATCTTCTTCGTCGCGATCCCGCTGATCGTCGGCCTGGTCAATTTCGTCATGCCGCTGCAGATCGGCGCGCGCGACGTCGCTTTCCCTTACCTCAATAATCTGAGCTTCTGGCTGACCGTGGCGGGCGCGATGCTCACGATGGTGTCGCTGTTCGTCGGCGAGTTCGCGCGCACCGGCTGGCTGGGCTACGTCCCCGTCGGCAACCTCCAGAACAGCCCCGATACCGGGGTCGACTATTATCTGTGGTCGCTCCAGATCGCCGGGGTAGGAACGACGCTGTCGGCGATCAACATGGTGACCACGATCATCAAGATGCGCGCGCCGGGCATGACGATGATGAAGATGCCGGTGTTCTGCTGGACCGCGCTGTGCAGCAACGTGCTGGCGATCGCGATCTTCCCGGTGCTGACCGGCGCCTTCCTGATGCTGCTGCTCGACCGCTACGTCGGCACCAACTTCTTTACCAACGACCTTGGTGGCAACCCGATGATGTACTGGAACCTCGTCTGGATCTGGGGCCATCCGGAGGTCTATGTCCTCGTCCTGCCGGTCTTCGGCATCTATTCCGAGGTGACCTCCACTTTCTCTGGCAAGCGGTTGTTCGGCTATTCGTCGATGGTCTACGCGACCGTGGTCATCACGATCCTGGCCTACCTCGTCTGGCTCCACCATTTCTTCACGATGGGGTCGGGAGCCAGCGTCAACAGCTTCTTCGGCATCGCGACGATGGTTATCGCGATCCCGACCGGGGCGAAGATCTTCAACTGGCTGTTCACCATGTACCGCGGGCGAATCCGGTTCGAACTGCCGATGCGCTGGGTCATCGCCTTCATGCTGACGTTCGTCGTCGGCGGGATGACCGGGGTGCTGCTAGCGGTTCCGCCGGCCGACTTCGTCCTCCACAACTCGCTGTTCCTCGTCGCCCACTTCCACAACGTCATCATCGGCGGCGTGGTGTTCGGGCTGTTCGCCGGGATCGATTACTGGTTCCCCAAGGCGTTCGGCTTCAAGCTCGACAGATTCTGGGGCAACGTGCACTTCTGGGGCTGGACGATCGGCTATTGGGTCGCGTGGACACCGATCTACATCGTCGGGCTGATGGGCGCGACCCGCCGCCTCCGTCACTTCGACGATCCGGCGATGCAGCCCTATTTCATCATCGCCGCGATCGGCGCGCTGATCATCCTCGTCGGGATCATCGGCTTCGTCTTGTCGATCATCGTCGGCATCATCCGCCGCGACCAGCTGCGCGACACGACCGGCGACCCGTGGAACGGTCGCACGCTCGAATGGTCGACCAGCTCGCCGCCGCCGGCCTACAACTTCGCCTTCACGCCGGTCGTCCACGACCTCGACACCTGGTACGACATGAAGTGCCGCGGCTATGAGCGGCCGGCCGAGAACTATCGCCCGATCCACATGCCGCGCAACACCGGTGCGGGGGTAATCATCAGCTTCCTTGCGCTGGTGATGGGCTTCGGGATGGTGTGGTACATGTGGTGGCTCGCCGCACTCGGCTTTGTCGGGATCCTGTTGGTCGCGATCGGCCATAGCTTCAACCGCGACCGCGACTATTTCATCCCCGCCGAGGAGGTCGCCCGGATCGAAACGGCGCGCGCTGAGCGGCTTGCGGGAGCAACCGCATGAACGACTTGACCGCCCCCATCCCCGCCATCGCTCCGGCGTCCGCCGCAGCGCCTGTGCGGCAGTTCCACCACGCGCCCGGCGAGGAGCACGAACACCAGCCGGGCGAGGCCACGCTGCTCGGCTTCTGGATTTACCTGATGAGCGACGCGCTCATCTTCGCGACGCTGTTCGCGACATTCGGGGTGCTGAGGCAGAATTACGCCGGCGGCCCCGCGCCGAAGGATATATTCGACCTCTCGCTGGTCGCACTCAACACCGCGTTCCTGCTCATCTCGTCGATCACCTTCGGCTTCTCGATGCTGGCGATGGACCAGAAAAAGGTCCGCGCCACTCAGGCGTGGCTGGTCGTCACCGCGCTGTTCGGCGCCAGCTTCGTCGCGATCGAACTGTACGAGTTCGGCCACCTCATCGCCGAGGGCGCGACCCCGCAACGATCGGCTTTCCTGTCGGCCTTCTTCACCCTGGTCGGCACCCACGGCTTGCACGTTACCTTCGGGCTGGTGTGGATCGCGGTGATGCTGGTTCAGGTCGGGCAGCGCGGGCTGACCGGCGAGAACCAGCGCCGACTGATGTGCCTCAGCCTGTTCTGGCATTTCCTCGACGTCATCTGGATCGGCGTCTTCACCTTCGTCTACCTGCTGGGGATGATCCGATGAGCGCGCCCGACGTCACGACCAGCGCCCCTGCCAACCGCGCCGATCATCGGCACGATCTCGCTGCCCCGGCGCACAGCCACGGTTCGCGCCAGACCTACCTGATCGGCTTCGCGCTGTCGGCGGTGCTGACCGCGATCCCCTTCTGGCTGGTCATGACCGGCGCGATTGACGCGCAGGCGACCGGCTACGCCGTGATCGCGCTCGCGGTCGTGCAGATCCTCGTCCACACCAGCTGCTTCCTCCACGTCAATCGCCGTGCCGAGGGTGGTTGGACGATGATCGCGCTGATCTTCACGTCGGTCATCCTGCTGATCACGATCGCCGGTTCGCTGTGGATCATGTACCACCTCAATTCGAACATGATGCCGATGGATGCGGCCGGGAGTGGCGAGCTCCGGTGAGCACAAGCGGCGCGAAGCGCGCCCTGCTGCTTGCCTTCGCGCTGATCGCCGCGCTGATCTTCACCGCGCTTGGAGTCTGGCAGGTTGAACGGCGGGTGTGGAAGCTGGCGCTGATCGCGCGGGTCGAGCAGCGGCTTCACGCGCCGCCGACCGTGGCACCCGGCCCATCGACGTGGCCCAAAATCACGCGCGAGCATGACGAATATCGCAAGGTCATCACGCGCGGTGGCTTTCGCCATGATGCGGAGACACTGGTCCAGGCGGTGACCGAGCGCGGTCCCGGTTACTGGATCATCACCCCGCTCGTCACCAGCGCCGGCACCATCCTCGTCAATCGCGGGTTCGTCCCGACCGAGCGTCGCGCGACCGCCACCCGCCGCGCCGGACAGGTCACGGGACCCGTCGCCATCACCGGGCTGCTCAGGGTCACCGAACCCGGCGGCGGGTTCCTGCGCAGCAACGATCCAAAGGCCGGCCAATGGTATTCGCGCGATGTCGCGGCGATCGCCCGGGCCCGCGGCATCACGAACGCAGCGCCCTATTTCATCGACGCGGATGCAATGCCCAACCCCGGCGGCTGGCCGGTCGGGGGGCTCACCGTCGTCACCTTCCACAATTCCCACCTCGTCTATGCGCTGACCTGGTTCGCGCTGGCCTGCCTGTCGGCCTGGGGCGCGTGGCTCGTATGGAGCCGCCGCTGATGGACACCCCGCTGCTTGCCCTCACCCGGCAACCGAGCGGACCGACGCTCCGCGAGACACCTGACAGCTATGCCGAAAATATGCGTCAGCTGGTCCAGCTTCGTTGGCTCGCCGTCGCCGGGCAGCTCGTCACCATCCTCGGGGTGCATTTCGGCCTCGGCATCGGGCTCCCGCTTGCCCTGATGCTCGGACTGGTCGGCCTGCTCGGCCTCGCCAACTTCGCGATTACGCGCATCACCCCGCGGTTCCCGGCGAGCCAGATCGAACTCTGTCTTGCGCTGCTGCTCGACATGGCGACGCTGACCGCGCAGCTTTATCTGAGCGGCGGAGCCAACAACCCGTTCATCCTGCTGCTCCTGATGCAGGTCGTGCTCGGCGCGATCCTGCTCGAGGGCAGCGCGGTGTGGCTGTTCATGGCGACCGCCACGCTGTGTTATGCCGGTCTCAGCATCCAGCATCGGCCGCTGCTGTTTCCGCTCGGCCTCGCCCATCGCACCGCCGCCCTGTACACGTTTGGCGCCTGGCTCGGTTTTGTGCTGGCGGCGGTGCTGCTGGTGCTGTTCATCGGCCGAATCAGCCACAACCTCCGCGCCCGAAATGCGTACCTCGCCGAACTTCGCACCCGCGCGGCGGAAGAAGACGCGATCGTCCGCATGGGGCTGTTCGCGTCGGGTGCCGCGCACGAGCTTGGCACCCCGCTGGCGACGCTGTCGGTCATCCTCGGCGACTGGCGGCGCGATCCCAAACTCAGCGCCGATGCCGACCTTGCCGGCGAGGTCGAGGTAATGCTGGCCGAGGTCGAACGCTGCAAGGGGATCGTAACCGACATTCTCCACTCGGCCGGCGAGCCGCGCGACGAGGAACTGGCCCGGATCCCCGCCCGCGCTTTCCTCGCCGCCATTGTCGACGACTGGGCACCGACGCATCCGTCGACGCCCCTGACATTCCAGTGCGACACTGGCGAGGAGCAGGAACTCATCGCCGATCCCGCGCTGCGCCAGGCGCTGTGGAACCTGCTCGACAATGCCGCCGAAGCATCGCCTGACCATGTCGCGGTCGAGGTCATCGCCCTCGGCAATGACCTTCAGGTCAGCGTGTCCGATCGTGGTCCGGGTTTCAGCGCCGACCAGCTCGCATCGATTGGCGAGCCTTATCGATCGACCAAGGGCGCCGGCCACGGCGTCGGCCTGTTCCTCGCGGTCAACGTCGCGCGCCGGCTCGGCGGCCGGCTCGAAGCGCGCAACCGCGACGGCGGGGGAGCAAATGTCCGGCTGCTCCTGCCGCTCGCGGTGCAACGGCAGGTCGAGCAAACCCGTGGATGAGCCGCGCCGCCTGGTCATCGTCGAGGACGACATCGTCTTCGCTCGAACGCTGCAACGGTCGTTCGAGCGGCGCGGCTATATCGCTCATCATGTCGGCGGCGCAGATGAACTCGACGCGCTCCTCAAGCTCGAAGCGTTCGGCTTCGCGGTCGTCGACCTCAAGCTTGGCGGAAGCTCGGGCCTCGCCTGTATCGCCAGCCTCCACGCCGCCGACCCGGCCACGCTGATTGTCGTCCTGACCGGGTTCGCCAGCATCGCGACAGCGGTCGAGGCGATCAAGCTCGGCGCCTGCCACTATCTCGCAAAACCGTCGAACACCGACGATATCGAGGCGGCGTTCGCACGATCGATCGGCGATCCGGACTCGCCGATCGATGGACGCCCAACCTCGATCAAGACGCTCGAATGGGAACGGATCAACGAAATGCTCGTCGAAACCGACTTCAATATTTCCGAGACGGCTCGGCGACTGGGAATGCACCGCCGCACGCTTGCGCGAAAGCTGGAAAAACGCCCGCTGCGCTAACCGGGGGTGTAAAACCTCACTTCACCGTCACCTCCAGCCACAGCGTGCGCGGCAGCGCGCGTTCGACGGTACCGTCGCTGGCGATTGCCGCTTCGACCCGCTTGTCGAACAGGTTTTCGCCGCGCAGGCCGATGACGAAGTGGCGGCCGATCGGCGTCGAGGCGGTGGCGTCGACGGTGAACGCTGGCTTCAACGAGCGCCGATTGAGATCATCCTCACACTGGCGCGATATTTCGCGACCGGTGAGCGACAGGCGCTGCTCATGGGGCGACGTCCAGCCGACCGTTGCCGAGGCCTGTTGCTCGGGAGTTTGCGCGGGGCGAAGGCCGTCAAGTGCGCTGCCCGCGCCATTGTCCTGCACCCGCGCATCGACGACACTGTAGGACAGGTGGACGTCGAACGCCCGGTGCTGAAGGTCGAACCCGAACTCGGCACCGCGCGTTGTGATGGCGTCGAGGTTCTCGCGCCGGCGATAGCTGCCCGCCGCGCTGACGAAGCCGACCCCGGGGAACACGCCCGGCCCGCGGGCAATGGTGACATTGGCGATCGCGTCGTGCAGCCGGCCGGTGAACAGCGTTACCGTCGCCTTGGCGCCCGGTGCCACTGCCCAGTCGATGCCCGCTTCTGCCCCGCTCAGCGTCTCCGGTTTGAGCACGGCATTCGCCGCCGTGGCGTCGGCGCCGACGCGGAACGGGCGGTAGAGCTCGTTGAGTGTCGGCAGGCGCCACCCGCGATAGGCGGCGGCGCGCACGGTCAGCCCGCTGCCAGCACGAACCGCGAGCGCGGCGCGGCCGGTCGGCTGCCACCCGTCGCGGTCGGCGAAGGCGGTATTGGTGAGCGTCGTCCCCGCCAGCGTCTGTTCGAACAGCCGACCATCGCTGATCGACCAGTGATCGATGCGGCCCGAAAGGTTGGCGGTCAGCGCGCCCCGCGTGAAGGTGGCGTCGGCAAAGCCGCCCATCGTGACCGAGCGGCCACCGGCAACGCGGCGGCGAGTCGCCGATCCCGCGACAAACAGATAATTTTCGCGCGTTTCGCCGTGGACCGCGCGCAGGTCGGCGCCCAGCCGCAGCTCGATGTCGCCGTTCAGCGGAACGATGTCGGCGCGCGCTCCCCAGCCGGTCGAGGGGACGGCGTATTGATCGAGCGTCAGGGTCGACGTCGTTCGCGCGGCATTGATCGCGGCCGACTGGCTGGCGAACCGGCGCTTCTGGCCATAGCCGAGCAGCGACCAGCGCAGCGCACCCTTGCCGACCAGGCGCAGCGAACCATCGACTCCGCGCCCGCGATTGTCGCTATTGTCGGTCCCGCGATTGCGGCGGTCGTCGAACGCCGAAAAATTGGCTTGCAGCTCGGTCGATGCGCCGATCGCGGTCACTGCCCGGACCGCGCCCGAAAATTGGCGATAGGGGGCGGCATGGTCGACCGGGCCGCGCCGTTCCGCGACGATCGGGATGAAGCCGTCACCCTGCGCATAGGCCCCCGAGACGGTAATGAAACCCGATCGCCCCTTAACCGTCAGCGCGCCGCGCGCATCTTTCGAATTTCGGCTGCCGATCGCAAGGTGGGCGTTGAACGGGTCGAGCTCGCCGGGAATGGCGCTCTCGAGCTCGACCGTTCCCCCCAGCGCGCCCGGCCCCCACAGCCCGCTGCCCCCGCCGCGCGTCACGCGGACCTGGCCGAGGCGGTCGGTGGCATGGGCCGGGAAGCTGATCCAGCCGCCGAACGGGTCGGCCTGCGGGACGCCGTCGAGGACGAGCAGCGCCCGGCTGGAGGCGTTGCCGCCGAGCCCGCGCAGCGTGATCGACTGGCTGGTGGCGTTGGCCGAGCGCGAGTCCGAGCGGCGGAAACCCTGCACCCCCGCGACATCGCGCAGCACGTCCTCGAGCCGCCCGCTGGCGGACTGGAGGATCCGCGCGCGGTCGATGGTGACGACGTCGTAGGCGGCATCGGCCCTGGACGCAGAGAGGCCGCGACCGGTGACGATGATCGGGTCATTGAGCAGCGGAGTATCCGCGCGCAGCGGCGTGTCCGCGAGCAAAGGCGCGGCGCTCGACAGCAGGGCGGCACTCAGGACGGTTGCACGAACGGCGAACATCATTGGAAATACAGACTCATCGAAAAGGCCGTGCGAGCCCCACAGCGAGGCCCGCGTCGTCGCTGGTGCGCCGTGGCGAAAATGAGGCGCAATCGCAAGCGCCGCGCCCAACCGAACGCTTCGGCCAACCGCTTGGCGCGAGCGATTTTCTCGATAAGATGGAAGCGTAATTGGGCCGCAACCCGAGACCAGTCAAGCGAGTGCCGCGCCCAATGGAGAATTAAGTGCACTGTCACCGTAATCAGTAATCCAAGGTAATCCAAGGCATCAGAATTCCTTCTGGATCACGATCCCGGCGGTAACACTTCGGCGACCGTCAAGCGTCATTGCAACGCCGGGCCCAATCCCCAGATCGAATGGACCTTCGAACTGATAAGACAATTCCGCCACGTCGGGCGCACCTTTTGCGAAGACGACGTCGGCCACAACGGCATGATTGCCTCGGGGCGGCCATTTCACCCCAATTGCGACCGATGGGACCAGGCTGTGATCGGCACCTTTGCCGAATTGCGTTGAAAGCGTTCCATTGAAATAGCCGACCAGCGGCCCGAACGTCTTGGCGACGATGCCCGTAGCGCTGATGCTGGTCACCGGTGAACGTCCGCTATAGTCGATGACAACAGATGTCAGCGTGGCAACGGTTGGCAATCTGCCGGTGTCTTCCTGCCAGCGCTGCTCCCAGCTCACACCGGCGTTTTGCGACAGCGTTACCCTGCCATTGGCCTGAACGGCAGGCAGCGAAACGGATATGACGGCATCGCACCAGCCCCTCCTGCTGCCCGGCGCAAGCTGCAGAACCGGCTGCACAAGCGTCTGGCCCTGCGACTGCGCCATGGACAGTGAGAGCGTGGGCGTCTTGGGATCGGTCGGTTGCCCGTCAATCAGCGAAGTGAAGCCGGTAATGCCCTGTTGATCCGAAACATCCGACGCGCAATCCACCGCCGGCCGTTCCTTGGCCGATGTAGCCTCGGCCACGAACAAGTGTCCGATCGCAAGGGCACCTGCGCGCCGCCTCACTTCGAAAGCACTACGATGTTGGCCATCATCCCGTTGTCCTCGTGCTCAATTACGGTCAATTACGGTGACCAATTAAATTACGGTGACAGTGCACTTAATTGACGGCCGTTCAGCGAATTGCCAGGCGTGCGTGATGGCCCGCCTTGCTCGCATCGTCATTCCCGGCATTCCTCACCACGTCACGCAGCTCGGCAATGGGATAACGGCGACAATTTACTAAATCCACCAACCTCATCGCTCCCCTCGCGCGCCACGCCGTCCGTCGCGCCCAACAAAACACTGTCCTACAGCCCCCGCTTTCTGCCATCATCTTCTTGCCCCGAGTCGCCGGGCGAGTTCCGCCCAAACACCCGTTGCGCGCCCCGCCGCTTCGCCCGAAATTAACCCACGTCAGTGCGAACATTGGGAAGATTGGCGGGGCCGGGGGCAGTATTGGGGGGGCTGGCGCGGGGGCACTTTGTGCCGCTAGGGACAGGGCGAAATCGTCGGGAGAGTCGAGTGGCACGCGTTGCATTCATCGGGCTGGGCAACATGGGCGGCGGGATGGCCGCGAACCTCGCGAAGGCGGGGCATGAGGTGCGCGCCTTCGACCTCAGTGCCGACGCGCTCGCCCGCGCCGAGGCCAAGGGCTGCACCCGCGCCGCCTCGCCCGCCGAAGCGCTTGCCGACGCCGAAGCGGTCGTCACCATGCTCCCCGCCGGGCGCCATGTCGCCGAGGTCTATCGCGCATCGGTGTTCGCCGCCGCGCCGAAATCCGCCCTCCTGATCGACTGCTCGACGATCGACGTCGCCACCGCCAGGACCGTCGCCGGAGAGGCCGGCGCCGCGGGTTACACGATGGTCGATGCCCCGGTTTCGGGCGGGATCGCCGCGGCCGACGGCGGCACGCTGACGTTCATGGTCGGCGGATCGGACGAGGGGTTCGAGCGGGCGCGGCCCTTTCTCGAGCAGATGGGCAAGGCGGTGATCCACGCCGGCGACGCCGGTGCCGGGCAGGCGGCGAAGATCTGCAACAACATGCTGCTCGGCGCGACCATGGCGGCGACCTGCGAGGCGTTCGTGCTCGCGCAAAAGCTCGGTCTCGACCTCCAGACCTTTTACGACATCTCGTCGAAAGCCTCGGGCCAGAGCTGGTCGATGACGACCTATTGCCCGGTCCCCGGGGTCGGCCCCGAAACCCCCGCCGACCGCAATTACGAAGGCGGGTTCGCCGCCGCGCTAATGCTCAAGGACCTCAAGCTGGCAATGGAAGCCGCCCGGGAAGCCGGCGCCTACACCCCGATGGGCGGCGAGGCGGAAGAGCTGTTCCAGCGCTTCGTCGATCGCGGCGGAGCGGGGAAGGATTTCTCCGCGCTGATCAAGATGATCGACGACAGTTGGGAAGCGCCGGGCGAGACCAAGGCTTGATCATCGGGAGCGCCACGCCCACATTACGCTCATGTTGATCGAGACCGAAGCCACGCCCAATCCGCTGACCCGGAAATACCTCCCCGGCCGCACCGTCATGGCGACCGGCAGCCGCGATTTCCCGACCGCGTCCGCCGCCGAGGCGAGCCCGCTCGCCCACGCGCTGTTCGCCACCGGCGACGTCGACGGCGTGTTCTTCGGCCGCGACTTCATCTCGGTCAGCGCGAAACCGGCGGCCGCATGGGAGGAGCTCGAGCCCGACGTCCTGTCGATCCTGCTCGACCATTTCGTCACCGACGCGCCACTGTTCGCACCGGGCACCGCCGCCGGGATCGCGATCGACCCCAATGACGACGGCGCCGCGATGGCGGTCGAGGAAGACCCCGCCGACGCTGACATCGTCGACCAGATCAAGGAACTGATCGAAACCCGAGTCCGCCCGGCGGTCGCGCAGGATGGCGGCGACATCGTCTATCGCGGCTATGCCCACGGCACACTCTACCTCGCGATGCAGGGCGCCTGCTCCGGCTGCCCGTCCTCGGCGGTTACCCTCAAGCGGGGTATCGAGGGGCTGATCAAACATTATGTGCCCGAGGTCCAAACCGTCGAAGCGGTCTGACCGCGCGCGCTTGTTTTCGCCGGTTTTTCGGGCTTGCTCTTCGTTAATCACAGGCTCAATCTGTCCGCCCCGATGTGGCAGGAGGCACCGCTCTGATCCTCGCGCTCGACAGTAGCACGGCGGCCTGTACCGCGGCCCTGTTCGCCGACGACGGCACCTTGCTCGGCGCGCGCGACGAGGTGATCGGTCGTGGCCATGCCGAACGGCTAGTGCCGATGATCGAGGAGTTGCTGGCCGATGCCGCCGGCGGGGAAGCGCCGAACGACATACTTGTCGGGGTCGGCCCGGGCAGCTTCACCGGGCTGCGCGTCGCTCTCGCCGCCGCCCACGGCCTCGCCATCGGCTGGGATGCGATCCTCCACGGAATGCCAAGCCTCGCCTTGCTCGCCGCCTCCGCGCCGGGCGATGAGCCGATCGTCGCGGCGCTGGCTGGCGGCCACGGCGAGCTGTTTGTCCAGTCGTTCGACCGCGCCCCGTTCGCCGCGACGAGCGAGGTCGCCAACCTCGCCCCGGCCGATGCCGCCGCGGCATTTCCGGCCGGACTCGCGGTCGGCAGCGGGGCCGCTGCGCTGGTTGAGGCGCGCGGATCCGGCGAAGCGCTCGACCTCGTCCCGAGCGCGCGCCACGCGTTGCGTCTGCCACCCGAGCTTCGCACCTTGCCGGCAAAGCCACAGTACATCCGATCGCCCGACGCGCGGCCAAAAGCGGCATGAGCAGCCTCGCTCCCCGCCCCACCACGCTGCTGTTCGAACGGGCTGAGGTAGATCAGCTCGACGAGGTAATGGCGATCATGGCCGGAGCATTCTCGCCAGATTATGGCGAAGCGTGGACCCGCTCGCAGTGCGCCGGGATCATGCCGATGTCGGGCGTGGTCCTGACCCTGGCGCGCGAGCAGGCGTCGGCCGAGGCGCGCGGCTTTTCACTGCTCCGGACCGTTGCCGACGAGGCCGAACTGTTGTTGATTGGTGTCGCTCCGCGGTTCCAACGGAGCGGGATCGGCCGCGCCTTGCTCGATCATTTCATCGCTCATTCGTCTGGGTGCGGAGCCCGGCGGCTTCATCTCGAAGTGCGCGACGGAAATCTTGCGGCCGGCATGTATCGGGCGACCGGGTTTGCGGTCGCGGGTCGCCGCCATCACTATTACCGTGGCGCCGATGGTAGTCAGTTCGACGCCTTGACGCTGGTCCTCGAGCCAAACCAAGGTTAACTTGCGTCAAATCTTGTTTGCGGCTTGCGATATCTTCACCGCGCTATTACTATGATTCTCGACTGCCGTGATAAAGGCAGGATGAATTTCTAGTCAGCCCGGAAAGAAGTAAAGATGGACATGGATTCCAACGACGACACGCTGATCACCCTGACCGCCGACATCGTCGCGGCGCACGTCAGCAACAATAGCGTGTCGGTCAACGACTTGGCGCTACTCATCTCCAACGTCCACGGCGCGCTCGCTGGCCTGACGGGGGCGACCCCGGTTCCCGAAGCCAAGCCCGAGCCCAAGGTTCCGATCCGCTCGTCGATCAAGCCGGACTATATCGTCTGCCTCGAGGACGGCAAAAAGCTGAAGATGCTCAAGCGGCACCTGATGACCCACTATTCGATGACGCCTGACCAGTATCGCCAGAAGTGGGGCCTCAACGCCGACTATCCGATGGTCGCGCCCAACTATGCCGAACAGCGCCGCGCGCTGGCCAAGTCGATCGGTCTGGGCACCAAGCGCCGCAAGACCGCCCCGGCGGGCAAGCCGACGCCCGCCAAGGCGCGCTAAACTTCGATTCTCCCCGGGTCCGCCTGGGGAGAATTTCGCTTTGACCGGGACATCGCCCTCGCTTAGGCTTTTTAAAGATGGCCCACATCATCGACATCGAGACCCTGTGCGCGACCAAGGGGTTGCGTATCACCGACCAGCGGCGGGTCGTCGCGCGGGTATTGTCGGAAGCCGACGATCACCCCGATGTCGAGGCGCTCCACATGCGCTGCGCCGCGGTCGATCCGCGCATTTCGATCGCCACCGTCTATCGCACCGTCCGCCTGTTCGAGGAGGCCGGCATCCTCGAGCGCCACGAATTCGGCGACGGCCGCTCGCGCTACGAAGCGGCGTCGGACGAACATCATGATCATCTGATCGACGTCGAGACCGGCAAGGTCATCGAGTTCGTCGACGAGGAACTCGAGGCGCTCCAGCGGCGTATCGCCGAGAAGCTCGGCTTCCGCCTCGTCGACCATCGCATGGAGTTGTACGGCGTCGCCGTCGACCGCAAGGACTGAGCCATTGCGCGCGGTCGCGGTGATGCGGATCGCCGGATTGCTGCTGTTGTTGCTCGCCTGCCTTCCTCCTCACCTGGTCGCGAAGCTGTTCGGCCGCTCGCCGCTCCCCCGCCGCTTTCTGGGCACGGCCGGGTGGATCTGCGGCGCGCGCGTCACCACTACCGGGACGCCGCTCGACGCGCACAGCCTGGTGATCGCCAACCACGTCAGCTGGCTCGACATCCTCGTCCTCGCCGGCGCGACGGGAACGCGGTTCGTGTCGAAGGCCGAGATTCGCGACCACCCGCTGCTGCGCTGGCTCGCCGACCAGAACGACACCATCTACATCCAGCGCCAGGACCGGCTCGGCGTCCACAACCAGGCTGCCGACGTTGCCGCGGCGCTACGCGATCCGCGTCCGCTCGCGCTGTTTCCCGAAGGCGCGACCTCCGACGGCACCGCCATGCTGCCGTTCCGCCCGTCGCTGCTCGCGGCGGTCGCGCCTGCGCCGCCCGGCACCAGCGTCCGCCCGGTCGCGATCGACTATGGCGACGAGCGCGCAAAGATGGGCTGGGCCGATCCCGAGACTGGCAAGGAGAATGCACTGCGCATTCTCGGTCGGCGCGGGAGCTTCGCGGTCGTCGTCCGCCTGCTCGACGCGTTGCCGCCCGGCGAGGACCGCAAGGCGATGGCCCGCGACGCCCGCGCCGAGATCGAGGCCGCGCTGGGTTCTAACCCGGCCGCGCCTGGCCTATAGGCGCGCCGCATGACCGCGCCCCCGAAAACCTATCACGTCAAAAGCTTCGGCTGCCAGATGAATGTCTATGACGGCGAGCGCATGGCCGAACTGCTCGGCGCCAACGGCATGACCCCCGCCCCCGACAGCACCAGTGCCGACCTCGTCGTGCTCAACACCTGCCACATCCGCGAGAAAGCCGCCGACCGCGCTTACTCCGACGTCGGCCGCCTGCGCCGCAAGGACGGCAGCCGTCCGCTGATCGCGCTCGCCGGCTGCGTCGCGCAGGCCGAGGGCGAGGAGGCCAAGCGCCGCACCAAGATGATCGACATGGTCGTCGGCCCGCAAGCCTATCACAGGCTGCCCGAAATGGTCGCCGCCGCCGCCGCCGGGTCGCGCCCGGTCGACACCGACATGCCCGCGATCAGCAAGTTCGACGTGCTCCCCGCCCGCCGCCGCAGCGGCCCGTCGGCCTTCCTCACCGTGCAGGAAGGGTGCGACAAATTCTGCACTTACTGTGTCGTGCCCTACACCCGCGGCGCCGAAGTCTCGCGCCCCGCCGCCGACATCGTCGCCGAGGCCAATGCGCTGGCGACAGGCGGCGCGCGCGAGATCACCCTGCTCGGCCAGAACGTCAATGCGTGGTCGGACGGAAGCGCCGGGCTCGACCATTTGATCCGCGCCATCGCCCGGATCGATGGCATCGAGCGCATCCGCTACATGACGTCGCACCCGACCGACATGACCGACGCGCTGATCGCCGCGCACGCCGAGATACCTCAGCTGATGCCATACCTCCACCTCCCCGTGCAGGCCGGAAGCGACCGCATCCTGCAGGCGATGAACCGCAGCCACTCGGCGGCGTCCTACCTCCACACGATCGAGAAAGTCCGCGCCGCGCGCCCCGACATCGCCATTTCGGGTGACTTCATCGTCGGCTTCCCCGGCGAGACCGAGAACGACTTCGCGGCCACGCTCGAGATTGTCGACGGTGTCCGCTACGCCGCCGCTTACTCGTTCAAATACAGCCCCCGCCCCGGCACCCCGGCGGCGACCATGCCCGACCAAGTTCCGGCGGAAGTCATGGACGAGCGCCTCCAGCGCCTCCAGGCCAGACTTGCCGAACACAGCCTCGCCTTCAATCGCGCCACGGTCGGCAAGGCCACCACTATCCTCATCGACCGCAAGGGCCGCCTCCCCGGCCAGATGATCGGCAAGACCCCGTGGCTCCAGTCGGTGTTCGTCGAGACCGACGCGAGCATCGGCGACATGATCGACGTCGTCACCACCACCGCCCACCCCAACAGCCTCGGCGGCGTCCTCGCGACCACCAAAGCAGCCTGAGCTTTTCTTAGCGGCGCCTTGCGTCCCCCCGCCGCGCCTCTATCTTGGGCGTGACATGGGGCAGCGAATCCACTCATCCGAAAGGCGACCGCACTTGGCTCAACTGCAGGCGCCGCCTGAAGGCCTTTCGGCCGGTAGGCGCAATCGAGACCCCGCCTGATGGCTCCCCGCAAGCCCGAATTCTCCCCCGCGACCAGTCAGTCCGCCACTGAAATGGATAATTTCGGTCGGGCGCGGATGGAGCTGGATTTCGACCAGCCCTTCCTCCTCGGCCCGTTGTTCGGCGATTACGACCGCCACCTCGTGATGATCGAACAGCGGCTCGGGGTGAATATCTCCGCGCGCGGCAATCGCGTGATGATCGACGGCGAGCCCGACGCCGCCGCCCGCGCCCGCGAAGTGCTGCTCGGCCTCTACGACCGGCTCGACAAGGGCCAGGACGTCGATGCCGCCGCGGTCGAGTCGGTGATCGGCATGGCCAACCAGCCTTCGCTCGACGGGATCATCGCCGCCGACGTCGCCAACGCGCCCAAGGTGATGATCCGCACGCGTAAGAAGACCATCGTGCCCCGGTCCGCCGTGCAGACCGAATATATGGAAGCGCTCGGCCGCGACGACATGATCTTCGCGCTCGGGCCGGCGGGCACCGGCAAGACCTATCTCGCGGTCGCTCAGGCGGTGCAGATGCTGATCTCGGGCCAGGTCGACCGGCTGATCCTGTCGCGCCCCGCGGTCGAGGCGGGCGAGCGCCTCGGCTTCCTTCCCGGCGACATGAAGGAGAAGGTCGACCCTTACCTGCGCCCGCTCTACGACGCGCTCTACGACATGTTGCCCACCGAGCAGGTCGAGCGGCGCATCGCGTCGGGCGAGATCGAGATCGCCCCGATCGCCTTCATGCGCGGTCGTACATTGAGCGACGCATTCATCATCCTCGACGAGGCGCAGAACACCACCGCGCCGCAGATGAAGATGTGCCTCACCCGCTTCGGCATGCGTAGCCGGATGGTGATCTGCGGCGATCCCAACCAGACCGACTTGCCGCGCGGCGTCGAATCGGGGCTCAACGACGCGGTCTCGAAACTGGAAGGGATCGACAAGCTGTCGATGATCCGCTTCTCGGCGAAAGACGTCGTCCGCCACCCGCTCGTCGGCAAGATCGTCGAAGCCTATGAAGGACCCGGCGCGTGATGCTGGGCATCGCCCTCGAGGATCAGCCATGATCCTCGACATCGAAATCGAGGCCGACGCGGAGTGGGATAGTAGGATCGCGTGGGGTCCGCTCGCCGAGCGAGCTACCCACGCTGCCGTGGCGGAAAGTGCCTTCCCCCAACTCGCGACGACTCGGCGCACCGTCGAGATCGCGCTGCGCCTGACGAGCGACGAGGAAGTCCGCGCGCTCAACGCCCAGTGGCGCGGCAAGGACAAGCCCACCAACGTGCTGTCGTTTCCGATGGCCGCGCCCGACGAGCTGGCCGACCCCGGCCAGGACTTCGATAGCGCCGACGGTCCCGAACTGATGCTCGGCGATATCGTGCTCGCCCACACCGTCTGCGCGACCGAGGCCGCCGACAAGGCGATCCCGATCGAGGCCCACGCCGCCCACCTGATGGTCCACGGGACGCTCCATTTGCTTGGCTACGACCACCAGGACGATGTCGCGGCGCAGGACATGGAGGCGCGCGAAACCCGCGCCCTTGCCCGCCTCGGTATCGCCGACCCCTATGCGGGCGACCGCTAGATGGCCTCGCCCCCCGACGAACCCGGTTCCCGCCTGTGGCGCGGCATGCGCGCGCTGATCTTCGGCGACGACCATGAAACCAGCCTTCGCGACCAGATCGAGGACGCGATCGACGAAGCCGACACCGTCCCCACCCAGCGCGGCGATCTTTCTCCGATCGAGCGCCAGATGCTGCGCAACCTGCTCCACTTCGGCGACCGCACCGCCGGCGAAGTCGCGGTTACCCGCGGCGACATCGTCTCGGTGCCGCAGACGCTCAATTTTGCCGAACTGGTCGCTGCCTTCGCCGAAGCCGAGCACAGCCGTTTGCCGGTCACCGGCGAAGGCCTCGACCATGTCGTCGGCATGATTCACATCAAGGACGTGTTCGTCGCGCTCGCCAACCCCGGCCGGCCGCGAACCATCGCCGGCCTGCTCCGCGCGCCGTTGTTCGTGCCCGAATCGATGGGCGTGCTCGACCTCCTTGCCCGCATGCGCACCGAGCGCACCCACCTTGCGATCGTCGTCGACGAGTTCGGCGGGACCGAAGGGCTGATCACCATCGAGGACGTCGTCGAGGAAATCGTCGGCGACATCGAGGACGAGCATGACGAGGAACCGACCGGCAATTTGATCCTGCTCGACGAAGGCCTGTGGGAAGCCGACGCGCGCACCGAATTGGAGGAAGTCGCCGAAACCGTCGACAAGCGGCTGGTCGCGGGCGAGGACGATATCGACACGCTCGGCGGGCTGGCATTCCTGCTTGCCGGCCGAATCCTGCCGCCGGGCGAAAGCGTCGAGCACCCCTCGGGCTGGCGCATCGAATCGATCGAAGCCGACACCAAGCGCATGATCCGCCTGCGCCTTCACGCCCCCGACGACGCGGTCAGCGAAGCCTGATCTGAAGCCGGTTCACACCGCGCGCGGCATCTCGTTGGGAACTTCGGCAGCGGCGGCCGCGGCCAGCCGCTCCTTCGCCTCGGCGAGCATTCTCACGAAGCGCGGCTTGTCGCGCAGCCGATCAATGTCCGGATCGACTTGCAAATGGGTCACCAGCATCGCGTTCATCTTATTGATGAACGTTTCGAGCAGGTCGAGCGCACCGTCGTAATCGCCAAGATTGACGGTCAGCGCGCAGACAAGGTTATAGCGCATCGTGAGGTTTTCGGGCGCGAACAGCATCGCGCGGTTGATCCATTCGCGCGCCCGCTCGCCATCGCCCAACGCGGAGAGCGCTACGGCGCCGAAGCCCAGGGCCGCGCCGTTGGTCGGATCCTGCGCCAACGCCTTTTCGATTCGGGAGAGGGATTTCTCCGCCGACCGGCGCATGCCCTCCGTATCGCCCAGCGCGTTATAGCAGGTCTGCAACATGCCCGGCGCGTGATAATCGCTTTCCATCAGCTCGGTGGCTTTTTCGAAATAGGGCACTGCCCCCTTCGAGTCGCCGCGGCTGAACAGCAACCTCGCCGCTTCCTTGTTCACTTCCCACGAATTGGGCGCCAAGCCGATCGCGATTTCGATTTGGCGGATGGCATCGTCGTAGCGGCCGTCCTGGCTGGCGAGGTAGCGCGCCTTGATGCAATGCGCCTCCGCCAGCGTCGGATCGAGCCGCAGCGCGCGCTCGGCCGAGGCCAGTCCATCCTCGTCGATCCGGTCGTGGCGGAAGCGTAATTCGGTCTGCGCCAGCGCCATCAGCGCCCATGCCTTGCCGTAATCGGCGTCGATCGTCGTCGCCTGGCGACATATCCGCACCACGACCTCGTCGCGCCGGCTGTCGCCATCATTGCCGCTGATCCAGTGCTGGCGCGCCATCAGATAGAGGTTGTAGGCCTCCACGCTCGATGTCCCGCGATGCTCGATCGCCTTCTTTTCCTTCGGCAGTAATTTGAGGCGCAGCGCCCCGACGATTGCCTTGGAAATCTCGTCCTGAATCGCGAAGATGTCGTCGAGGTCGCGGTCGTAGCGGTCGGCCCAGACATGGTCACCGGCCTCGCCATCAATCAGCTGGGCGTTGATCCGCACCCGCCCGCCGGCCTTGCGCACGCTGCCTTCCAGGACATGGGTCACGCCGAGCTCGCGCGCGACTTCCTTCACGTCGGCGACCCGGCCCTTGTAGGTGAACGACGTGTTTCGCGCGACGACCGACAGCGCCGACACCTTCGACAGGTCGGTGATGATGTCCTCGCTGATCCCGTCGCTGAAATATTCCTGCTCGGCATCGCCGCTCATGTTGATGAACGGCAGGACGCAGATCGCCACGCGTTTGGCAGGGGCACTGGGCCGCTCGGCTTCGGCAACCGGTCGGGCGTCGCCGACCAGCGAGCCGACGCTAGACACGATCTTGGCCCAGCCGGCGGTTTCGGTGTCGCCCGACCAGCCATTGAGGTCGGCGCACTGGATCTGGTTGAACGGGATCGGCGGCATCGTCCCATCGACGCTGACCTGGACCAGCGTCCCTGCCTCGCGCGCGACGTCAGCTTCGGCGCGGACCCATTGGGAGCGCGCTGCGTCAGCCGACCAGATGACCACCACCGCCTTGGCGGAGCGCAACCGTTCCTCGATGACTTCGCCATAGGCCCGGTGCGCGGGGAGTTCGTCGTCGCGCCACACCGCATAGCCGAGCACGCGTAACGCCTCGGCAACCTGCTGCGCCTGGCGCTCGGTCGAACGAGCGTAGGACACGAATATATCCGACATGCGCCGAAAGACCTCGTTTCTCTCATCGTGTAGATCAGCCTGACCCGGCGAGCGCAAGCAAAATGCCAATGTACGGCAAGGTCCCGGCGAGCGCGACAAGAGCCATGTGCCACGCCATGATCGTTCGTCCCCCGACGTGCTTGCGAAAATATTTTCCTACTTGGCCCGAATTTGCTTAGGCGGAATGATGAAGTTTCTCGTGGCGCTCCTTGCGGGCGCGCTGTCCGCCTTCGCATTCGAACCGTTCGCCCTGGGTCCGCTGATGCCGCTCGCGTTCGCGCTGCTCGCCGGGCTCGTCGCCAGCGCGCCGCGGATGCGTTCGGCATTGGCGCTCGGCTGGGGCTTCGGGCTTGGCCAGTTCTGCGTCGGCCTCAACTGGATCGCGACCAGCTTCACTTACCAGGCGGCAATGCCGGCCTGGCTCGGCTGGCTCGCGGTGTTCCTCCTCTCGCTCTACCTCGCTGTCTATCCGATGCTCGCCACCGGGCTCGCGTGGCGGATCGGGCGGCGTAACCCGCTCGCGCTCGTGTTCGCGCTCGCCGCCGGCTGGATCGCGTGCGAATATTTGCGCGCCGGGATCTTTACCGGTTTCGCGTGGAACCCGGTTGGCGTCGCGCTGGTCGACACGCCGCTGCGCCGGTCGACCGGCCTGATCGGAACCTACGGCCTGTCGGGGCTGACGGTGCTCCTCGGCGGCGCGATCTGGCTCGCGATGCGCCACCTGCGCGACGCCGCATTCGCGCTGCTTCCAGTTGCGGTCGTCGGCATGGCCTCGCTACTCCTGCCGTTCGCGCCCACAAGAAGCGGGCCGGCGGTGCGGATCGTCCAGCCGAACATCGGCCAGGAGGTCAAATGGCGCCCCGGCGCGACCGAGATCTCCGAAGCGCGCCTGCTCGGCCTGTCGGGCGCCCCCTCGACCGAGCCCCGCCTGCTGCTGTGGCCCGAAGCCGCGGTGACCGCGCCGCTCGAAGACAATCGACTGGGCGCCGCCCCACTCGTCGCAAACCAGCGCCAGGCGATCATCCGCGCGCTTGGGCCCCACGACCTGCTCGCTACCGGCGGGCTCGGCGTCCGCTCGGTCGATGGCCAGACCGCCGCCGGTGTGCGCAACAGCCTGTTCCTGCTCGACCCGACCGGCCGCCTGATCGGCCGCTACGACAAGGCGCACCTCGTCCCCTATGGTGAATACCTCCCGATGCGCCCGATCCTGTCGGCGATCGGCCTGTCGCGTCTCGCCCCGGGCGATGTCGACTTCGACGCCGGCCCCGGCCCGCGCACCCTCGACCTGCCGAGCTTCGGCAAGATGGGGGTGCAGATCTGCTACGAGATCATCTTCTCGGGTGAAGTGGTCGACCGCGCGCACCGTCCCGATTTCCTGTTCAACCCGTCGAACGACGCCTGGTTCGGCCGCTGGGGCCCGCCGCAGCACCTCGCCCAGGCGAGGCTGCGCGCCGCCGAGGAGGGCATCCCCGTGATCCGTTCGACCCCGACCGGAATCAGCGCGCTGGTCGACGCCGACGGCCGCCTGCTCCACTCGCTGCCGTGGCGCGAGCCGGGCGAGATCGATGCGCGTATCCCCGCCGCGCGCGCCGCCACCCCGTTCGCCATGCTCGGCAACTGGCTGCCGCTGCTGTTCGCCTTCGCCCTGCTGCTGATCGCGCTGTGGCGGGGCCGCGAACCGATCGCCAAGTGATGTTGGTGAAGCCTGGCGACCCGCTGACGATCAACCGCCTTTACGGCCGGTCGAGCGGGCACAAGCTGCGCACGGGCCAGGCCGAGCTGATTGAGACCCTGCTTCCCGCGATTTCGGTCCCGGACGAGGGCGAGATCACCGCGAACCGCCTGTTTGGTGATCAGCGCCCGCTCCATGTCGAGATCGGCTTCGGCGGCGGCGAGCACCTCGCGCACCGCGCCGACCTCCTCCCCGACCACGGCTTCATCGGCTGCGAGCCGTTTCTCAACGGCGTCGCCACCGCCCTCGCCCACATCCGTGATCGGCGCCTAGCCAACGTCCGCCTCCACATGGGCGACGCGCTCGAGGTGCTTGCCCGCATCCCCAACGGGGCGCTGAGTTTCGTCTACCTGCTCCACCCCGACCCCTGGCCCAAGGCGCGCCACGCCAAGCGCCGCATGGTCAACGACGGCCCGCTCAGCCTCATCGCGGCAAAGTTGACGCCCGGCGGCGAGTTCCGCCTCGCTACCGACCATCCGGTCTATCTCGACTGGTCGCTGATGGTCATGCAGCGCCACGCCGCCACGTTCGAATGGCTCGGCGAGCAGCCGTCGGACTTCCTAAATCCCCCCGGTGGCTGGATCGAAACCCGCTACGGCGCCAAGTCGCGGCGGGAGGGACGACGGCCTTACTATCTGCGCTACCGCCGCGCCTGAGGCTTCGCCGGATCGAGCCGCAGCAGCCGCGCCCCGTCGCCGTCCTCGAGCAAGTAGATGTCTCCCGCAGGCGATTGGGCCACGGCGCGAATGCGGTTGTCCATGTTCCACTGCTCGGCCTTGGTCGCGCTGTCGCCGTCGAGATCGACGCGGATCAGCGCTTGGGCCGACAGCGCCGGAACGAACGCATCGCCCTTCCACTGCGGCCATTTGCCGCCACGATAAATCATCAGCCCGCCGGGCGAGATAGACGGGTTCCACCAGACTTTCGGCGGTTCGTAGCCATCGCCCGGCTTGTGATCGGGGATATCCGTGTCGTCGTAATTGCTGCCGTTGGAGGCATCGGGCCAGGCATAGTTTCGCCCCGACTTGACGAGGTTGACCTCATCCCCGCCCTGCGGCCCCATCTCGCTCTCCCACAGCCGTCCGTCGGCGTCGAATGCGAGGCCATAGGGGTTGCGGTAGCCCGTGCTCCACGTCTCGCCGGGGGTGCGGTTGAGGGTGGTCCAGCGGAACGGGCGACCATCCGCACTTTTCGCCGCGCCGCTATTGTCGGGCGGGGTAGTGATCGACGTTGTTGTCGCACCGAGCTTACCCGCGTCCGGATTGTCCAGTGCCGGCTGGCCGTCGAGGGTGAGGTGGAGAATCTTGCCCAGCGGCTGGTTTGGGTCCTGCGCCGGGGTAAAGCGCTGGCGCTCGCCCGAGCTCAGGAACAGCGATTTGCCGTCGGGAGCGAAGGCAATCGCGGCGCCAAATTGTCCGCCCTCGCCGCCCTGCGGGTCGTGCCACAGCACGCGCACGTCGGTCAGCCGCGAGCCGTCCGGCGCGAGTGCACCACGCGCGAGCGCCAGTCCGCTGCCGCCCGTCGCCGAGCGCTCCGAATAGGTCAGATACACCAGCCGGTCGGTGGCAAAAAGCGGCGACAAGGCGACCCCAAGCAACCCGCCCTGATCGACGTTGGCTACCGTCGGTACTCCGGCGACATCGCCAATCGGCTGCCCGGCGCGCCACCATTTGAGCTTCCCCGCCTTCTCGGTAATGAGCGCCGAACCATCGGGAAGGAACGCCATTCCGAACGGCGAATCGAACTTCGCGATCTCGGTCGCGACGAACGGCCTGGGCAAAGTCGTGGCGGCGGGGCCGGCCGTGCAGGCGGCTAGCGCTGGAACGAGTATAAGCGCTTGCAATGAAGTGCGTTGCATCCAATGTCTCCCTTGGCCGTTACTGATCTGGCCCTTTGAAAGATTCAAGCTGACCGCTTCCCTTTTGTCCCTCGCGACCGCCGTCCCGCCCTTCCCTGTCAGCCAGGCGGAGGCGAAGGCAACCGGCCGCGCGCTGTTCGCCGGCCGGAAGGCGCTGTTCGACCGCCTATCCGGCGTGTTCGACAATGCCGAAATCGACGAGCGCCAACTGGTCGCGCCGCTCGTCTGGTATGGCGAAAACCACGGCTGGAGCGAACGCAACCGGACCTATCTCGCCGCCGCCGACGCACTGTTCATCGAGGCGGCGCGCGGCGCGATCGAGCGGGCCGGCCTTCAGCCGAGCGACATCGACGGGGTCATCGCGGTGTCGACCACCGGCATCGCCACGCCGAGCCTCGAAGCGCGCAACGCCAAGGCGCTCGGACTTCGACCCGATATCCGCCGCGTGCCGATCTTCGGGCTTGGTTGCGCCGGAGGCGTGTCCGGTCTCGCCACCGCCGCCCGCCTCGCCGCCGCCGATCCGGGCAGCCGCTGGCTGTTCGTCACGGTCGAGACCTGCTCGATCTCGATCCGCCTCGACAGCGACGACCCCGCCGCGATCGTCGCCACCGCCTTGTTCGGCGACGGGTCGGCCGCTGCGGTGATCTCGACCGATGGTGATGCGATCGCCTTTGTCGAAGGCTCGGGCGAACGCCTTTGGCCCGACACGCTCGGCATCATGGGCTGGCGGGTCGAGGATCCGGGGCTCGCAGTCGTGTTCGACCGCGCAATTCCCCCATTCCTCGAGGCAAACCTCTCTGCCGGCCTCGACTCGATCCTCGCCAGCATGGGCATGAGCTTCGCCGACTTCGACCGGCTGTGCAGCCACCCCGGCGGGGCCAAGGTATTGACCGCGATGGAGAGTGCGCTCGGCCTCCAGACCGGCACCCTCGACCTCGAGCGCGAGGTGCTGCGCGAGCATGGCAACATGAGCGCGCCGACGGTGCTGTTCGTGCTCCAAAAGCTGATCGAGCGCGGGCTCCCGGGCCGCACGCTGATGACCGCGCTCGGGCCGGGCTTCACGCTCGCCGCACTGTCGCTCCGCCGTCCTTGATTCAGTCATCGGGCCTCACGCGATGATCTGGCCCGCGGTCGCGATCCTCGGCTTCGTCACGCTCCAGCGGCTGACCGAATTGCCGGTCGCGAGGGCCAATACCAAGCGCCTCCTCGCCCACGGCGGCCATGAAGTCGCGCCGGGCCATTATCCCGCGATCGTCGCGCTTCACGCCACGTGGCTCGCCGCGTTGTGGGTGCAGGCGCCGGGCAAGGCGGTTCACCTCCTTTTCCTCGCGCTGTTCATCCTGCTCCAGGCCTTCCGGGTGTGGACCCTGCGAACGCTCGGTCCGCGCTGGACGACACGGATCATTGTCGTTCCCGGCGAGAGCCTCGTCGCGCGCGGCCCTTACCGCTTCGTCCGCCACCCCAATTACCTGCTCGTGATCGGCGAGATCGCGGTGCTCCCGCTGGTGTTCGGGCTATGGAGGACCGCGCTGATCTTCTTGCTCCTCAACGCCGCCATCCTCACCATCCGCATCCGCGCCGAGAACCGCGCGCTCAGGGGCTAGAGCCTGTTCATCGGCACCGTCCGGTTCTGTTGAAACAGACTCTAAGCACCGCTTGCGCCGCTTCCCGGCTGCGCCTATAACGCAACCACTCCTCGACATCGCCGGATGCTGAGGCTGGGTCCCCCGGGGCCCGGCAGCGAGCGCCTTTGACTAAACTTCACAGGACCCAGGCTTGGCCGACATTCCCGTCATTACCGCGCTGATCGCGCCCGAGGCCGAAGCCCTTGGGCTCAGCTTGGTGCGCGTGATCATGATCGGCGGGACGTCGGACCCCACGCTGCAGGTAATGGCCGAACGCCCCGACACCAGGCAACTCGTGCTCGGCGATTGCGAAACGCTGTCGCGCCGGATCTCCGAAGTGCTCGACGCCGAGGAAGCAGCCGGCCGCGACCCGGTCGAGGGTGCCTATCGGCTCGAGGTCTCGTCACCCGGGATCGATCGCCCGCTGACCCGCCCGTCCGACTATGCCGACTGGGTCGGTCACGAAGCGCGCATCAAGTTCATCGAACCGCAGGACGGCGCCAAGCAGGTCAGCGGGATCATCGACGGGATCGACGGCGAAATCGTCACCATCTCGTCGCCGAGGGGCGCCCGCGCTTTCCCCTTCTCGTCGATCGCCGCGGCCAAACTGCTACTAACCGACAAGCTCATCAACGCCACCGCGCCGCTCAGCACCGACGGCGCCGACACCATCAAGACGGAGAGTTAACCGATGGCAACTGTTGCCCCGCCGACCGCCGGCCCCAGCGCCAACAAGGCCGAACTGCTCGCCATCGCCGATGCGGTGGCGAAGGAGAAATTGATCGACCGCGCCATCGTCATCGAGGCGATGGAAGACGCGATCCAGCGCGCCGCCCGCTCGCGCTACGGCGCTGAGAACGACATCCGCGCCAAGCTCGACCCCGTCACTGGCGACCTCCGCCTGTGGCGCGTCGTCGAAGTGGTCGAGGAGGTCGACGATTATTTCAAGCAGGTCGATCTGAAGGGCGCGACGAAGCTCCAGGCCGATGCCACCGTCGGCGATTTCATCGTCGATCCGCTGCCCCCGATCGAGTTCGGCCGCATCGCCGCTCAGGCCGCAAAGCAGGTCATCTTCCAGAAGGTTCGCGACGCCGAGCGCGACCGCCAATATGAGGAATTCAAGGAGCGCGGCGGCGAGATCATCACCGGCGTCGTCAAGCGCGTCGAGTTCGGCCACGTCGTCGTCGACCTGGGCCGCGCCGAGGGCGTCATCCGCCGCGACCAGCAGATCCCGCGCGAAATGGTCCGCGTCGGCGACCGCATCCGCAGCCTGATCCTGCGCGTCGCCCGCGAAGCGCGCGGCCCCCAGATCTTCCTGTCCCGCGCGCACCCCGACTTCATGAAAAAGCTGTTCGCGCAGGAAGTCCCCGAAATCTACGACGGGATCATCGAGATCAAGGCCGCCGCCCGCGACCCTGGCAGCCGCGCCAAGATCGGCGTGATCAGCTATGACAGCAGCATCGACCCGGTCGGCGCCTGTGTCGGCATGAAGGGCAGCCGCGTCCAAGCGGTCGTCCAGGAAATGCAGGGCGAGAAGATCGACATCATTCCGTGGAGCGAGGACCTCGCCACCTTCGTCGTCAACGCCCTGCAGCCGGCCACCGTCGCGCGCGTCGTCATCGACGAGGAAGAAAACCGGATCGAGGTGGTCGTTCCCGACGACCAGCTCAGCCTGGCGATTGGCCGGCGCGGGCAGAACGTTCGCCTCGCCAGCCAGCTGACCAATTCGCAGATCGACATCTTGACCGAGGCCGATGCGAGCGAGAAGCGCCAACGCGAATTCGTCGAGCGCTCGACCATGTTCCAGGAGGAACTCGACGTCGACGAGACGCTCGCTCAGCTGCTGGTCGCCGAAGGCTTCACCAGCATGGAAGAAGTGGCCTACGTCGAAAGCGATGAAATCGCCTCGATCGAGGGGCTCGACGACGAGATCGCCGGCGAACTGCAGAACCGCGCGACCGAAGCGCTCGAGCGCCGCGAAGCCGCCGCGCGCGAAATCCGCCGCGGGCTGGGTGTCGAGGATTCGCTGGCCGAATTGCCGCACATGTCCGAGGCGATGCTGGTCGTGCTCGGCAAGGCCAACATCCGGAACCTCGACGATCTCGCCGACCTCGCCACCGACGAGCTGATCCAGAAGAAGCGCCAGGAACCGCGCCGCCGCGCCGAAACCGCCGTCAAGCGGCCCGAGGACAAGGGCGGCATCCTTGCCGACTTCAACCTCAGCGAAGAGCAGGGCAACGAGATCATCATGGCGGCGCGGGCCCACTGGTTCGAGGATGACGACGCTGCCACCGCTCTTCCGGCTGTCGGTGATGCGGCCTCCGCCGCTGGTGGGGAGGACGCGGTTGCGGAACAAGCAGAATGACCCGCTAGCTGAGGCACCTCTGGTCAACGGACCAAGTCTTGGCGGGCCGGCGGCGCGGGCGGCGGACACTGTCCGCACCTGCGTGCTCACCCGCACGCCCGGCACCCGCGACACGCTGATCCGGCTCGCGCTGGGCCCGGACGGGAGCGTTGCGCCCGACGTCGGCGCGCGTGCCCCCGGGCGCGGCGCGTGGATCGGGGTCGACCGAGCGGCGCTCGATGCGGCCAACGCCAAGGGCAAGCTCAAGGGAGCGCTGTCCCGCGCGTTCAAGACCGGCGAGATCAACGTCCCCGCCGACCTTGGCGAGCGCATCACCGACGCCTTGCGCCAGGCAACGCTCGACCGGCTCGGGCTCGAGGCTCGCGGGGGCACACTCCTCAGCGGGGCCGATAAGGTCGAATCCGCCGCCCGCTCAGGCCAAGTCCACCTGCTGCTCCACGCCGCCGATGCGCGCGAGGATGGGCGCAAGCGGCTCGATTCGGCGTGGCGGGTTGGCGGGTCGGACCGGCGCGGGTATGACCGAGGGCTGGTTTTCCCCGAAGCGCGCCCCATCTTGTCGATGGCGCTCGGCCGCGAAAACGTGGTACACGTCGCCTTGATTGACTCCGCCGCTGCCGCTCGCGTTTCCCGCGCGATTGCCCGGTGGCAAGCTTTCATCTCTCCCGATGCGGGGCTAGAGGGCGGTGCTGCCGCCCCGAGCCCCGGCTCGACTGCTGCGTTTGACGAAGGACAAGAATGACCGACCAGAGCGACAAGCCCAAGCTTGGTACCCGGCCCCCGCTGGGCCTCAAGCGCACGGTCGAGACCGGCAAGGTGAAGCAGAGCTTCAGCCACGGCCGCTCGAACACCGTCGTGGTCGAGGTCAAGAAGCGCCGCATCCTCGGCAAGCCGGGCGAAGCGCCCGTCGCTGCCCCCGCCGCCGAGGCGCCCGCCCCCGCGCCGGTTGCCGCCGTTTCGGCTCCTTCCCCGCAGCGCCCTGCGCCGCGCCCGGCCGCAACCCCCGCGCCGCGACGGCCGGTCGACGACATCGCGTCGCGCCGCGAGCTTCAGGAACGCCTGCTGCGTGAAGCCGAAGAGGCGCGCATGACGAGCCTCAGCGACGCGCGCCGCCGTGACGATCGCGCCAAGGTCGAGCAGACCGAGGACGAGAAGCGCCGTGCCGAGGACAATCGCAAGGCCGAGGACGAATCGGCCGCCGAAGCCGCGCGCATCGCCGCAGAGCCCGCTCCCGAGCCGGCGCCGGCGCCGGGCGCGCCCGCTGTTGAGCCCGAAGTCGGCGAAGAAAGCCGTCCGGGCGAAGATCGTGCGTACCGCAAGCCCGGTCCGGTTCAGGTCGTCAAGCGCCCCGAAATTGCACGTCCGGTGCGTGGCCGCGGCGACGACCGCCGCCACTCGGGCAAGCTCACCGTCACCCGCGCGCTGTCCGGCGAAGACGACAATCGTGCTCGCTCACTCGCCGCGCTGCGCCGAGCGCGCGAAAAGGAAAAGCGCGCTCACCAGTCGGCTGGTCCGTCGGCCAAGCAGGTCCGCGACGTCGTCGTTCCAGAATCGATCACGGTGCAGGAACTCGCCAACCGCATGGCCGAGCGCGGCTCAGACCTGATCAAGTCGCTGTTCAAGATGGGTTCGCCCTCGGCGCTGGTCGACACCATCGATCAGGACACCGCCGAGCTGCTGGTCACCGAGTTCGGCCATAACATCAAGCGCGTCAGCGAGAGCGATGTCGACATCGACTCCGCCGCCGACGTCGATGCGCCCGAGACGCTCGTCACGCGCCCGCCGGTGGTCACGATCATGGGCCACGTCGATCATGGCAAGACATCGCTGCTCGACGCGATCCGCGGTGCCAGCGTCCAGTCGGGCGAGGCCGGCGGTATCACCCAGCACATCGGCGCCTACCAAGTCACGTTGCCCGACAAGTCGAAGGTTACTTTCCTCGACACACCGGGCCACGAAGCGTTCACCGAGATGCGCCAGCGCGGCGCCAACGTCACCGACATCGTTATTCTGGTGGTTGCCGCCGACGATGGCCTGCGCCCGCAGACGATCGAGGCGATCAACCACACCAAGGCGGCCGGCGTGCCGATGATCGTGGCGATCAACAAGATCGACAAGCCCGAAGCCAAGCCACAGAAGGTGCGCGAGGAACTCCTCCAGTACGAGATCGTGGTCGAGGACATGGGCGGCGACGTCCAGGACGTAGAGATCTCCGCGCTCAAGAAGACTGGGCTCGACAAATTGCTCGAGGCGATCGAGCTCCAGGCCGAAATTCTCGAATTGAAGGCCAACCCCGACCGCCCCGCCGAAGCGACCGTGATCGAGGCCCGGCTCGACAAGGGCCGCGGCCCGCTCGCCACCGTGCTGGTCCAGCGCGGCACGCTCAAGGTCGGCGACATCTTCGTCGTCGGCGCGGCATCGGGCAAGGTCCGCGCGATGCTCGACGACCATGGCCGGCCGATCAAGGAAGCCGGCCCCGCCGTCCCGGTCGAGGTCCTCGGCCTCAGCGCAGTGCCGTCGGCCGGCGACCCGTTCACGGTGGTCGAGAACGAGGCCCGCGCCCGCGAGGTCGCCGCCTATCGCCAGACGCTGCTCGACCGCAAGCGCACCACCAGCGCGCCGATCAGCCTCGAGAATATGTTCGCCGACCGCTCGTCGACGATGATCGAGTTCCCGCTCGTGGTGAAGGCCGACGTCCAGGGCTCGGCCGAAGCAATCGTCAACGCATTGAACCGGCTGTCGACCGACGAGATCAAGGTCCGCATCCTCAATTCAGGTGTCGGCGCGATCACCGAAAGCGACGTCACGCTGGCCTCGGCATCGGGCGCGCCGATCATCGGGTTCAACGTCCGCCCCAACGCCAAGGCGCGCGAAGTCGCCACGCGGCACAAGGTCGAATTACGCTATTACGACGTGATCTATCACCTCACCGACTGGGCCAAGGGCGCAATGGCCGGCGAACTCGGTCCCGAGATCATCGAGACGGTCGTCGGCCGCGCAGAAATCCGCGAAGTCTTCTCGGCCGGCAAGCATGGCAAGGCGGCCGGGCTGCTGGTGGTCGAAGGCATCATCCGCAAGGCGCTCAAAGCGCGGATCACGCGCGACGATGTCATCACCTACACCGGAGAAATCGCCTCGCTGCGCCGGTTCAAGGACGATGTCGCCGAAGTCCGCGCCGGGCTCGAGTGCGGCGTGACTTTCACGCAGAACTTCATCGACCTGAAAGCCGGCGACTTCCTCGAAACCTTCGAAGTCGAGGAGCGCGCGCGGACGCTGTGAGGCCAGCCGCATCCGGATCTGCCGTCGTGCGGCCTGTCACTTCACTCGCGACCAAGGGACCATCATGACCGCTCAGTCGCTGTGGGGGCGTACCGCGCGAAAGGTCGGCGGCCTTGCACGGTCAGATTTCGGGAACAAGGCGGGTTGGTACACGGTTCTGTTGGGCTTTGACCGGCTGATTGCGGTTGGCCAAACCGTAATGCTGTCACGTCTGCTCGGGATAACGGACTATGGCGCTTATGGCGTGCTGTTCGCGACGCTTGGCGTGGTCACTACCATCGTCGGGTTCCAGTCCGGCCTTGCTGCGACCGTCTTCGTCAGCCGGCATCTCCATTCTGACCCCGCGAAGGTCGCCGGTGTTATCGGATCGCTCACCAAGCTCGCGATCGGAATCAGCACGGTCGTGGTGCTGGCGCTGATACCTTTCTACCGCGAGGCATCGGTCTTTCTCTATCATCGCAGCGGCTACGAACAGGCCACGCTGATCGGCATCCTGCTGATATCCGGGGCGGTCTGGAGCGGTATCCAGGACGGATTTGCGCAGGGCTTCGAATCCTTCCGTTTTCTGGCGAGCCTGCGCGTCGCCATCGGAATCGTCTCGCTTCCGTTGACGTTTTTCAGCGCGCGGGAGTTTGGCCTGGTCGGGGCGTTGATCGTCATGCTGGCGATGATGTTACCGAGGACATTCATCCTGAGAGCGCATGTCAACCGACTGCGCCGCAAGTTCAACATTCCGAGGTCTGGCGAACCGCTTTCGGCCCGGAGCCTGTTCCTCGACTTCGCCTTGCCGACGGTCGGGGTCGGGGCTCTGTCGGGACTTGCCAACTGGTTCGGCATCTATTGGCTTTCGAGTCACGCGGGCGGACTCAGTGCGGTTGCAGTCGCCACCACCGGGCTTCAATGGCGTGGCCCGGCCTTGCTCATTACCAGCGCACTCGGCACGGTCGCCATCCCGCGCTTCAGCCGCCATCACGGAGCGGGCGATCACGATAATTCGGCTCGTCTGCGCAACAAGCTTGCATGGATCAGCGGTCTGGTCGCTATTGCCGGCACCCTTCCCCTGGTCCTGTTTTCGCCGCTGGTGATGTCGGCCTACGGCCCCGGATTTCACGCGGGTGCCTTCGCCTTCTCGCTGGTGGTCCTGTCGACGGTTCCGATGGTCATTTCCAACGTCTATTTGCAGGAGATGATCGGAGCGGCGATGATGTGGCGCCAATTCTGGGTACAACTCCCCTACGCGGCGCTGTTGACGCTATTGTTCGCCGCGCTCATTCCCACGCTCGGCGCGACGGGTTATGGCATTGCGATGGTCACCGGGACATTCTTCCTCCTAGCCCTGATGATTTTCAGTGACCGGTTCGCCCGTCGGAAAAATCGGTCGCGGCCGTTGAATTCCGACGAGGCGGAAACCCTGATTGCCCTGCAGGCCGGTGAAATGAAGTGAAGACGAACGAAACCCCCGAGGGCCGCTCGGTCCGTCTGCTTCGCGTTGGCGAGCAGGTGCGGCATGTGCTGTCCGACATCCTGATGCGCGGCGATGTGCATGACGAGACACTCGCCAGCCATCTCGTCAGCGTCACCGAGGTGCGCATGACGCCCGACCTGCGCCACGCGATCGTCTTCGTGAAACCACTGCTCGGGCAGGACGAGGAGGCGGTGCTCAAGGCCTTGCGCACCAACACCGCCTTCTTCCAGCGCGAAGTCGCCAACCGCGTGCGCGTCAGATACGCCGCGAAGATCAAATTCCGCGCGGACGAGAGCTTCGACGAAGGCGGCAAGATCGACGCGATCCTGCGCTCGCCCAAGGTCGCGCGGGACCTCGGCGAGGAATGACCGATCTCGCCGCGGCGAGGGCTGCCGCGCCGAGCCGCTCGGCGAGGACCACCGCGCGATGCTGATGGCTGCCTGCGCCGAGGATCGCGACATCTGGGCGATCTATTCGAGCTCATTCGACCCGGACCATTTCGACGAGAGTATCGATGCCCTCTCCGCCAACCCGCGCAACCATGTGCTCGTGCTGTTCGACGGCGATACGCTGGCCGGGATGGCGAGCTTCCTCGGCATCGACCCGGCGCGCCAGACGCTGGAAATCGGCGCAACCTATTATCGCCCGGCGATGCGCGGCACCGGCCTCAACGCCCGCGTCAAGGACATGATGCTCGAGCGCGCTTTCTCGTGCGGCTTCCGCCGGGTCGAATTCCGCGTCGACCGGCGCAACGAGCGCAGCCAGGCGGCATGCAAGAAGCTCGGTGCGGTGCGCGAGGGCGTACTTCGCGCCGACCGGATCACCTGGACCGGCCACGTCCGCGACACGGTGCTGTTCGCAATCCTGAAGGACGAATGGCCGATCGCAGGCGCACCCGCCGCCTGATGCTCAGCGGCTGGATCATCCTCGACAAGCCGGTCGGGATCGGCTCGACCCCGTGCGTCTCGGCGGTCAAGCGCGCGCTGCGCGAGGCGGGTGAGGCGAAGACCAAGGTCGGGCACGGGGGCACGCTCGACCCGCTCGCGTCCGGGGTCCTCCCGATCGCGCTGGGCGAGGCGACCAAGCTTGCGGGGCACATGCTAGACGCGACGAAGGACTATGCCTTCACCGTCACCTTCGGAGCGCAAACCGACACGCTCGACCTCGAGGGCGCGGTGATCGCGACCAGCCCGGTTCGCCCGACGGCGGCGACGGTCGCCGAAATCCTGCCCCGCTTCACCGGGATCATCGACCAGATCCCGCCGGCCTATTCGGCGCTGAAGGTCGACGGCAAGCGTGCTTATGATCTTGCCCGGGCCGGTGAGGAGGTGGCGCTGGCGACACGGCAGGTGACGATCCATCAGCTGCGCCTGATCGAATTCGTCGGGGACAGCGCGACATTCGTGACGTCCGTATCGAAGGGCACTTACATCCGGTCCCTCGCCCGCGACCTGGCAGTCGCGGCCGGGACGGTCGGCCATGTGACCCGGCTGCGCCGCACCCGCGCCGGACCCTTCTCGCTCGCTCAGGCGATATCGCTGGACAAATTGGCCGACCTTGCTAAGGCGCGGCAGCTTGATGGGGCGGTCCTCCCGCTCATCGCGGGGCTGGACGACATCCCGGCCCTCCCCGTCACTCCCGAAGAAGCCACCCTGCTCCGTCACGGACAGAAGCTCGATCGGACGCTCGCGACACCGGGCCTTGTCCTTGCCACCGACGCTGGTCGTCCGGTGGCCTTGGTCGAAGCCGGAACCGACGGCCTTCGGGTCGTCCGCGGGTTCAACATCTAATCAAGGAGTATTTGATGTCGATTACCGCTGAAAACAAGCAGAAGTTGATCACCGAACATGGTCGCGCCGAAAATGACACGGGTTCGCCCGAGGTCCAGATCGCGATCATCACCAGCCGCATCCTGACCCTGACCGAGCATTTCAAAACCCACGCGAAGGATAACCATTCGCGTCGCGGCCTGCTCATGATGGTCAACAAGCGCCGCTCGCTGCTCGACTATCTCAAGCGCGAGGACGCTACCCGCTACACCGACCTGATCGCCAAGCTCGGCCTTCGCAAGTAAAAATAAGGGCGCGTCGTTTGCGCAGTGCCTGATTCACGTTTTCAGCAGTCGCGCACAGCGCGCCTCCTGCCAACGATCAGTCTCTGGGCGGTGCCCTTTTCGTATCGGGAAACCGGCAATTCGGCTGGCGTCCCTGGGGCATTTTTTAGGCCCCGACCGATGGTGGACCGGCTGTCCCACCACGACGTCCCGGCCGCATCTGGCGTCCGGGTGAAGGAAACAACATGTTCAATGTAAAGACTGTGGAAATCGATCTCGGCGGCAAGACGCTGAAGCTCGAAACCGGGCGCGTTGCCCGCCAGGCCGACGGCGCCGTGATGGCGACCCTGGGCGAAACCGTGGTGCTGTGCGCCGTCACCGCCGCCAAGTCGGTCAAGCCGGGTCAGGACTTCTTCCCGTTGACCGTCCACTATCAGGAAAAATTCTCGGCCGCCGGGCGAATCCCGGGCGGCTTCTTCAAGCGCGAGCGCGGCGCGACCGAAAAGGAAACGCTGACCAGCCGCCTGATCGATCGCCCGATCCGCCCGCTGTTCCCCGAAGGCTTCTACAACGAGGTCCTCGTCATCGCGCAGGTCCTTTCCTACGACGGCGAGAATGAGCCCGACATCCTCGCGATGATCGCCGCCTCCGCCGCCCTCACTCTCAGCGGCGTGCCGTTCATGGGCCCGATCGGCGGCGCGCGCGTCGGCTACGAGAATGGCGAGTACATCCTTAACCCGTCGCCTGAGCAGATCAAGGCGGGCGACCTCGACCTCGTCGTCGCCGGCACGATGGGCGCAGTGATGATGGTCGAATCCGAGGCCAAGGAGCTGTCGGAAGACGTCATGCTCGGCGCGGTGATGTTCGCCCATGCCGCCTCGAAGAAGGTCTGCGAAGGCATCATCCAGCTGGCCGAGAAGGCCGCCAAGGACCCGTGGGACCTCGCCACCAACGACGCCAAGACCGCCGCCAAGGCGAAGCTCAAGACCGTCGTCGGCAAGGACATCGAAGCGGCCTACAAGCTGACCGACAAGGGCGAGCGCTCGAAGGCGCTGACGATCGTCCGCGATAAGGCCAAGGCCGCCTTCGCCGACGCCACCCCGCAGGAGCAGATGTCCGCATCGAAGGCGGTCAAGTCGCTCGAGGCCGACATCGTCCGCACCGCGATCCTCAAGGAAGGCCGCCGCATCGACGGCCGCGACACCAAGACGGTTCGCCCGATCGAAGCGATGGTCGGCTTTCTGCCGCGCACCCACGGTTCGGCGCTGTTCACCCGCGGCGAGACGCAGGCGATCTGCACCACCACGCTCGGCACGAAGGACAGCGAGCAGATGATCGACGGGCTCGACGGCCTGTCCTACTCGCGCTTCATGCTCCACTATAACTTCCCGCCCTACTCGGTCGGTGAAGTCGGCCGCTTCGGCGCGCCGGGCCGCCGCGAAATCGGCCACGGCAAGCTGGCGTGGCGCGCGCTGCACCCGATGCTGCCGTCGAACGCGGACTTCCCCTACACCATCCGCGTTCTGTCCGACATTACCGAGAGCAATGGCTCCTCGTCGATGGCGACGGTCTGCGGCGGTTCGCTGTCGATGATGGACGCGGGCGTTCCGCTGATCCGTCCGGTCGCGGGCATCGCCATGGGCCTCATCCTCGAAGGCAAGGACTTTGCCGTCATCAGCGACATCCTTGGCGACGAGGATCACCTTGGCGACATGGACTTCAAGGTCGCCGGCACGTCCGAGGGCATCACCTCGCTCCAGATGGACATCAAGGTCGCCGGAATCACCGAGGAGATCATGAAGGTCGCCCTCGCCCAGGCGAAGGACGGTCGCGCGCACATCCTTGGCGAAATGGCCAAGGCGCTCGACCACGAGCGTTCGGAACTCAGCGCGCATGCCCCACGCATCGAGACGATGTCGGTGCCCAAGGACAAGATCCGCGAGATCATCGGTACCGGCGGCAAGGTCATCCGCGAGATCGTCGCGACGACCGGCGCCAAGGTCGACATTGACGACGAGGGCGTGATCAAGATCTCGTCTTCGGATGTTACGCAGATCGAGGCCGCCCGCGCGTGGATCCACGGAATCGTCGCCGAGCCCGAGATCGGCACGATCTACAACGGCAAGGTCGCCAACATCGTCGATTTCGGCGCGTTCGTGACCTTCATGCCGGGCAAGGACGGGCTCGTCCACGTGTCCGAAATCCGCAACGACCGGGTCGAGAATGTCCGCGACGTGCTGAGCGAAGGCCAAGACGTCAAGGTCAAGCTGCTCGAGGTCGATCAGCGCGGCAAGGTCCGCCTGTCGATGCGCGTCGTCGACCAGGAAACCGGTGCCGAGCTTGAAGACACGCGTCCCCCGCGCGAAGCTCGCGAGGGCGGTGACCGCCCGCGTGGCGACCGTCCCGATCGTGGCCCGCGCCGTGATGGCGGCGGTGGTCGTGGTGGCGAGGGTCGTGGCCCCGGTGGCGGCGGCGGTGATCGCGGCCCGCGCCGTGACGGCGGCGACCGTGGTCCCCGCCGCGAAGGTGGCGACCGTGGCCCGCGCCGCGAAACCAGTGACCGTAGCGACAGCGGCCCCGCCCCCGAGTTCGCCCCGGCGTTCCTGACGGGCGGCAACGACGAGTAAGCGATCGGCCCAGCGCCGAAGCAACGAAAGGCCCCGCAGCAATGCGGGGCCTTTTTCGTTCGAGCTAAGGCGCGCTGACGATCATGCGCTTTTCAGCTGCGACGGGCGAACCAGATCGTGTGAGTTGGGCCCTTGCCATTGTCGCGTGCCCGGACGCGGACTTCTTCGGTGTCGAAGCCAGCCTGGGTCAGGCGGCGGGTGAAGGCCGGGTCGGGGGCGGCGGACCAGATGGCGAGGATCCCGCCGGACTTGAGCGCGACCTTGACATTGGCGAGGCCGCGCGCGGTGTAGAGGCCATCGTTGGCCTGGCGCGTCAGGCCATCGGGACCGTTGTCAACATCGAGCAGGATGGCGTCATAATCGGCTGAGGCGGTTTCGATGGCAGCGCCCACGTCGCCGAGAACGACTTCGACCCGTGGATCGTCGAGACAGCCGTCGGCCAATGCCGCCATTGGCCCGCGCGCCCAGGCGATGATCTTTGGCACCAGTTCGGCCACGACGATGGTCGCGTCTGCCCCCAACTTCGCCAGCACCGCGCGCAGGGTGAAGCCCATGCCGTAGCCGCCGACCAACAGCCGGGGGGCGGGGCGTGACCCGAGGTGCTCGCAGGTCATGGTGCCCAGCGCCGCTTCCGAACCGCTCATCCGGCTGCTCATCAATTCGTTGCGCTCGAGCGTGATCATGTAATCATTGCCGCGCCGGTAAAGCTTGAGCGGCAGCCCGCCGGGAACCTCGGCGGTATCGATCAGCTCCCGCGGGATCACCGCCTACGCGTCTTCCGCGCGGCATAGCGGGCATCGCGCGCGGCCTTGAGCTCGGCCTCGGTCGGCGGGGCGACTTCTGATTCCTTGCGGGCGAGCTCGGCTGCGGCCTTGGCTTCCGCCCGCGCGACCTTGGCGGCTTCGGCGGCGGCCAGCTTGGCGGCGCGCTTTTCGGCGGCGGCGGCTTCGCGCGCGGCCAGTGCCTCCTGGCGCGCGGCGATCGTCGCGGCGTCGGGGGCGGGCTTGGCGCGCAGCTGGTCGAGCGCGCGCTGCTTCGCCTCGCGGGCCAGCGCGGCGCGTTCGGTGAAGTCGGGGGTCTTGTAGGCTGCCATGATGATGTAATCCGCTGGTGTTGGGGCAATCGTGATGACCGCCAATATGCCCCCCTTAGCCGCAACGAAGCGCGGACCCAAAGGAACCGATAGTTTCGGGCTAATTCGCTCTTAGTCCGCCTTCGGAAACATCCTTGGCTCGGTCGGCACGAAGCGGATCACGTCGCCAATCTTGACCGGCGCGTCGAGCGGCAGGTCGAGTTCGACCGGGCGGTCGATACCGTCAACCTCGGCCTCGACCCGCAGCGTGCCGGCGCGCGGCAGGATGAGCGTCACGCGGCCCTCGAGTGCGCCATCGGGGTTTTCCGTCAACCGAACCTCATGTGGGCGGAACCAGAGGTTGGCGGGGCCATCGCTGGCGCCGTCGAGCACTACCGCGAGCGGCCGGCCGGCGAAGCTGCCACGTTCGGCGACGACCTCGACTGGCAGGCGATTGCTGTCGCCGACGAAGTCATAAACGAACGCGTTTTCGGGACGGTCGTAGATCGTGCGCGGGCGGGCAACCTGCTCGATCCGGCCATAGTCCATGACGACCACGCGGTCGGCGAGTTCGAGCGCCTCATCCTGGTCGTGGGTGACGAAAACCGACGTCACCCCCATGCTATCGTGCAAGGTGCGGAGCCAGCGGCGGAGTTCCTTGCGAACCTTCGCGTCGAGCGCGCCGAACGGTTCGTCGAGCAGCAGCAGGCGCGGTTCAACGGCGAGCGCTCGGGCGAGCGCGATGCGTTGGCGCTGGCCGCCCGAGAGCTGCGCCGGATAGCGATCACCGCGGCCGCCAAGCTGGACGAGGTCGAGCAATTCCTCGACCCGGCGCTTGATCTCGGCGGTCGGCGGACGGTCGCGGCGCTTGCGCACGTTGAGCCCGAACGCGACATTCTCTGCGACGGTCATGTGCTTGAACAAGGCGTATTGCTGGAACACGAAGCCGACGCGGCGGGCGGCGGCCTTGAGGTCGGTGACGTCCTCGTCGCCGAAAAACACCCGACCCTCGTCGGGGAATTCCAGCCCGGCGATGATCCTCAGCAACGTGGTCTTGCCCGATCCTGACGGGCCGAGCAGGGCGAGGAACTCGCCGTCGCGCGCTTCGAGGCTGACATCGTGAAGCGCGGCGTAGGTACCGAACCGCTTGCTGATGTTCTTGAGGATGATGCTCAATGCCCCGCTCCCGCCGAGGCATGGCCGTAGCGCCATTCGAGCAAGCTCTTGAGGGCCAGCGTCACGAGCGCAAGCAGGGCGAGAAGCGCGGCAACGGCAAAGGCGGCGACATAATCATACTCGTTATAGAGGATCTCGACATGGAGCGGCATGGTGTTGGTCTGGCCGCGGATGTGGCCCGAGACGACCGACACCGCGCCGAATTCGCCCATCGCGCGGGCGTTGCACAGAAGGACGCCGTAAAGCAGCCCCCAGCGGATGTTCGGCAAAGTGACGCGAAAGAAGGTCTGGAACCCCGTTGCGCCGAGCGACAGCGCGGCTTCCTCGTCGTCGCGTCCCTGCCCCTGCATCAGCGGAATGAGCTCGCGCGCGACGAACGGGAAGGTGACGAACATCGTCGCGAGCACGATTCCGGGGACGGCGAAGATGATCTGGACGTCATGCTCGGCGAGCCACGGGCCGAACCAGCCCTGCGCGCCGAACAGCAGGACATAGATCAGCCCCGACACGACCGGCGAGACCGACAGCGGTAGGTCGATGAAGCTGGTCAGCAGGCTCTTGCCGGGGAAGTCGAACTTGGTGATCGCCCAGCTCGCGGCGAGGCCGAAGATGACGTTGGCGGGCACCGCGATTACCGCGACGAGCAGGGTTAGCCGCATCGCGGCGAGCGCATCGGGCTGGCGGATCGCGTCGAGGAAGGCGGGCACCCCATGATCGAGCGCCTGGCTGAAGACGGTGACGAGCGGCAGCGCCAGCATCAGCGCGAGGAACGCCAAGGCTATCGTGATGAGGACAGTGCGCCCGCCCCGGCCCTCGCCGATCGCGATCCTCATTCGCCGCGCCCGCCGCGCTTGGCATTCCACGCCTGGTAAAGATTGAGCAGGACGAGCAGTGCAAACGAGGCCAGCAGCAACACGACCGCGATCGCGCTGGCCCCGTCATAATCATATTGCTCGAGCTGGGTGACGATCAACAGCGGCGCGATTTCGGTGCGGTATGGCATGTTGCCGGCGATGAAGATGACCGAGCCATATTCACCGACACCCCTTGCGAAGGCCATCGCGAAGCCGGTCAGCAGGGCTGGAAAGATTGCCGGGAAGATCACCCGGTTGAAGGTCTGGATACGAGTCGCGCCGAGGGTCGTCGCGACTTCTTCGACGTCATTGCCGAGGTCGGCCAGCACCGGCTCGATCGAGCGCACGACGAACGGCATGCCAACGAAGGTCAAAGCGACGGTGATGCCGATCCAGGTAAAAGCGACCTTGATCCCGAGCGGGGCGAGCAGCGAGCCGATCCAGCCATTCTCCGCGTAGAGAGTGGTCAGCGCGATACCGGCGACAGCGGTAGGCAGCGCGAAGGGAAGATCGACCATCGCGCTGACCAGCCGACGCCCCGGGAAGGAGTAGCGCACCAGCACCCAGGCGACGAGCGTCCCGAAAAAGGCGTTGATCAGCGCCGCGAGCAGCGCCGTGCCGAAGCTCACCTTGTAAGCCGCGATCGCGCGCGCATTTAGCGCCGAGGCGACGAAATCGGCCGGGCCCATTTGCGCTGCCTTCAGCGCCAGCGCGGCCAGCGGCAGGAAGACGATCAGCGACAGCCAGGCGACGGTCACCCCGAGGCTGAGCCCGAAGCCAGGAATAATCGAGCGGCGCACGCGTGGCCTCTTGAGGCGGGGCAAATGCGGCACGAAACCGGACCCGGACGCGTCGCCCAACTGAGGCTGTTCCGATGCTCGCCCGGAAGCCGAAAGGGCAACGCTCGCGATCACTGGCCGCGCTTCGCCATGATCTTGTCGAACAGCCCGTCGTCGGCGAAATAACGTTTCTGCGCTGTCGCCCAGCCGCCAAAGTCGCCAATCGTCGCCAGCCTGACCTGCGGGAAGTCGGCGGCGTGGCGCGCAGCGACGGCGGCATCGCGCGGACGGTAGTGATTCTTGGCGATCATTTCCTGCGCGGCCGGGGTGTAAAGGAATTTGAGAAAGGCGGTGGCGACGTCGAACGTGCCGTGTTTCTTCGCATTCGCGTCGATCACCGCCACCGGCGGCTCAGCGAGGACAGAGACCGAGGGCATAATCATCTCGACCTTGTCGGCGCCGAGCTTGTCACGCGCCAGCATCGCCTCATTTTCCCAGCCGATCAGCACGTCGCCGATGCCGCGCTCGACGAAGGTCGTGGTCGCGCCGCGCGCGCCGCTGTCGAGCACCGGCACATGGGAGAAGAGGTCGCCGAGATAGGCTTCGGCCTTAGCGTCGGATCCGAGCGTTGCCCGGCCCCACGCCAGTGCGGCGAGCACGTTCCAGCGCGCGCCACCCGACGATTTGGGATTGGGGGTGATGACCTCGACGCCCGGCTTCACCAGGTCGCCCCAGTCGCGGATGCGCTTGGGATTGCCCTTGCGCACGAGGAATACGATGGTCGAGGTGTAGGGTGCGCTATTGTGGGGCAGCCGCGCCTGCCATCCGACGGGAAGCTTGCCCGATTTCGCCGCGATCGCATCTATATCGCCAGCCAGCGCCAGCGTCACGACATCGGCACCAAGCCCGTCGATCACCGCACGCGATTGCTTGCCCGACCCACCGTGGCTCATCTCGAACGTGACGTCCTGGCCGTGATCTCTCTTCCACGAAGCGGCGAAGGCGCGGTTGATATCCTTGTACAGCTCGCGCGTCGGATCATAGCTGACGTTGAGCAGCTTGACCGAGCCGTCAGCGCCGCCACCGCTGCCGCCGCAGCCGGTCACCATCAATGCCGCGGCCAAAACCGCGCTCCACCACCTGGTCAACCTTAAATGCCCTTTTCCCTGGCCTCAAACGAACGATTCGTATGGCCCCAAGCGTCGCGGCGGTATCCATGCTGCAACCGCTAACTTTGGCAAGAGCCGAGCTTATAAGAGCAGACAAGCAGCCGCAACGTGTCGCCGGATTGAAAGAATCTTGCCGTGAACCGTCGTTTTCTAGGTGATCGCGGCGCGATCTTTCCGCGCTATTGCGGATTAGCCCCCGCCGCCTTCACCCGCGCCCGATAGGTGTGAAGCAGCGGCTCAGTATAGCCATTCGGTTGGTCGACCCCCTCGAACACCAGCGCGCGGGCCGCCTGGAAGGCCAGGCTGGTCGCTTCGTTCCCGGCCATCGGGCGGTACAGCGGGTCGCCCTCGTTCTGCCCATCGACCTTGGCCGCCATCCGCTCGAACGCCGCATCGGCCTCGGTCGGAGTGGCGACGCCGTGGAGCAGCCAGTTGGCCATGTGCTGCGACGAAATACGCAGTGTCGCGCGGTCCTCCATCAGGCCGATGTCGTGGATGTCGGGCACCTTCGAGCAGCCAACCCCCTGGTCGATCCAGCGGACGACATAGCCGAGGATCCCCTGGGCATTATTGTCGAGCTCCTCGCGCACCTCGTCCGGCGCCCAGTTGCGCCCGAGCGCGACTGGCACATCGAGGAGCGCGTCGAGCGGCGCGACCGGCTCGGCCCGGCGCTCCGCCTGGCGCGCGAACACGTCGACCCGGTGATAGTGCGTCGCGTGGAGCGTCGCCGCGGTCGGGCTCGGCACCCAGGCGGTGTTGGCGCCGGTCAGCGGGTGGGCAACCTTCTGCTCGAGCATGTCGGCCATGCGGTCGGGCGCGGCCCACATCCCCTTGCCGATCTGCGCCTTGCCCGACAGGCCGCAGGCGAGCCCGATCTGGACGTTGCGGTCCTCATATGCCTTGATCCACGCCGAGTTCTTCATCTCGCCCTTGCGGATCATCGGACCGGCCCGCATCGACGTGTGCATCTCGTCGCCAGTGCGATCGAGGAAACCGGTGTTGATGAAGACGATGCGATCCTTCACCGCAGCGATGCAGGCGGCGAGGTTCGCCGAGGTGCGGCGCTCCTCGTCCATCACCCCAACCTTGACCGTGTGGCGCTCCAGCCCGAGCAGATCCTCGACCGCGTCGAACAGACGGTTCGTGAACGCCGCCTCGTCGGGGCCGTGCATCTTGGGCTTGACGATGTAGACCGATCCCGCCCGGCTGTTGCGGAAGCGCGCACTGCCATCGAGATCGTGGATCGCGATCAGGCTGGTGACGATCGCGTCGAGGATCCCCTCGGGGACCTCGCTGCCGTCGGCGAGGCGGACCGCCGGGGTGGTCATCAGGTGGCCGACGTTGCGGACGAACAGCAGGCTGCGACCGGGAAGGATCAGCTCCCCGCCGTCGGGTGCGGAGAAGCGGCGATCGGGCTCGAGCGCGCGGGTCATGGTGCGTCCGCCCTTGTCGAATCGCGCTTCGAGGGTGCCGTTCATCAAACCCAGCCAGTTGGCATAGGCCGCGACCTTGTCCTCGGCGTCGACCGCGGCGATCGAATCCTCGAGGTCGACGATCGTCGTCAGCGCGGATTCGAGGATGACGTCGGCAATCCCGGCGGGGTCGTCGCGGCCGATCGGGTGACCCTTGTCGATGACGATCTCAATGTGCAGCCCGTTGTGACGCAGGAGGAGGTTGTCCCCGGCGCGGCCCACCAGCTGCGCCGGATCGGCGAGTGCGGGCGCGCTGCCGGTCCAGCTGGTCCACGACCCGCTCGCCAGTGGCACCGCTTCGTCGAGGAAGGCCTTGGCCCAGTCGATGACTTGCGCGCCCCGCGCGGGGTCGTAGCACTTCCCCACCGCCGTGCCGGGCAGCGCGTCGGTGCCGTAGAGCGCATCGTAGAGGCTCCCCCAGCGGGCGTTGGCGGCGTTGAGCACGAACCGCGCGTTGAGCACCGGCACGACCAGTTGCGGACCCGCCATCCGCGCGATCTCGTCATCGACGTTGGTCGTCGTCACCGCAAACGGCGCGGGCTCGGGAACGAGATAGCCGATTTCGCGCAGGAACGGCTGGTATTCGGTCTGGTCGATCGGCTGTCCGGGGCGCGCCAAGTGCCACGCGTCGATCTTCGCCTGAATCGTATTGCGGATAGCCAGCAGTTCGCCGTTCTCGGGCGCGAAACGAGCGAAGATCGACGCCATGCCGGTCCAGAAGCGGTCGGGATCGAGCCCCGTCCCGGGTAATGCCTGCTCGTCAATGAACTGCGCCAGTTCCGCCGCGACCCGGAGGCCAGCCTTGTCGATAAGCTCAGTCATGCGCACGCCCTTCTAAACGGGATCCAATTAGGGCGGCGCAATGCCCGGACGCGCGCTGGCGGTCCAGCCCCGCCGCACCAGACTTTCGTCGAATATCACCGCCGAAGAAGTCGCCGGGGACGTGGTGGCGCTAAGCGGGATCGAACCATTTATCCAAGCAGTGCGACCGCAGCGATTGAATGCAGTTACAGAGAGCAAAGCGAGAAAAACTGCATAGTTTTGGCGTCTAATCCGTCAAATTCACGCTGTTTGCGATACGCTTCGTTACGTTAGTCTGGCTTGAGTCGCAGCCTTGCTCCCTGGATGTGCAAATATGCTCAACTCGTCCCTCGGCCGACCCGCTTGGCCGGAAACGCTGTACCCGAATCGGTCGCGGAACGGTTGCTTTTGACATGACCTGCAAACCCAGCATCGTTCGCCCCGGCCTGACCGCGATTGCCGCTGTCCTCGCCCTTTCGTCCACTTCGCTGCTTGCCCAGACCGCCGATCCGGCCACGGCAAGCCCGTCACCCATCGCCGCCGATCCCGCTCCGATAAGCGCAGCCCCGACCTCGGTTGCGCCCGTAATCACTGCTCCGGCGCCCATCGCCGCCGATCCGCTCGCCGCTACCACGCCCACCACGACGACCAAGCCTACGCCCAGGAAAGTCGTGACCAGAACCGTAGCAACGACCACGATGCGCACGGTCAGCAAGGCCGCACCGGTTGCCGCTCGGACCACAGCCAGGACCGCTTCGCCGATCGCCGCAAAGGCTGCCGCTCCCGCCCCGGTTCCGGTGCCAATCGTTCCGGCTCAATCGGCTTTGCCCGTGACAGACATGACCTCGACCCCGATTGCACCGACCAATTCAGCTCCGGTCGCCGAGACCACCACCACGACCGCGCCGACCGACCAGACGCTGCCGATCTTTGGCGCGGGCGCCGCGGCGCTGGCACTCGCCGGTGCGGGCTTCGCGCTCAGCCGCCGGCGTCGCCGCCGTGACGAGGAGCAATTCGCCGATGGGTCCTATGTCCCCGCCGACGAGCCAGTCGCCGAGCTGATCATGGCCGAGCAAGTGATCGCCCCCGAGCCGCGCTTTACCCCGGCTCCGGCAGTGGTTGCCACGACGACGCTTCCCGCCGCATTCGACGCCAGCGACCGGAGTCCACGCATCCAGGCTGCCTATGCGGGCCCGAGCGAGGACAATCCGTCGCTGTCGCTGCGCAAGCGGCTGAAGCGGGCCACCGCGCTCGACCAGATGGAGCGCAACGGCCACTTCATCCCGCCGTCGGCCAAGACGGCCCGATCCGAAACGCCGAAGCCGAACGTGTCGACCTGGGCCAATCCGGCGCCGGGCGGGCTGATGTTCGGCCGCGACGACCCAGCGCTCCGCCCGGCATTCACCGCCAACTAACCGCTTGGCTTCAAGACCTATCCGGTCCTCCGCTTGTCCCCGAGCGGAGGACCGTTTTCACGTTCATGAACTCATGAAGCCCCCACTGCCCCAATTCGCGGCCGTGGCCTGAGCGCTTGATCCCGCCGAACGGAGCCTCGGGAGCGGAGGCGAGCATCTGGTTGACCGCGGTCATACCAGCCTCGATTCCTACGATGAACCGCGCTTCCTCGGCAGGTTCGCGGGTCCATACCGAAGACCCAAGACCGAACGGAATCGCGTTGGCGAGCCGGATCGCCTCGTCGATATCCGCCACCTTGAACAGCATCGCAATCGGCCCGAAAATCTCCTCATGGGCGAGCTTGCTGTCGAGCGGCACGCCGGTCAGCACGCCGCCGCCGATATAAGCGCCCTTGCCCGGCAGAGCCTCGCCACCGATCAGGGTCGCTCCCGCCGCCTTCGCCTCCTCGAGTTGGCCGAGCACGGTGTCCATTTGCTCGAAACTCGACAGCGGACCCATGTCGCTCGCCGGGTCCATCGGATCGCCTGCCTTCGCAGCCAGCATGCCGGCGATGAACCGCTCGGCGAAGGCGTCATACACATCGGCGTGGACGATCATCCGTTTGGCGCAGACGCAGGACTGGCCGCTATTCTGGATCCGCGCGGTGACGGCGGCCTTGACGGCGAGATCGAGGTCGGCCGACGGCATGACGATGAATGGGTCCGACCCGCCGAGCTCGAGCACCGCTTTCTTGAGCGCGCCACCCGCCGCCACGGCGACCGAGCGGCCCGCGCCTTCGCTCCCGGTCAGCGTTACCGCCGCCACCCGCTCGTCGGCGATCAGCGCCGCGACATTGCCCGACTTGATCGCCAAATTCTGGAACAGCCCGTCGGGCGCGCCAGCGGCGATCACCGCCTCCTCGATCATCCCGGCGACCCCCTGAACGATGCTGGCGTGCTTCAACAGCCCGACATTTCCGGCAAGGATCGTCGGAGCGAGGAAGCGGACTGCTTGCCAGTAGGGGAAGTTCCACGGCATCACCGCCAGGATGACGCCGAGCGGGAGCAAATGGACCTCGCCCTTCGCCCCGGCGATCGGCCGCGGCTTGAGGAAAGCCTCACCGTTTTGAGCATAATAGCGAAAGGCGGCGGCGCATTTCTGAACCTCGGCACGAGCCGAGACGAGCGTCTTGCCCATCTCCGCGCTCGCCATCCGCGCCATTGGCTCAAGCCGCGTATCGAAGATTTCGGCGATCTTCTCGAGCAGCTGGGTCCGCTCAGGCACCGGGCTGAAACGCCAGCTGGCGAAACGCGAGGCGGCGCGCGCGACCTTCCCCTCGAGCTCCTCGGAAGTGAGTTCGGGGTAGGTGCCGATCTCGTCACCGGTCGCGGGATTGATGCTTTTGAACATGGGGTCATCCGCTGCTGCTGAGGTTGGTGGGCCAACGTTTCATGCCACCCGGCGTTCCGGTGCCCAAGAAAGCGACGAAAAGCGGGAGCCGTCGTGAAATGTGCCGTCCGCGATCAACGGAGTGTGACAGGAACCGTACAATCTTGTCTCTGCCATTCGGGAACATTGGGGCTTTTCAATGCGCGCGTCACAAAGGGCGAACCCGCATTATGCGACAAGCTGTGGGATTGGACATTTCGTCCATATCCAGGAGAGAAAATGACCCGTTTCGCACGCATCTCGGCGACATTGCTCGCCGGCACGCTCGTTTTCGCCGGTGCAGCGGTCGCCGCTACGAGTTCCGCCCCCAAGCCAAGGATTACCATGGCCGCAGCGCGCGCCAAGGCGCTGCATCTTGCGCCGGGAAAGCTTATTTCAAGCGAATATGAGAATGAGCACGGTTGGCGCTATTCGTTCGATATCCAGCAGAAAGGCCATGTCCAGGAGATCGGCATCGACGGCCAGACCGGCCGCGTGGTCGAGAACAAGTCCGAGGGCAAGGTCGACCACGACTAGACACTGTAACGCCGTCGGCGGAGGTGCCTTGCGCTTCCGCCGGTGGCACGTTCATGCTCTTATGGGCGGCTTGACCGCGCCGCGGAGATTCGATGCAGATCCTGCTTGCCGAAGACGACCTCGAAACGGCCGGTTTCATCACGCGCGGGCTCGAGGAACTCGGCCACGCGGTGCTGCGCGCGGATAATGGGCCCGATGCGCTCCATTTCGCCGTGACAGAGCCGTTTGACGTGCTGATCCTCGATCGCCTGCTGCCAGGTCTCGACGGTCTGGCCGTGCTGCGTCGCCTCCGTGCGGCGAACATCCACGCGCCGGTGCTTCTGCTGACCGCGCTCGGCCGGATCGAGGATCGGGTCGAGGGTCTCGACGCGGGCGCCGACGATTATCTGGTCAAGCCGTTCGCCTTTTCCGAGCTCGCCGCACGCCTGAACGCCTTGCATCGGCGGCCACCGGCCAATCCCGAACCGACCCGGCTTGAGCATGGCTCGATCTCGCTCGACCTGTTGAAGCGCGAGGTGCGCCGCGAGGGTAAGGTCATCCCGCTTCAGCCACGCGAGTTTCGCCTGCTGGAAGAATTGCTCCGCGGCGGCGACCGGGTCGTCACACGCACGATGCTGCTTGAGCGCGTATGGGGTTATCATTTCGACCCCCAGACTAACATCGTCGATACGCATATCAGCCGCTTGCGCGCGAAGCTCAACGAGGGCAGCAAGAACGACCTGATCGAAACGGTGCGCGGTGCCGGCTACCGGATGCGCGGCAATGACTAGTCGCAAGAGCAGCGCGGCCTACCGAATTGGGTTCGCCTATACCGCAATCCTCGCGTTGGGCGTCGCACTGCTTGGCCTCGTAATTTTCGAGACGATGCACCTCGACTTCACGCGTCAGCTCGACGCCACCGTAACCGACGAAGCGCGGACGCTCGTCGGCGAATATCACAATGACGGTGGCACCGAGCTGGCCGACGCGATCGCGCAGCGGGAGGCTTCTCGCTCGCCGACCCGTTTGCTCTACGCGGTGTTTGCTGCTGATGGGCGCCGATTGCTGGGGTCGCTGGACACAGCACGTCCGGCGCTCGGACTGCGCGACATCGGCTTTATCGACCCGCGCGGAGGCGCCGACGCGGCGAGAGGGTTGGCAATCGACTTGTCGCCACGCGAGCGGCTGGTCGTCGCCGCCGACCGCGAATCGATCGAACGTGCTGACCAGACCGTAATCACCGTATTCGCCGCCGGCTTTCTCGCCGTTTGCCTGTCAGGCTTGGCCAGCGCGCTATTGTTGGGGGCCTATCTTCGCCGACGCCTCCAGGCAATCAGCGGTGGCGCAGAAGCGATTATCGCGGGCGATGTTCGCAGGCGAATGCCGGTCAGCCTGCGACAGGACGAATTCGACGAGCTCGCCAAGACGCTCAACCGCATGCTCGACCGGATTGAGGGGCTCCTCGACAATCTGCGTCAGGTTTCGAGTGACGTTGCACATGACCTGCGCACCCCGCTTGCCCGGCTCCGCAATGGTCTCGAGGAGGGACTTGCTGGTGCCGGTGCGTCTGCTGGGCCGGTGATCGAAGATGGCATTCGCCGGGTCGACGAACTGCTGTCCCTGTTCGGCGCAATCTTGCGGATCGCCGAGGTCGAGAGCGGCGAGACGCGCAAGTTTTTTGCTCTGTTCGACATCAGCGCGATGATCACCGAGCTGGCCGACAGTTATTTCCCGTCGGTCGCGGAAGGCGGGCGTACCTTACTATGGTCGGTCGAGCCGGCGCTTATCATGGACGGGGATCGTGATCTGATTGCCCAAGCGGCGATCAACCTCATCGAGAACGCGCAACGCCACACTCCGACCGGCACCCTGATCCGCCTCACGCTGGTTTCGTCCGGCGCGTGGATCTGCCTCCAGATAGTCGATAATGGCCCGGGGGTGGCGAAGGCGGATCGCGCACGGATCGTCGAGCGTTTCACCCGGCTCGATCGCAGTCGCACTACTGAGGGTCACGGCCTCGGGCTCAATTTGGTTCGCGCAGTTACCCGGCTGCATGGCGGGCAACTGGTCCTTCGCGACGCGGATCCCGGTCTCAGCGCAACCATGGAATTCCCGGTGCGCTCGATGCACCATCCCAAGATTGAGGTGGAACAGTGACGAACGACCAAACCATCGATGCGAGCAAGGTCCCGGCGGTGACGCTGGGTTTCTGGATCGTGAAGATTCTCGCCACCACACTTGGCGAAACCGCAGGCGACACCGTCAGTATGACGTGGAAGAACAATCTAGTCGCGCTGTGGACCAGCCTGTTCGGCACTGCGCCGCCGATCTCGCCTGATAATCTGGGTTATGTCGTCGGCACCCTGCTGTTCGCGACCTGCCTCGTCGTGCTGGTGTGGGCGCAGATGAATGCCAAGCGCTTTCATCCCTTGCTCTACTGGGCGACGATTGTCGCCTCGACCACAGCTGGAACGACGCTCGCTGACTTCGCCGACCGCTCGCTCGGCATCGGCTATTCCGGTGGATCGCTGTTGCTGTTTTCCTGCGTGATTGCCTCGCTGTTCGTCTGGCATCGCACGCTCGGAACGGTCAACGTTGACACCGTCGTCACCCCCAGCGCCGAAGCGTTTTACTGGATCACGATCACCTTCTCGCAGACCCTCGGCACCGCGCTCGGTGACTGGGTGGCCGACGCCGGACCAGGCTATTCAGGCGGGGCGCTGATTTTCGGCGCGATGCTCACCGTGCTGACGCTGGTCTACTATGCGACCAGCATCAACCGGGTCATCCTGTTCTGGGCGGCATTCATCCTGACCCGTCCGCTCGGCGCCACCGTGGGAGACTTCATCGACAAGCCGGTCACCAAGGGCGGGCTCGAGTTCAGCCGTCCGGTGGCATCAATGGCGCTCGCCGCCGTGATCCTCGCGCTTATCCTGGTACTCCCGCAGCGCGCGGGACTTCATCCTTCAAGCGAAGTGGCGGCATGATTGTGCAGGGCGGTGACAAAGCAGGCCACTGGAACGCCTGCGTGGTGCTGAGCGAGGCGGAGTAAAATCCGGCCAGTGGATAGGCTGCTCCTTTTTGGGGAGCAGAGGGGATGTTCGCCGTGGAAGTCTACGCCGCTGTTCGGCGATTCGTGTCTATTTATGACCACATCGACGATCACGAGCGCAGGTTTTGGCCGAAAGCAATGTGACCGTCAAAAGCACCCGTGTAATTTGCAGCCAACGCGTCGTAGTCGCTGCCCATCAAATGACCCCTCGTTGGGCAAGATCATTGCGCTGTTGATCCGACATGCCCAAGAGATTGCCATAGACTTCGGCATTGTGCTGGCCAACGCAGGACGGCGCGGGTGTGCGCACACTGCTTGGTGTCGCGGAAAAACGGGGCACTACATTCTGCATTTTGAGCTTGCCAAACCGTTCGGTCTCCACGTCGATGATGGCTTGGCGGGCTTGGAAATGCGGATCTTGGAGCATCTCAGGCGCGCGGTATACTTTTCCTGCGGGCACCGAATGCGCGATCATCAAGGCATCGACCTCGGCAACGGTGTGGTGCCAGGTCCAAGCATTGATCAGTTCATCGAGTTCGATCTGGTTCTCGCCCCTCGCGACGTGGGACGAATAACGGGGGTCGGTCGCCAGTTCTGCTTTGCCCATGGCCTGTGCAAGGCGCGCAAAAATGGCGTCCTTGTTTGCGCCGATCATGAAGTCCCCATCGCTGCACCGATAGACGTTCGACGGTGCGATGCCGGGCAGGAACGAGCCGGATCGTTCGCGGATGATTCCCGAGTGGTCATATTCGGAGATGACGCTTTCCATGACTTGCAGCACCGCCTCGTAAAGCGCGGTGTCAATCACCTGGCCTTCGCCGGTCGCGGTACGCGCATGGAGCGCGGCAAGCACGCCCATGCAGCCATAAGTCGCTGTCAACGTGTCGCCGATCGAAATGCCCATCCGGCTTGGCGGGCGATCGGGTTCGCCCACGATATAGCGCCAACCGCCCATAGCTTCCCCGATCCCGCCAAAGCCGGCGCGATCGGAATAAGGGCCTGTCTGACCATAGCCCGACATGCGCGCAATAATCAGGCCCGGATTGATCGCGTGCAACGCTTCGGGACCAAGACCCCATTTTTCAAGCGTGCCGGGTTTGAAGTTTTCGACCAAGACATCGGCCGTGGCGATCAGCTTGCGGACAAGCTCTTGCCCTTCAGGAACACGCAAGTTGGCCGAGACCGACTTTTTATTGCGGGAGATGACCTCCCAATTCACCTTGTCATCGCCAAGGCCCCAAACACGCATCGGATCGCCCTCGCCAGGCGGTTCGACCTTGATCACTTCGGCGCCCATGTCTCCCAGCAGCTGGCCGCAAAATGGTCCCGCGAGCAACTGGCCCAGTTCGACGACGCGGATATCCTTAAGTGCGCCCTGATTCTCCATGAGGGCTAGTCTGCCGCTTGCAGCGTTTGCCAGACGGGCTGCACAGGGGCCGGGAGCCCGGTTTCGGCCTCGCAATTCGCGCGCAGCGTTTCGATGTCAGGGCCATAGTTGAACACAGCGAGGGGCGAGCGCTCGGTGCGCATCTTTGCACGGAGCGTTTCGGTAGCTGCCATATCGACGGCGCCATTGTCATTGGCGACAACACCATAAGAGCGGGCACCAGCGGAAGTCACTAGACCCTGCGCAATCTCCTTACCGACCAATTCGGGCGCGCGTTCAAGCGGATCGCCCCAGCCGCCGCCGCCCCAGGTGATGAAATGGAGCAAATCGTTGGCTTCGACGGGATAGGCATCAACCTTGTTGCCAATGTTGACCTGCGTGCCGTCCGGCTTCTCAATGATCTTGCGCGCACGGCGGCCCGGCTCGCCGCCATTGACCCCCCATGGAGGCACAAACCAGCGGTCATCATGCGCCGAGATCGTGCCTGCGGCCAGGAAGCGATAGGTCATGTGAATGCCGTTGCCGCCGCGATGGAGCCCGGCACCACCGCTGTCCGGCACCGTTTCATAGTTCTCGATCAGGAGCGGGAAATAGCGTTCGAGGAACTCGTTGGGCACGTTGGTAAAGCCCGGCCACAGCGAGTGTCCATCAGGGCCATCGCCCATTGGACGTCCGGGTATGCCGCCAAACCCGATTTGAAAGAGCTGGAACCATTTCCCCTTGGCATCATGCCCTGAATAAAACAGGTGCGGGCTCGACGAAAACCCAGCAGCATTTAGGAATTCCGGAGTCTTTTGGCCAAGCAAACCGCCGAGAACGTCAAAAATGCGGCCCAGTGCGTGCGTGCGCCCGGAAAGCGCGGCCGGAAAGACCGGCTTCAGGAGCGATCCTTCCGGAATACGAACATCAATCAGATCATAGAAGCCGTCATTGAACAGGATCTGCGGGTCGAAAACCATGATCATGTAGATGCCGAAAAACATGCGGAACATGTTCTCGTTGAGCAGGAAGTTGATCGAATACTGGCTTTGAGGGTCGGTCCCGGCAAAATCGAGTACCACGCGTTCGCCCTCGCGCCACATCGTGCATTTGATCTTGAACGGGCCAGCGCCCATGCCGTCGTCGCAAATATAGTCTTCAAACGTGACTGGTGCCTCGCCGATCGCGTTGGCGATCAGGTGCTTCATCGCGCGATGGTTGCGGGCGAGCAATTCCTCGGTCGCAGAAATGTAGACATCATCACCAAACCGCTCGGCCATTTCGATGACGCGGCGCGCGGCCACGCGGCATGAGGCGATCAAGGCATTGAGATCGGCCTGGCACCAATCGGGTTTGCGCGTCTGGTGCATGACCAGCTTTATCAGATCCTCATTGTATTCGCCCTTCTTCCAGATCTTCACCGGCGGAATTCGAACACCCTCTTCAAAGATTGAGCGAGAATCGACGGGCATGGAGCCGACAACTTTGCCGCCGATGTCCGCCTGGTGGCCGAACATGGCGGTGTAGCCGAGGATACGGCCGTTCTTGAACACCGGCAAAAGCACCAGCCAGTCGTTCGAATGGCTGACGGCGCCTGCACAGCTATACGGATCCGAAAGCAAGATCATGTCGCCTTCTTCCAAGGTCCCCTCGTAGCTTTCGAGGAAACCGCCGATGAAGCTGCCGAATTGGCCCACAATCATCTTGCCTGCGTGATCTGCGATCAACGGGAAGGCATCGCCTTGCTCGCGGATGCCGGGCGACATGGCGGTTCGCTTCAAGGTTGCGTCCATTTCGTTGCGCGCATTGCGCAGCGCATTTTCGATGATGTCGAGAGTAACGGGATCAATCGCTGTCTTTTGGAACGGGACGGCGTTGGTCTGGATAATGGTTGCTGGCATTGTCCTTGCCTCCTCAAGCCGGGTTGATCAGGATGTTACCGACGCGATCGACTACTGCGATGCATCCGGTTTCAATCAGGGTTGTAGAGTCCATTTCGATAACGATGGCAGGCCCGGGGATGATATCTCCTTGGAGCAATCTGGAGCGATCATAGATCACCGCCGCCTGTTCCTTGCCGTCCATCCACAACGTGTGATCGCGCATCTTGGCGCCCGAAGGATCGCCATTGCCTTTGGCCAGTTCTGCGGCCGGAAGGTCGAGCGATTGCCCCAGGGCCACCGCGCGCAAGTTCACAATTTCGTGCGGCGTGTCCATGTTGAACGTGAACAGGCGCAAGTGCTCCTCGTCAAATCTGCGCAGGATTCCGGCGACACCGTCGCTTTCGAGTGCCGCAATGGTAATCATCAGCGGCACTTCAAAGGCCTGACCCACATAGCGAACGTCAATCTCGAACTCGCTTTCGATCGTGCTGTCAGCCAATCCGTCCGAGCGCAGTTCAGCGCGGGTTTGTGCGGCCATCTCCTTGAGGATGGCAATCAGTTCATCGGCGTCGGTCGTGATCGCTAGCCGTGAGAACGAACGCGCAGTCTCGGTCCGCATCCGCGTTGTCGCGTCACCCAACGCGCACAGCACGCCGGGAGAGACCGGCGAAACCGCAGGCCAGCTGCTCATCAGTCTTGCAACCGCGTTGACATGCAACGGGCCCGCACCGCCAAAGCCCATCAACGCGAAGTGGCGCGGATCATAGCCCTGCTGCACGGAGATCATTCGGAGTGCGCCAAACATGTTCTCGTTGACGATATCGATGATGCCGCGCGCCGCCGCCATCAAATCGATGCCAAGCGCGTCCGCGATTGTCTGAACGGCGACTTTGGCCCCCTCGCGGTCGAGCTTGAAGCTTCCGCCCAGCAAGTTTTCGGGCAGATAGCCGAGCACCACATTGGCGTCGGTCACCGTCGGCAAAGTGCCGCCCTTGCCATAAGCAACTGGCCCCGGAACGGCACCGGCAGACTGCGGACCAACCCGCAAAGCCTTGGTAAGTTCGGGGACATAGGCAATCGAGCCCCCGCCGGCACCCACGGTTTTCACATCGAGCGAGGAGGCGCGGACCGACAAATGGCCGACGTCAGTTGTCCGGACGCGGCGCGGTTCAAGATTTTCAATCAGCGCCACGTCAGTTGAAGTGCCGCCGACATCCAAGGTCAGAATGTTGTTCAGGCCCGAATTCTTGCCCACCCAGAGCGCTCCAGTAACGCCCCCGGCCGGGCCCGACATCAGGATGTTGACCGGGTGTTCCTCGGCCTTTTGCGCCGACATCAGGCCGCCGTCTGAGCGCAACAACGACAGTTTCCCGTTCATCCCGGACTTGGCCAGCTTTTCGCGGAGACTCGACACGTAGCGGCCGACCACCGGACGGACGGCGGCATTGGCGACGGTTGTCAGTGTGCGCTCATACTCCTGCATCTCGGGCAGGACCTCGTGGCTGAGCGACACCGGGATATCCTGCATCATTTCGCGCGCCATGGCACCGATGCGCTTTTCCTGGTCTCCGTTAACATAGGCATTCACGAGCGAAACCGTGATCGCCTCAACTCCCTGGTTCTTGAGCTTGGTCAGTGCCGCTTTCACGCTCGCTTCGTCCAGCGGCCGGACTTCTGTGCCCGCAGCATCAATGCGCCCGCCCACCGTGACCGTGTCTTCAAGCGCTGCAAGCGGCGTGGGTTTGGGCCAGATGATCCACGCTGCCAATCCGCCAGGAACGTAGGAGCGAGCGATCTGCAGGATATGACGATAGCCTTCGGTGGTTATGAGGCCGACGCGTGCCCCTTTCCCTTCGAGCATGGCATTGGTGGCAACCGTGGTACCATGGAGGAAATACCCAATTTCCTTAGGATCTACGTTCGCCGCGACGCAAATCGCCTCCACCCCGGTCAGAACGCCTTCCGAACTGTCATGCGGTGTCGAAGGCGTCTTGTGACGCCAGAATGCGCCAGTTGCTTCATTGAACAACAGCAGATCGGTGAACGTGCCCCCGACATCAACGCCCAAACGGTAACCCATTTACGTCCCCTTCGATTATGCGGCCTGCGGGAAGCGCGGTGCCTGCGCTACCATCCCCGGCAGTTTTCGCCCGATTACTGCCGAAAGCCATATGCTCCCGGCAATCAGCTGTTCCAGATCCATTCCCGTGCCGATCCCGGCCCGTTCGAGCATGTAGATCACATCTTCACTCGGCACATTGCCCGCCGCGCCGGGTGCAAAGGGGCAGCCGCCAAGCCCACCGAGCGAACCATCAACGACGCTCGCGCCGGCCTCCACCGCTGCCCATACATTGGCAAGCCCGGTATTGCGGGTGTTGTGAAAATGAACCCGCACCGGCAGCGGATCGATCGCCTCGCGTACACGCGCGACAAGCCGTGCGACATGCGCGGGATTTCCCACGCCGATGGTGTCGGCCAGCGCGATTTCGACTGGTCCGGCTTCGGCCAGCCGCCGCGCCATGGCAACGACACGCGCCTCGCCAACCTCGCCTTCGAAAGGACACCCGAACGCGGCGGCGATGGTGGCCTGACCGGTCAGCCCTGCGGCGCGGGCCATGGCGATGATCGTCCTGGCCGCCTCGACTGATCCGTCGCTGGTCTGGCCCTGGTTCGCGATGGCAAATCGGTCGGTTGCCACCGCGACGGCGCCCAGCTGGTCAATCCGGCCTGTTGCGATAGCGCGCTCGGCGCCCCTGGCATTCATCACCAGCCCGACAAAGGTGACATCGGCGCGGTCCGGCAACGCTGCGCAAACGGCTTCGGCGTCAGCCATTTGCGGGACGCGCTTCGGGTTGACAAAGCTGGTGACCTCGATCCGCTTGGCTCCGGCGGCGATGGCCCGTTCGATCAGTTTGATCTTGTCGCCAGTGGCAATCGTTTCGCGCTCGTTTTGAAGGCCGTCGCGCGGACCCACTTCGACAAATGCAATGGATGGAACAGCCATTTCATAAACATCGCAGTTTTGGATACAAAATCAAGGCCCCGTCACTCAGCGGCTTGCGAGCTATCGACAATCCGCTGGTTCATGTGGGCGTTTGCATAAGTGTGGAATGCCCTGCGGATGTGGGAGGTCATGACAGCCTCGGCCCAGGTCGGATCATGCTGCTCGAAGGCAGCCAACAGCTCCTCATGCTCACGATACGATCGTTGCAAGTCCCCGGCTGTAAAATTCTGAACAGTTCGCCAGATAACCGGTTGTTCGATGAGCTTGGCCAGCGCGTTGGTCAGGCGTTGAGATGCCGACGCCTCAAGAATGATGGTGTGGAACTGCTGGTTGTGATCGAGGAAAACCCGCGTATCAGGAATGTCGCGTTCGACTGCTTTCTGCAAAGCGTGATTGTGCACTTTCATCCGCTCAATCTGACTTTGGTTGATGCGTTTGGCAGCTCGGCGTGCGGCTCGGCTCTCCAGCATGCCGCGCAATTCGAACGCTTCCTCGACATCGTCCAGCGACCAGTCAGCCACGAAACTGCGCTGTGTTTCGCTGCGACGGATCAGATATTCCGCTTCGAGCCGACCCAGCGCTTCGCGAACCGGGGTGCGCGAAACACCGCACTGCTCCGCAAGGGCCTCCTCGCCGATCTTTGCTCCCGATCGAAGTTCACCGGAAAGGATCTTGTTCCTGATCATTGAATATGCTCGATCGGATGCGCGCGACATTCTTTTTTTCCATGAGCTTGACCGGATAGCTTTGTATACATTAAGCCTAAGCTCGGTCCATTGCAATTAGCTGTAGATGAAAAGCCAGTGGTAGAAAAACGCATCAAGGTTATCGTTCCAATTCCGATGGATGCAACGGGCGTTGCGAATCGCGCCAGCCAGCTACCGGTCAATTTGATCGCCCCGGGCTTCAAGCCTGAATTCGTCGCGGTGGAATGGGGCGCGGCCTTTGGTGATTCCTATCATAACATGCTGCTCATGGACTGGACAGTTTTCCAGGCCGGCATCGATGCTGAGAACGAGGGTTATTCTGCGGTCGTGATCGATACGGTGAGCGATTCCGGTTTGCGGGCGCTACGCTCGCGGCTGTCGATCCCTGTGCTCGGGCCCGGTGAATGCGCGTTTCACATGGCCATGACGCTGGGCAAGAAGTTTTGCGTCCTCACCATGTGGGATGAATGGTTCCCGCTCTATGAAAAGACGCTGACGGAATATGGCTTCTGGCCGCGCTGCGCATCGCTCAGGTCGATCAAGACGCGCCCCGATGTCGCCGAACTGCTGGCCGGCAAGGAAGAGGTTATCTTTGCAAAGCTGAAGGCCGAGGCAGAAGCAGCTATTGCGGAAGATGGTGCCGATGTGATCGTGCTCGGCTCGACGACGATGCATCAATCGGCGCGCTGGCTTGCTGATAACCTGCCTATCCCGGTCATCAATCCGGGGTTGATTGCCTACAAGCAGGCCGAACTCCTCGTTCAACTTGGCCTTTCGCACAGCAAGAAAGCCTTCCCCTTCCCAGAGGTTGGCAATGATGCGGGCATTCGCAAAGGAAGCGCTTGATGTCGGACTGGACCGAAGCCGGAGCGGGGCAGACATCCCTGCCCTATCCCTATTACATCGACATCGTCACCAAGCGCTATTTCGATGGCGTCGACAATAAGGACATGGAGCAGGTGCTGGCCTGCTTCACTGAAGATGCCTTGCTAACTGAAGTGACCTCGAACACCGTGCACGCCGGACGCGATGCCGGCGTCCGTGCGATGTTTGCGCGGCTGTTCTCTGATTTTGCCGAAATCTGGCACGGTAATTTTGTGCACACCGCCGATCCGCAGTCGAATTCGGTCTGCTCGCAGTTTACCGTGCTTATTACGCCCAATAGCAGCACCGAGCTTCGCTATGAAAACTGCAACCGCTTTTATCTCAAAGGCGATAAGTTTCACCGCGTTTATGTTTATATGAGCGGCGACAATTTGCTGAAGGAAGGAGAAGCCTGATGCAGTATGAGCCAACGCTCAGCCGCGACGAGTTGATCGATATCGCGACAATCAAATACTTCGGCAATGTCGATGCGAAGAACATCGACGCGGCGATTGCATGCTTCAACGATGAAGCGCTGTTTTGCGTCCAGACCGCGTTCACTCGCCACGCCGGCAAGGCGTCGATAAGACGCATGCTGGAAGATTTCACCGGATCTTATGCAGCCATCGTCCACAAGGACTTCGCATGCACGGTGGATGAAAAAAACGGTCGCGTGACTGCATCGTTCGAGGCAGTTCTGACAGGTCATGACGGGGGGATAACACGGTTTTACAACACAAATTTCTGGCGTTTCCGCGATGGAAAATTCCAGGAAGTCTATGTGTATTTCAGTGGAGCCAACGTTCTAGTTTAATATAATAAAATCGGGGAGTTCAAAAATGCGCACTGCAAAATTCGTCTTGCTGAGTTCAATCGCATGCATCAGCTGTGCGGCCAGTCCGGCGCTTGCTCAAAATGCGGAGGAAGTAGGGGCTTCTCCTGGAGAAATCATTGTTACGGCACGCCGCCAGAACGAAAAGCTTCAGGATGTTCCTGCATCGGTGACCGTGTTCACCGCAGCGACGCTTGAGCAGACCGGGGTGAAGACAGCCAGCGATTTCGTCAAACTCACCCCAGGTGTGAGCATTGTGACCGGCACTGCTGAATCTGGCGACACCCAAATCAATATTCGAGGTCTGAATGGCGCGCGCGATGCCGAAAACAACGTCGCTCTGGTGGTTGACGGCATTCTTAAAACCAACACCTCGGCGCTCAACCAGAATCAAGGTACTCTGAAGCAAATCGAAGTTTTGAAGGGTCCGCAAGGTGCCATTTATGGGCGCAACGCCTCGGCTGGCGCGATCGTCATTACCACCCGCAAGCCGGGTGACCACCTGCAGATGGAAGGCAAGGCGTCGTACGGCAACAATAAAACCTACTCGGCTTCGGGCCTGGTCAGCGGTCCGATCGGAGATTCACTCGGTTTTGTTATTTCCGGCGACTATGGCAAGTCGGACGGGTTCTATCGCAACACGTTTTTGCCCACTGCTGTCAACACCGCAACTTATCCGGGCAACTCGACCCGCGCCGCTTCGGTTGACAACTACCGAAAGTTCGACATCAACGGTCGCTTGATCGCAAAAATCGGAGGCTCGACCGAAATCGATCTCAAGGCGCGCTATGGCGAGGTCAAGGCCGGCGCGATCGCTTTCAACGGTGTTTTTCAGATCCCGGGGCTGTTTTCGATCAGCAAGACGATCGATTCCAACATCAACGTCAACGACCATATCTTCAGGTTTGATTCCAACATCGTGCCGAACAACTATCAAAAGACGTTCGAAGCCTCAGGCCGGTTTGATTCCGATGTCGGTTTCGGCAAGCTGACGGGCTATGTTTCCTACAGTAAGATCGAGAATGATTTTTACGCCGATGGCACCAGCGGGGCGTTCGGCTTCTTTGGAAACGAGCCGCACTGTACCGCAACCGCGGCCGCAACGGCCGGCATAGTGGTTCAGGAACCGTTCCAGACGATCGGCCCGTTCCGCGGATCGCAGCCTTATGGCCCGAGCACTTGCGATGGCACCCAGTATCAGCGCCGTAACCAGGAAGACATCAGCGCTGAGCTTCGTCTCGCATCGAAGTCCGATGGTCCGTTGACCTGGCAACTCGGTGGCTATCTGCTCCACATCAACCGCCGGGTTTGCGTTAATCTCGGGCTCGACACGGGGCAGGGCGTAATCAGGGAATGCTATACGAATGATCCGCGCAATCCGACGGAAGGATTGGCCGACGACACCTTTAAAACCAACGTCTACGCGGCCTTCGGTGCGCTCGACTACAAGGTTTCCGACACGCTAAAGGCCGGCTTCGCGCTCCGCTATGATGTTGAAGAGCGCAAGGTCGGAAACAATATTCCAGCGGCCGCACGAACCCGCTGGGTTGGCAATCCGCTTACCGGCTTCCCCAACGGTACGATCAGCACACCAGCGAACTACTACCTGAACCCCGGTCTCGATCCGGCCTACAATCCAAGCGGCGTCCTTGCGGCGCGGTCGGCAACCTTCCAGCAGATCGAGCCCAAGGTGACCCTGACCTACAAGCCTGGCCCTTCGACGACGCTGTTCGCCAACTGGGGGATCGGCTTCAAGTCAGGCGGGTTCAACGCGGGCGGTAGCAAGGCCATTATCGATGGCTTCTTCAACAATGGCACAGCGCTGTTCGCGCCTGTTCCGATAAACGCCGGGCTGGCAATCACCGACCAGTACAAGAAGGAAACCAGCAGCGCCTTCGAGGTTGGTATTAAAGGCGGCTTCGCCAACAACCGCATCACTTATGAACTGGCCGGTTATTATACCACGGTAAAGGACATGCAGTTCTTCGAGTTCTTCGTGGGTCCGTTCGGACTGCTGCGGGTTGTTTCCAATATCGATAAGGTCGAGCTCTACGGCGGTGAAGCCTCGCTGAGTGCGCGCGTGATCAAGGGATGGACAGTATTTGGCTCGGCAAATGTGACCGAGAGCAAGATCAAGAAGAACAGCGTACGTCCCTACACGGTCGGAAACAAATCACCTTATACGGCCGATTACACCATCAATCTGGGATCGCAGGTTGATGTCCCGCTTGCCGATGCGTTCAATCTAGCGCTGCGGGCTGATTACCGCATCACTGGCCCGACGTTCTTTCATACGGTGCAAGACAACAACGTGCCGAACCTGTTTTTCGGTGGCGCAGTTCCGGGGAACTTCAAGAACTCCCGGCGTAGCGCCTATGGTGTCTTAAATTTGCGGGCTGCGGTGAGCGCCCACAACTGGAGTATTGCGGCGTTCGGCAACAACGTGTTGAACAAGAACTATCTGGCCGAAGTTATTCCGGCGCCTGAATTCGGCGGTGACTTCATCTCGCCGGGTGCACGCGCCTATTATGGCGTGGAGGTTGGCTTCAAGTTCTGAGCGCCCTGATGAACATGGATACGGGCGAGGTCGTTAGCCTCGCCCGTTTTCATTGGGGGTGCCGCGACTAACAGCCCACCAGGCCGACCTTGTTTTAGGTTCGCCGGCCCAGAGCCTGTTGATGCGGAACTACTGTTTGCCGAATAGCGCTTCCCGCGTGGCATCGTCGGGATCGCCAATCTTCATCACATCGCTCATCAATGCCATGCCGCGCTGGACGGCTGGCCGACTCTCAATGGCGCCGGCCCAGCGTTTTACATTGGGAAAGTCATTGATGTCGATCGCGTGGAGGTCGCGAACGATGGGCGCGCACCACGGGTAGGTCGCCATGTCGGCAATCGAGTAATTCGCGCCGGCGAGAAAGTCGCGCGTGCCCAACACTTCATTCATGAGGCCATAAAGCCTGACAGTTTCACCGCAATAGCGGTTTATCCCATAGTCGATCCGTTCGGGTGCATAGCCCCTGAAATGTCCGCATTGCCCAAACATGGGGCCGATGTTGGCGCATTGAAAGAACAGCCATTGGACGATGTTGGATCGCTGGGCCAGTTCGGCAGGCCAGAAACGGCCAGACTTTTCGGCAAGGTACATCAGAATCGCGCCCGATTCGAAAACTGCGTACGGGCCGCCGCCAGGGCCTTCGTGGTCGACGATGGCGGGGATGCGGGTGTTCGGACTGATGGCCTGGAAATCAGCCGTGTGTTGCTCACCAGAGAGGATGTTGACGGGCTTCACCGCATAGGCGAGTTCCATCTCCTCAAGCGCGACAGACACTTTATGCCCGTTTGGCGTGGGCCAGTAATAAAGGTCGATCATGCCCCATTCGTTGCGCGAAGGTCGAGGCAAGCGCGCACAGCAGCCTGACAGGCTGCGGCACTGTCATCGCCTTCGAACGGTTGATTGTAGTGCCGCTGGACCGAGGGCCGCTGCAATGCTTCATCATACCACGCAGAGAGAGCAGGGCGCCCATCTCGCCAGTTGAAATTGGGATGGATCGGGTCCTTCGCCTCGTAAAACTCGGCGCGAAAGCCTAGATAGCTGATCGCGTGCAGCATGGCCGCATGTCCGACATCGAAGCTGTCCCAGCCGCGCTTTGCGTCGCGTTCCAAAGAATCGAGTCCGGCCGTAAATTTGGGCCACAGCCATTCAAACAGGCCCATGTTCCATTGATCGCGCGGCTTCCATTGCTCCATCACCATCTGGACGGTGCTTTCGAAGATCGAATCGCACAACGACAACCGGCATAGGGCGTCCCACCGTTTGGGACCCGGCTCGGGGTATATTTTGCCGGTACGCGCGGTGCTGTCGAGATATTCGCAGATGGCCTGGCTGCCAAAAACGGACTGGCCGTCGTCGGTTACCAAAGTGGGCACTTTGTCGAGCGGATTCAGCTGGCTGATGTCGTAGCTGTCGCCGCAATCCTCACCCTGGTTGTTCTTGAACGGGAACGTTGCGATGCGTTCCATGTGGTCCCAGTGGCCGCACTCGTGCGCGGTCACCAGAACCTTGTGCACGAAAGTGTGGAAGGGGGAATAGAACAGCTTCATGCCAAAACTCCTCTCAGCGGCATGCTTGTTCCTATTGTGCGCCTTGTCAACCTCGTGTTAGGAAAGGTCCAGACCATTACGAGGCTCTGCCCATGTCAAACTATTTTGAAGGCTTTACTGCCCCCGTCGTACTCAACACGCGAACGAGCGCACTTGTGGTTGTCGACATGCAATACGCGAGCGGCAGCAGATTTCATGGCCTGGGCAAGCTGCTGAGCGATCAATGCCAGCTGGAAAGCGCGGACTATCGCTTTGACCGGATCGACACGCTGCTCATTCCCAATATCGGTAAACTGCTGGCGGCGTTCCGTGCATCCGGTACCCACATTGTCCATCTGACGGTGGGCTGTGAGCGCAGCGACTACAGCGATGCCCCGCGCCACATGCGGCCGCTCTTCGAAGCGACCAACAATCATGCGGGCACGCGTGAGCATGAGATCGTCGATCCGCTGAAGCCGCTGCCCGGAGAGCCAGTGTTCAACAAGGTAACGATGGGCGGATTTGCCTCGACCGGGCTTGGCGCGCATCTGACCTCAAAAGGGATCAGCGAGATCATCGTCACCGGCGTCTCGACCAACAATTGCGTTGGCATGACCGGGATGGAGGCAACCGATCGCGGCTTCGGGGTTGTTGTTGCTTCGGATGCCTCGGGCACCTGCAGCGACCGCATGCAGCTCGCGTTCGAGGATACGTTCAGGCGGCTGTGGGGTCGGGTTGCGACTACTGATGAAATCATCGCGGAAATCGAACAGTTCACCAAGCTTGGCGTGGCAGCGTAGGGGCCCTAAATGGTAGCGAAGTCACTCGAGGTCAGGCCGCTGACCGATACCTTTGGCGCCGAAGTGCTGGGTGTCACTCTATCCGGTCAAATGGCTCCGGATGTCTTTCATGAAATCAGGGCACTATGGCTGCGCTACGAGGTCCTGCTGTTTCGGGAGCAGGATATCGAGAAAGAGGATCTGATCGAGTTCAGCCGGTTGGTCGGGCCGCTCGAGATCCACCTCCGCGAGGAGTGGCTCAACAAGACGCACCCCGAGCTTCTGCAGATCACCAACATCCGCGAAGACGGCAAGCCGACCGGCGCACTCGCCGATGGCGAAGTTGGTTGGCATTTTGACCAAATCTATCTGCCTAAACCTGCCGTCGGCTCGCTACTCTTTTCAATCAAGATCCCGCCTACAGGTGGCAGCACTCATTTTGCCGATATGACCACCGCTTACGCGCGGCTTCCGCGTCATCTCAAGGATGTGGTCGATGGGCGTAATGCGATCCAATCGTATGTCGCCTTCAACCAGATGTACTCGACCACGACCAATACCAAACAGACCAACATTACGCCCGATATAGCGCATCCACTGGTGCGCACGCATCCCTATAGCGGGCGGCGCGCGCTCTATGTCTGCCCGGGCATGACGATCAAGATCAGCGGATTGCCCGATGACGAAAGCCGGTCCGTGCTCGATGAGCTGTTTGCGTGGACCTGCCGCGATGAGTTCGTCTACCGCCACGATTGGAATGTCAGCGACGCGCTGATGTGGGACAACGCCTGCACCATGCACCGACGCGACGACTTTGACGGGGAGTTTGAGCGATTGATGTATCGGACGACCATTTTGCCCCAGCCTGACCGCGCGGTGCCGTTCTGATGGCAAGCTCAGAAATGCCAATCGTCTGGTATTTCGATGTCATTTCGCCTTTTGCTGCGCTTGTCATCCCAGAAATCACGGCACTCTCGGCGCAGCATGATATCATGTTTCGGCCAGTCCTTTTCGCGGGCTTGCTCAAGGCCTTCGGACATTTGGGCCCGGCCGAAATCCCGGCCAAGCGCACGCAGACATACCGCATGGTGCAATGGCTCGCCGATGAGCGGGGCTTGGCGTTTCGTGCGCCGCCCGCTCATCCGTTCAACCCGCTAACCTTGCTCCGGCTGCTCAGCGCCAAGGACCTGACCGTAGCGGATGCAGCCGCAGCGTTCCGGCTGGTTTGGGTCGAGGGCCGCGATCCGGAGTCGGCCGAAACCGCCGCCGCGCTTGCCTCTGCGCTCGATGTTCCGATGGACGCCGTGCAGGATCCAGCGGTCAAGGACCGACTGCGCACGAACACCGAGGCTGCCGTCGCAGCGGGTGTCTATGGTGTTCCGACTTTGGCTGTCGGGCACGAATTGTTCTGGGGCCTAGACGCTATGCCGATGGCGCGCGCCTATCTTGCAGATCCGGGCCTGTTCGATCGCGGCGAAATGGCGCGCGTTTCAAATTTGCCCATGTCGGTTGAGCGCCCCCGCTAGGGCTTATTCGGCGGTGAAGCTCGTGCGACTGGGTATGGCATCGTCGGAGGCACAGCCCTTGGCGCAGCAACGCCCCGGCTGACTGTCGCGCGAGGGGCCTTTGCCCAGATCGAGCGCGCCGCGATCGAGCAGCGATTGGACCAGATCCTTGCGATCTTGAACGGGATAATTGCGCAGGATTTCCAGCTTCATTGCCTCGGGCGATCCGCCGCCGTGCAGGCTAATCACCGAATACCAGCCGCCCGTTTCCGAAGCTGTCAGGTCTTCGATGAAGCGCGCAACATTGGCGCGATGTTTATAGGGCACATCGGCCCGGCCGCGCAGCAGCGATTCAATCATCGGCGCCGTGGCGGGATTGTGATCCTCTTCGGGCGAGGGCAGCCCCACGATCAGGCCGCCCGAAACCTCGTGGGCGATGCGGTGCATGTCATAGATCTGGTTGGCCAGCAGCAGCTTGCCAATGTTTGAGTAGATCTGTTCCGGCCGGAAATTTCCCGCGGCATCCTCTTCGCCAAAGGTCGAGGCCGCAACACCGCAGGCATAGAAGCCTTCGGTGATCTTGATCAGTTCGACCATCTTGTCTTTGAGGTGCGAGATCTTGTTGAGATCAAGCCCGTTGGCCTCCATCATCAACGCGCCTGCGCCGATCAACAAATCGCCGAACCCGGCGCGCGCGCCGATGCAGCTATGGCGGTGATGCGAGGCGTAGTTGGTGGTCATCAGGTGGGCTTCGTCGATTTCGCCATCGATGAACACTTTGTCCCAAGGCACGAAAACATCATCGAAATGGACCGCCGCGACCGACTGGGCAAACTTGGCGCTGAATTTGGCAGCGGCTTGGCCCGGCCTTCCTGCCGGACGCGAAACGACGGTTACACCTTGCGCATCAATCGGCACCGCGCAGGCAACCGCAAAGTCCTTGTCCTCGGCGCCCATGCGGCGGCACGGCAGCACCAGATATTCGTGCATATAGGGCCCGCCCGTCACGATCGCCTTCACTCCGGCGATGACGATGCCATCAACCCGGCGCTCCTTGACGTGGACGTAAGACAGGGGTTCGACCTGCTCGGACGGACGCTTTGAGCGATCGCCCTTGCCGTCGGTCATCGCGATGCCGATGGCGAGATCGTTGGCCTGCGAATAGGCGATATATGCCTTCAGCCGGTCATGACTTTCGCTGCCGGTGCGCTCGGTGATCCGCCAGGTTGCTTCCCACAGACCGTTGAAGGCATCGTGGGTCAGATAGCGCTGGGTGCAGCCAGCATATTGGCACGTTAGCCGGACGGCTTCGAGCTTGTCGAGAAGGTCTTGGCGCGAACGGTTGATGGCGAGAAACCGGTTAGTCGGCTCACCCGAAAGCCCGTTCGTGACCATGACTTTTGCATAATCGGGCACAAGCGCGAAATCATAGGTTATGCCTGTGGCGTTGATGCCGGGCTCGAGCCGGGGCTCGTCTGCCACCGAGGTGACCAGATCGCCGCCAACATAAACCCGGGGCTTGAGCCGTCGAAGCGATTCACGATACTGTTCGGCGGACATGAGCACGGCTTAGACCCTTTTCAATTGCCAGACTTTCTGCCTTGAAGGCAACCAGCCATTCCGATACCGTTACCATTGGTCTGGACCAATAGAAAGTACATATAATGATCGGCGATTGCCCTTCTCCGGGTGCGTTTCAAGGGCTCAAGGTGCTTGATCTCGCAACCTTCATCGCCGGGCCCTATTGCGCCACTTATCTGGCGGAATTTGGCGCTGATGTCGTCAAGATAGAGCTTCCGGGCAGCGGTGATCCGATCCGCAAGTTCGGCACGCCGACGCCGTCGGGTGATACTTTGGTCTGGCTCAGTGAAGGGCGCAACAAGCGATCGATCGAACTTGATTTGCGGACACCCGAGGGTGCTGAAACGCTGAAAAAGCTCGCCGCGCAGGCCGACATTCTGTGCGAGAATTTCCAGCCCGGAACGCTCGAGCGCTGGGGGCTGGGCCCTGATGTCCTGCAGGCGCTCAATCCGCGCCTGATCATCGCCCGCGTAACGGCCTATGGGCAAACTGGTCCTTATAGTGATCGTCCGGGTTTCGGCCGCATTGCCAATGCCTTTAGTGGAATTTCCTATCTGTGCGGTGAGCCGGGGGCGCCGCCGGCATCACCGGGAACGGCAACGTTATCGGATTATGTCACCGGGCTGTTCGCGGCGCTCGGCGTGCTCACGGCGCTGCGCGCGCGCGATCGCACGGGGCGGGGACAGATTGTTGACGTTGGGCTCTATGAGGGCACCTTTCGTTTGCTCGATGAGCTGGCGCCGGCTTATGCCTACAACGGCTTCGTGCGCGAGCGGATGGGCGCGGGCACGGTCAACGCGGTGCCGCACAGTCACTACCCCACCAAGGACGGAAAATGGGTGGCCATCGCCTGCACCAATGACAAGATTTTCGGTCGCCTGACCGCGATCATGGACCGCATGGATGTGACCGGCGAGGGCTTCTACGGGACCATTGCCAAGCGTGAGGCAAGACGCGCCGAAGTGGACGCTTTTGTAAGCCACTGGACCAGTGCCATGACCCGCGACGAGATTCTCGCCGCCTGCGAAACCGGCCAGGTCCCGTGCGGCCCGGTCTATGGAATCGACGAGATCTTTGAGGATCCCCAATTTGCCGCGCGCGACAATCTCGTTCAGATAGTCGACGAACGCGCGGGCCCCCTGACCTTGCCGAATGTCTGCCCGCGGCTTAGCGATACGCCAGGTTCCATACGCTGGGCTGGGCGCGAACTGGGCGCGGACACCGCCGCTGTCCTGGCCGATTGGCTGGGTTAGTGGTGCCCGCCAGTGGCGGCTCAGGTGCGCACCGCCAAGGCCAGCACGCGCTGTGCCTTTTCTACAATCGGGTAGTCGACGAAATAGCCATCGACCTGAATTGAGGCCGACCCGGCGCCTTCAGCGGCGTTGAACGCGGCGACGATCTTTTCGGCGCGGGCGATTTCCTTGGCGCTCGGCATGAACGATTGATTGGTTCGGGCAACCTGCTTGGGATGGATCAGCAACTTGCCCTGAAACCCGAACTTGACCCCCGTGACAACCGACTGGTCAAAGCTGTCCTCGTCCGCAAGATCGATATGAACCGTATCGATCGGCGCTTCCAGGCCGCCCACGCGCGAGGCCAGAATGAGCCGTCCCCGGGCATAGGCCAGTTCGGCTTCGTCAGCGCTCCATTTCATGCCCATATCGCGCGTGAAATCGCCCGCGCCAAACGAAACGCGCCGCATCCGCGTGCCTGCCGCAATGATCGCGTCCAGGGCATGGAGCCCGGCCCCTGTCTCAATGATCGGCATCAGATCGATTGCGCCGACAGGGAGCCCGCGTTCGCGCTCGAATTGCGCGATCATCCAGTCGATCAGGACGATCTCTTCGGGCCGTTCGATTTTCGGCGCCACGATCCCGTCAAGCCACGGACCGACAACCTCATCGAGGTCGCGAAAGCACCATTCGGTATCGGTAGCATTGACCCGCACATAGCCCAGACAGGAGCGCGGCGCGGACAATGCTGCCACCGCCACCGCCCGGCTTGCCGGTTTTTCGGAAGCGGCGCAGGCGTCTTCAAGGTCAAGGATAATGGCGTCCGCACCCGATGCGAAAACCTTTTCCACCTTGCGCGGGTGATTCGCCGGCGTGAACAGGAAGCTGCGGATCGGAGCGGCAGAATCCGAGAGAATTGCTTTAGTCATGAGGTAATGTGTTTCCTGTTTTGCGTTGCAGGTCGACCGAATACGAAAACCGGCCAGCCGGATGCTCGCTGACCGAGACTTCGAACAAGCGGCCGCTGCGGTCGCGGTAGCGCCGGACGATGATCAGGGCAGGGCTGCCAGGTTCAACTTCAAGCGCTTCAGCCTTGCGCTGGGTCAGCGACCCGGCGAACAGTTCGGCATTGATGTCGGTCGCGAACAGCCCATAGGTCTGCTCCATGACCCGAAACGCCGGCGTTGCGTCTTTTCCGATCTGGTCGGCAAGGTCGGCAAACTCGGCCGGAACATAGATATCTGTCCAACAAACCGGACTGCGCTTGCTTTCGACACGGATGGTTTCAATGCGCGCCCAACGCGATCCTGCCGAACAGGCCAGCATTTGCGCCAGGGCGACATCGGCCTCGACCAATTGCGTGCGCAACACTTTCAATCTGGTCTGCGGCGCATATTGCAGCAGTTCGTCCATTGATCCCAGCTTCTGGACCATCTGATCGATTGGCGCCGCCGATGTGACCACCGTTCCGCGCCTGCGGTTGCGGCTGATAAGGCCACTTTCCTCAAGCCGGCTCATCGCCTCGCGAATGGTGAAGCGGCTTACTTCGTATTGCGATGCCAAGGCCTGCTCGGGCGCAAGCTTTTCGCCGATGGACCATTTGCCTGTTACGATTTCGCGCTCGATTTGATTGGCGATTTCCCGGTATCGCGGGACGGGGGCGGCGAGCAACGATGTCATGGAACGTCATCCGATCGCGGGTTCATTATTGGTCTGGACCAATCGAAACTTTGGTAGCATAGTTCGCGGGCGGTGGGCAAACGCCGTTTCGGGCCCGCTGGGGGTAGAGCGGTCAGGTTCTCCGGCCGGTCAGGCTTTCTGGTCTGTAACCTGCGCCGCTATTGCTGAAAGGATCCTATCATGACTGACAAGCGCGTTCTTGTGATCGTTCCGTTCCCGCTAGACGACGACGGCGTCGCCAATCGCAAGGCACAGCTTAGTTCGGTGCAGTTGGGTCCCGGCATCACGTTTGACTACAAGCCGGTTAAAGCTGCACCGGCCTTGTATGACAGTCATCACGATTACGTGCTGGCCGACATTTCCATATTTGAAGCCGGTCTCTCGGCTGAAAAGGACGGCTATGATGCGGTTTGCATCGATACGATGAGCGACTCCGGCATGAACGCGCTGCGTTCGGTTCTGGATATTCCCGTGATTTCGCCCGGGCGCGCTTCGTTTTTGACCGCGCTTATCTTTGCCAATAATTTTTCGGTTCTGACCCAGTGGGATCCCTGGAAAGGTCTCTACACTAAGACGCTGAAGGAATATGGCCTCGAGCACAAATGTGTGTCGATCCGCTCGCCCAATATTCCCCCGGACGTCTCCAACCTGCTGGGCGGCAAAGAAGAGGATGTCTTTCCCAAACTTCTCGCCGCCGCAATGCAATGCGTGGAAGATGGTGCCGAGGCCATTTGCCTTGGATCAACAACGATGCATCAAAGCCATGCCTGGCTGGCCGAACGTCTGCCCGTGCCCTTGATCAATCCGGGCCCGCTGACCTACAAGCTGGCTGAAGCTGCACTGTCGCTCGGGCTCAAGCATAGCCGTGTTGCCTATCCCAAGCCGCACGTGTTCATGGGTGACATGATCAGCGGGATGCTTGATGGCGGCGCCTCGGTCCAGCGAGCAAAGGGCTAGCATCCGATCACAGCTCAACCTGGCCGAAGCCATTCGGAGAGGCCGCTCGAACAGAGCGGCCTCAGCACGCTTTTCGCCACCTCGCTGATTCAGATTGCAGGCTCGTTTGCGATTGCGGGGCCATTTGCGATCTCGATTCTGATCGTACAAAATGAGCATCTGCCCGAAAGCTGGATGGGGTATTACACCTCGCTGATTTACGCAGCGGCGATCATCGGCTCGATGGTTACCACCCGGCTATTGGCCAGCTTCAGCATTCGCTTTGTCCAGTTTGCGGCCTTGTTGGCGACGGGGCTTGGCTTTGAACTGTTCTGCCAGGTCGGCACCGACCCCCTTCCCTTGGCGACCGCCATTGCGGGGATCATGTTGATGGGGCTGGCTTATGGCGTCATCGTCCCGTCCAGTTCGCTGGCTTTAGCCGAATGCTATTCAAAGCGAATGCAGCCGCTGGTCGTCTCGGTGCGGCAAACCGGCGTTCCGGTGGGAACAGCGATGGTTGCGCTCATCGCTCCCGTTGTTGCGCACCATTACGGCTGGCAACATATGGCAGCGGTGGTTTGGGCCCTGGTGGCAGTCACCGCGCTGCTGGCCAAGCGCGGTCTGCGAGACTTTGGAGCCAAAGCGAACCATCCGCCGGGCAGGGAGCATGTTTTAAGCGCCTTGCAGGTATCGCTTGCCGAACCCGCGACACGGCGTCTTGCGCTGGTATCGGGCTCCTATGGGATTAATCAGGCGGCCCTTACGACCTACCTCGTGCCAAGCCTGGTCTGGTTGCATGGAATGAGTGTCGGTCGGTCGGCGGGCTATCTTGCAATCGCCACGATGGCCGGGGCGGCTGCGCGGATTGTGTTCGGGATGACGACCGCGCGCTTCGGCCGGGCCAATTTACACCTTGGCCTGCTTGGCATTCTTTCGGGCTTTGCATGGCTCTTGTTGCTGTGGCCTCTCCCATCTTTCATGCGGCTCATGGCCGGCAGCGTTCTGCTTGGCATCAGCGCGATGGGCTGGAACGGGATTCTACTGGCCGAGATCGCGCTTGCGGCGCCAAGCGGTAAGACGGCCGAGGCTGTCGCGACCGGAACATCGTTTGCTTATCTGGGCGTGCTTGTTGCGCCGCTGATCTATGTGCAACTGGATCACGCCATTGACAGCAAGCGGGCCGCCTTGGCGGGGCTGGCGGTCCTTGCCGTTTCCGCGGGCTTCGCATTGCTCCGCTCATCGGATAACCTCTCAACCAGGTGACGCCCGCCAACCGATTTTCAACATCGGGCGGGACATCTCCGTCCTTGGGTATCCGTGCGTTTGGCACGCAATTGCTTGATGGTCCCTCGATTCAGTGGACACCTTTGCCAAGCCCGAGAGAGCCGGCCTCACATGTCTCTTGGCTGGCTGTCGCCGCTCGAATATGCTGCCGCGGCGGTCGCGATGGCCGCTGAATGAAGGCCGGATCCTAACCTTCGACCCGGATGAAAAACTGGGGGACCCCAAGAACGCCGGATCCTAACCTTCAAACTGGCTGAAAAATCAGGGGGGACGTCAGCTGCCGTCGGGGTAGTTATTCGCCCAACCAGAGGGATAGGGCAAGAGCCTCGTGCACAAACAATGCTATGCATCGGCCGATCGGCGAGGGTTTCGCCACCGAAGACATTTTTCTGCAGTGGAATTTAATGAGGCTTCGTCATCCTCATATATATTAAACGACCTAATCCTGCCGCGATCGGACGGATCGTCCAAGTATCGAGCGCAACAAACTGACGTAAAAGTGACCCGCAGTGAAGGACGCCATCGAGCGCCCCCGCGGCAGCGTTAATCGGTCTTTTCGCCGCGGCCCCGCGAGGGTTCCGGACGCCACGAATCTCCAGCACAAGTCAGGTTCCGCCTTGTCCGAAAGCCAGAGGACCCTAATATGGGCAGGTCGCCATCCGAGGACTTCAATGACCGCTCCGCTTGCCGTGCTTTATGAACATCAGCGCTGGTTCGAGCCGCTGTTCGCCGCGCTCGAGCGACGAGGCATAGCGGCGGCGAAGGTCGATGCTCGAAGCCTGATATATGATCCAGCGTCTCCGACCTTCCCCGCCGAGTTGATTTTCAACCGTGTTGCCATGTCCGCGCCTCAACGCGATCCGGAACATGGCATTTTTCACGCGATGGCGGCGCTCGACCATTGGCGCCTCCGCGGCGCGCGGATCATCAATGGGCACGAGGTGATGGCGATCGATGCGTCGAAAGCACGCCAGCTATCGCTGATCGAAGGGCTCGGCTTGGCGACGCCGCCAACCCGCGTCATCCACCGTCTGGCCGAACTTCCCGTGGCGGCGCGCGCGATCGGCTTTCCGCTGCTCGTGAAGGCCAACATCGGCGGTGCCGGTGCGGGCATCGTACGCTTCGATGCGATGGCCGAAATCGATGCGGCAATCGAGGCCGGCACGGTGCCGCAAAGCGTCGATCAGGTGCTGCTCGTCCAGGCCTATATCGAACCGCGCGGGCAGCGCATCTGCCGCATGGAGACCCTTGGCGGCAAGTTCCTCTACGCGATCGACATTGCCGTCGACGGCAACTTCGACCTGTGCCCGGCCGACGCCTGCCAGGTGCCCGGCCGTTCGGTGACGATGACCGCGACGAAGCCGCCACCCGAGATGGTCGCGGCGGCCGAAGCGATCGCCGCGGCCGCCGGGCTTGACGTCGGCGGGGTCGAATATGTCATCGATGACCGCGACGGGACGGCGCGCTTTTACGACATCAATGCCTTGTCCAACTTCGTTGCGAACCCGCTCGACGTGCTCGGATGGGATCCGCACGATCGGCTGGTCGACTTCATCCAATACAAGATCGAAGCAAGGAATCGCTCGTGAGGTTTGGTTACTGGATGCCCGTATTCGGCGGTTGGCTCCGCAACATCGAAGATGAGGGAATGACCGCAAGCTGGGAATATGTCCGGCGGCTGACCCAGCGCAGCGAGCAGACCGGCTGGGACCTGACCCTGATCGCGGAACTGAACCTCAACGACATCAAGGGTATCGACCAGCCTGCGTTGGACGCCTGGTCAACCGCGGCGGCCTTGGCGGCAGTGACGCAGAGCATCGAGCTGATGGTGGCGGTTCGGCCCAACTTCCATCAGCCGGCGCTGTTCGCCAAGCAGGCGGCCAACATCGACAATATCAGCAACGGCCGGCTGGCACTGAACGTGGTGTCGAGCTGGTGGGCGGACGAGGCGACCCAATATGGATTGGCCTTCGATGCGCACGACGACCGTTATGCACGCACCAGCGAATGGTTGACTGTGGTCGACGGATTGTGGACCGAGCCGCGCTTTTCGCACGACGGCGAACGCTACCACCTCAAGGACGCGATCTGCGAGCCCAAGCCGCTCGCCGTCCCTCGCCCGACGGTCTACGCCGGGGGCGAAAGCGAAGCGGCCAAGACCATGATCGCCGAGCAATGCGACGCTTATGTCATGCATGGCGACAGCGTCGAGGCGATTGGTGGCAAGATCAGTGACATGAAGCGCCGCCGGGACGCCACGGAGCGAGGGCCGATGCAGTTCGGGATGGCGGCCTATGCCATCGTGCGCGACAGCGAACCGGAAGCGCGCGCGGAACAGGCGCGGATCACGGCGATGCCGGCCACACCGCCCAAGGGATTCGACAATTTCGAGCAATGGCTGTCGGGCACGCAAATGGAGCGCGACATCAAGTTGCGTGACTATTCGGTGAGCAACCGTGGGCTGATGCCCGATCTGGTCGGCACGCCGGCGCAGGTCCGGCAAAAGATCGAGGCGTATGAGGCCGCGGGACTCGACCTGCTGCTCCTGCAGATGAGCCCGCAGGCCGAGGAGATGGACAGGTTCGCCGAAACGATCATTGCGCCGATAAAAAAGTAATCGAGTTAAATCGAAAACCCGATTGGTGGAATTGTGCCACGCCGATCTCGGCGGCTGGGCGTTGTTCAAGCCGGGCGCGGCGGCTGCATCGAACCGGATTTGCGGTGATGAGCTTCTCCAACATGTCGGGCGACCCGGGCCAGGCTTATTTCGCCGACGGGATCGCCGAGGAGACGAACGGCCGGAAACGACCCAAAGCACACGTTCGGTCAGTGAGCGTCGGCGGTCGAGGGCTTGTGGAGGGGAGGCATGATGTCCGTATTGAAGGTGTCAACCACGATGCGCCATTTGCCGTCGCTCTGTTTCCTCCAAATCGAAACCCATTTGCCCGGCTCTGTCACAGGTGTGCCATCCGCTCCGACCATGCGAGATGTGTACGTTCCTCGACTGTAGCCCATGTCGCCAGACTGAGAGACGTCTACTTGCTTTAACGCGGACTTATTTTGCATACCGGGGATGCCAAATACGTGCCTCCACTCAGCGCGAATAGCGTCTTTCCCAGTAACAATTGGTTCGGCCGTCGGCATCAGGACCGCATCGTCAGAGTAGAAGGATGCAACGCGCTCCAAGTCACGATTAGCTATAGCCTCTTGCAACGCTGCATCGGCCGCTCTCAACGCGTTTGAATTGTCGCTTGAAGTTTGGCTGCCACCGCAGGCCGCTGTGGCGAGCACCGCGACGACTATCCAGATCGATCTTACCATGGCGAAATCTCCCCGTTTAGCTGGAGATGCTAGTCGTTCGCGGATCAGACGCAATGTCCGATTTCCACCCATTGCGGACATTCGCAGACAGTGCGAACAACAGCTTATGATGAGCACCTCAACGTTTCCCGGCCCTTTAGGGGCATGCATGACGCCGCAATTCGCCGGCATGTTCACGGCTTCCTTCGTCCTTGCATGAGATTGGGATCCTTCGGCAGGGGGGCCGCCATCCTCCCCTTTCGGTGAAGCTGGACTTTGATGCTGGCGAACTCCGCCTCATTGGGTCGAACGCGTTTGTCGACAGCGTTAGGTGGCGGTTGCTCTTTCGCGAGCCGGGACAAGGTTCGATCCACAGGTTCGGTCGGCTTGGGAAGCCGGGGTGGGAGTTATCGGTTCCTGGCGGCGGCAACCAAGCGCTGCTCTCGCATGTCCGGACTCGCCCGCTGGCTCGGTTAATGCGTCCGCTCCATCGTCTCCACCTCTTCAAAGCGGTTGCAGGCATGCTATTCCTTACCGCCACCGTCTTTGAACAGCTTCCCGCCCCTTGGGTAGCACGGGCGCTGTCCGCCAGTGCGCGCTCCCGCCTCGTCGATGGTTATGTTGACAACCAAGCGCCCGTCCGCTGCGATCATCCCGGTGGTGAAAGCGCAGTTCGCGCGATCCTCACGCGGCTTGATCCGGAACTCGGACCGAAGCTTGACATCATCGGCATTCGGGAAGGCGGAATTTTCGCGCTTGCCCTTCCGTCCAACAAGATCCTGTTATTCCACGATACGACGTCACAAATAGATCCCGATGCGCTTGCGGGCCTGCTCGCTCATGAACTCGCGCACTTGCGTCACGACGATCCGACCGCTGCCATGGTTCGCTACAACGGCAACCTCGGTATTTTCGCCGCTTGGCTCAACGGGCCTGAACGGCGGCAGATTGGAGCGCGTTTTTCGGGCGAAGAAGAGAGGGTGGCGGACGAGGCGGCGATAGGCATGATGAAACGCGCGCACGTGCGGCTGGCGCCCGTCGCTGCACTTATCGAACAAATGCGAATATCCCAGCTTCAGGGGACTTACCTTGGCGATCAGGAACGCAGCGTCCATTTCGGCATGGCTGACCGCTCGCGCCGTTTTACAGCAGCTGCCGCGAACGATCCGCCAGGTTTGCGGCCGGTCTTGGAAGGCAACGCTGCCGACAACCTCTTCAATTTCTGTTGGGTGGGTAAGGTCCTGCCTGTCGAAGTCAGCACAGGAGTCGGGCGGAAGCCGTGAGCAAGCGATGGTCGGATGTGCCCCCGCTATGAGCGAACGATGCGTGCAAGGCACGTCGGGGCCCAGTGGCTTTGCACAATCGGGCCCGGCCCAATGTCCGCTTCCCACCACTTTCAGCCGTTCGTGCTCGACCTAGGGCATCAAACGTGCGGTTCTGACTGATCGTTGAAATCCCGGCGATGCGAACGCGTCTCAGGAGTTGCGATACACTCGGATGCGTTCCCCGGGGCCGCATCTGCAGTTTTTTGCTTATCTTTCAACGGCCGAGCGTGGTGGAGCTGAGCGGGATCGAACCGCTGACCTCTGCAGTGCGATTGCAGGAGACCCCATCGACAACCTACCTGTCGCTACTAAGCGCCAAGGAGCAACGGACCCTCAACGTAAGGCTCGGGTGGCTTGTAACGACCGATTATCTGTCAATGCAAGGCCGCGTTGTGTCACCAGTGTGTCAAGCGTCTTCAGGTGAGAAGACGTAGTCATCGACAGCTTTAAATGGCTCGACCCGCTCAAACCATTGGCCACTTTCGTCAATCCAGCGGCCGTTGAGGAAGGATCTGAAATCTGGGTTTCGCATGACATGGCTGGCGAACGTCCCTTTGTGTTTGATTCCTGCCGCCTCACGAACCTCTCCCTTCTTTACTCGCATGACCGACGGGTCGGCGAATCGCTCTAAAAGATAATCGGCGGCCAGTTTAACCTTGCCATTCAGGTTATTCTCGGCGTTCCAGTCGCTAATCGAGCAACCGGGGAACGTCCGCCAAAGAAGGTCCTTAATGGTGAGTGAAGGGGTGGCGACCAGAAACAGCCGCATTTCACCAGCCATCCCATTCGCTACCTTTCTAACGGCGCCTCTACACGCGGCTTGTAGATAATGGTGGGCTCGCTCGCCCTCGCGCATCTCGGCGTCAGTGTCGGAAAGTTGATCCACTGGTACGCCGGACGCTAGCCCTAACGCCATGTAACCCGAGCGGCGGTAGGTGATTTGACCAACCAGTACGACGTTGCGAACGTCCCTAAAGTCATTTGTGCCGTGATGATTCCCCCAATGGAGTCCCTGAACGCGATTCGGTCCATCGGCTACGCGGGCCTTGAGGTCATCTATTAGGTCTTCATCCTGCTTATAATGGATTACAAGCCAATCCTTGTCGTCGTCTTCGTTGACCGCATCCGCTATGCCCTGAATCACCTCATTCCTAGCGGTAAGGTCCTCCATCGCTTGCTTACCGCTTGCCCGTTGCCACAGCCTAACGTGGAGGTTCCGATAGTCGCTTATCGCCGCTGGAAGTCGGACCAGGTTTCCCCGATGCCTTTGCCATGCGGCGTAGGTTCCACGGACCCTGCCCGATGCGTCAGCTATGACAACAGGGGCGAAATCGGCTGGAAGTCCTTCATCGGTAGTGACTAGCGCTCTACCGAGACCACCCTCCGACATGAGGATTGCTGGTTTGCCCGCAAGGGAGACCAGTGTGCTTGTTAGCCTTTCTATCTCGTCCGCCTCGGATTTGCCGAGAATCGACCTTGCGAGTGAGGGACGACTAGCGAAGTCCATAGGTACGGTAACGGTAGTTCCTTCAGCAGCCGAACCCATTACATTCATTAGACCCTCAATCGCATCAGCGTACCAAGGGTTACGAAGGCGAAGCGACAGCAGTTTCCCCAAGTCATCCCGGCCAACCGAAAGGGTAGCAGCGGGAATTAGGCTCTCGTCCCATATGCGGAGGGCCCTAGGTTTACCTTGAAAATGAAACTCGCTGGCCTCTCGGAATTGCTTTCCCTTCGTTCGCGATAGGATCATTTGCTGGGTAGTGAAAAGGATTGGGACCTCTCCTAGCTTGCCCCTCGAGACCCCGAGGGCATTCATTTCATCTGTGGAGGTGAAGACCCCAAATTGGTCCGCCCGTAAGTTCGCAGCTTCGATGTAGGTTTTAATCTCATCGAGGCGAGAGACGCCAATTAGTGCACCTCCCTGCCTTGAGTGTCCTCGTTCACCCCAAGCTCTAAGAAACTCGGCAAGGGCGAGGGTCTTTCCCTGCCCTGGGTCGACGGAGGCTAGGTAGTAGGCTGGAGGGAGGTCCCCAGTGAGAGCTTTCTCACACGCTTCCAGCATCGAAAAGATAGCACAACGAGTAGATTTAGAGAGTGGAGACCCCTGTGTTTTGAGCCTTAAAGCCAGTGAAGCCAGCGCCTGGGTCGCTATAGTTTCAGGAATGAGAACGAGACTGCTCCGAATGAGTTACAGTTGAGGCCGTTTTCTAGAAAAGTCACTGTCTTCCCTAAAGCTTATAGAGGCGAGAGTAACTTTTGGGGAGGCAAGCGCACTTTAGCCGGGTCTTCAAAACTGATATTATTTCCTGCGAGAAACTTTCGCCGCGTTGGCGGCGATAGCACTTAAGTTTAGCTGTAGGAGCTGCTCCAAAGCCTCCTCGGTTGATATACTGGGGTCCCATCCATAGGCCACCGCCACGGCCG
>NZ_JANYGG010000106.1 GCF_025362505.1 Sphingomonas sp. | reverse complement strand
ATCGAGATCATGTTCGGCCGCCTCAAGGACTGGCGCCGCGTCGCCACTCGCTACGATCGATGCCCGACCGTCTTCCTCTCCGCCATCGCCCTCGCCGCCACCGTCATCTTCTGGCTCTGATCAACGAGTCCTGACCCTAGTCCACTACAGGCCAATCATGGACTTTGTTCGGCGGGCGTGAAGCTTCACGGCGATGGTTTTCTAATCTCTTTCCTCGAAGCGCAGATGCTGGGGCTCGGACGACGCGAAGGGCTCGAAACCCACATTCGACCTTACCTCAATGGGCGCGATGCGCTTCAACGTTCGCGTAATCTATGGGTGATCGATCTTTTCGGTTTGAATGAAGTCGACGTTCGTCAGCGCTTTCCCGAAGTTTATGAGCACCTCCTTTCCCGCGTCTGGGATTATAAAGTGTTAAACAAAAAGACCCAAAAATGGGAGCCTACCGGCCGCAAGTATAATAACCGGCAGACGTATAAGGATAACTGGTGGATTTTCGGTGAGCCAAGAGGCGATATACGCCCCGCTCTTCACGGTTTGGTTCGTTACATCGCGACTGTTGAAACTTCGAAACACCGGGTATTTCAGTTTCTTGACGTCAGCATTTTGCCTGACAATATGATCATCGTTTTTGCTATCGATAGTTCTTTCCACTTGGGGATTGTGCAATCCTCAATTCATACTGAATGGGCGCTCCGTGCCGGGGGATGGCTCGGCATTGGCAACGACTCCCGCTACTCCAAATCCAAAGTCTTCGACTCATTCCCCTTCCCCGACCCCACCTCCTCTCAAAGAGGGAGAATCGCCTGCGTCGCCGAAGAACTCGACGCTAGGCGCAAAGCGGCGCTGGCCGAGGTGCCGGGGCTGACAATGACCGAAATCTACAATTTGCGCGACCTGAAGCGCGGCGGCGCGGCACTCGATTTCGTTACCGAGGAGCGCGCCACCCGCGCGCGTGCCGGGACCGTCGCCAAGCTGCACGATGAACTCGATGCCGCCGTCGCCGCTGCCTACGGCTGGCCAGCCGATCTTGCCCCGTCCGAAATCATCACCCGCCTTGTCGCGCTCAATCACGAACGCGCCGCCGAGGAAGCCGCCGGGACCATCCGCTGGCTTCGCCCCGACTATCAAATCCCGCGCTTCGGATCAGCGAAACCAGCCAAGCGGGGCAGGAAAGTGGCGGTCGAGGCCGACGATGCCTGAGATGCAGGCGGCGAGCTGGGTGATGTGGGTCGAGAAGGCGCCATTCGTCGCGGCGATCAACCTCGCGCGGACGCGCGTGGCGCTGCGGCGCAAGGGGATCATGCCCGAGCCCGACCTGGTCATCATTGAATCGCGCGATGGCGTCTCGATCCGGTCGAGCGAGATCGCGATCGACGTTCCGGCTCGCGGCGTCTGGGTGTCGCCGATCGCGGTCAACGGCGCGGCGCTTAGGCGGCTGGCGCCGAAGCTCGATGGGCCGGAGGTGGTGCTGTCGTTCGACGAGGGACGGCTGCTGGTTGGATCGACCTATCTAACGGCGCGCGAGATGTAGGCTGGTTTGCCGCGCCCCTGCGGGGGTCGTGATGACGGGGAGTGCTGGGTTGCCGCGTCGCTACCCACCCCCGACCCCTCCCTTCCAGGGAGGGAGTTTGCGCAGATAATGCTTGCTTTTGCTAACCTATATGGTTATGTAATCTCCACGACTCGAGGGGGAGATGGGGATGTTCGATTGTTTCAGTCACAAGCCGGCTTGTTATTCGCGGCCGGTGCGGGGGAAGCCGACTCCGGCGCAGCGGGCGGCGATGGATAAACAGCGGTTACCGCCGGGACCGTCCTCTCCTCCGTTCAGCGAGGAGGCGCATTTGACGGCGGCTCGCGAGTGGCTGGCGCATGTTGATGCCGGCCGGATCGGGGCGGGAACGATCCGGACTGGGGCTCGGTGAATGCCGCGGGGGCGGAAGAAGGGGGAAATTCGCCTCGTCCCTGAACCAGTGTGGATCGCCCCGTTCCTGAGCGCGCTGGCGGTGACGGGGAATGTCGGGGCGTCGGCCGAGATCGCCGGGATCGATGTGACGGGGGTCTATCGGCGCAAGACGCGCGACGCCGGGTTTCGGGAACAGTGGGCGGCGGTGCTGAGCGCGCGGGAGGCGCGGGCGAGCGGGGTGGTGGCGCCGGCTGTTTCGGTGGTCGTGACTCCAGTGCTGGCTGCTCCGGAAGCGATCGGGGCCAAGGATGATGGTTCGGCGGGGGCGATATCCGCAGCAGCGGCGGCGGCGGCGATGGGGCTGCGGCCGCGGATGACGGCGTCGGGGGTCAAGCTGGCGCGGGTCGGAACGCGGCGCTGGTCGGCCAAGGCGGAGGGGCAGTTCCTGGTCGCGATGGCGAACTGCGCCAACATGGCGGTGGCGGCGTCGGTGGCGGGGTTCTCGAAAGCGGCGGTGTCGAAGCGGCGGTTGAAGGACGCGCGCTTTGCCGCGGCGTGGGACTTGGCGATGGAGGTCGGCCAGGTGCGGATCCAGGCCGGGCTGATCGCGCAGGCGGCGCGCGCCTATGACGTCGACGAGTTGCTGGCGGAAGGGGAGGTGGCGCTTCCGCCGATGTCGAACGCCGAGCGGATGGCGGTGGCGAAGATGCCGCTGGGGCGGGCCAAGGTGGGGGCGAAGGGCGCTGCGGTCGATGTGTTCGCCGAGCGCGCGGCGGCGATGAGCGACGGCGAGAAAGAGGATCTGCCCGACCGGTTGCTCGAGAAATTGTGGCGGACGCGCAAGCTGATCATGCAGGAGCGCCGCAGGCTGGGCGGGATCGAGGTCGGCAAGCTGGTGCTCGAGCCGGGCTGGGTGTGGCAGGGCGAGGGGCCGATGCCGCAGCTTCCGGGGCAGGACGACGACCAGGGGTGGGACGCGATGCCCGAGCGGCTGGCGAGGGGTGAGGCGCGGCGGCGCGCGGCGGGGCGCAGTGATTGTTAGGTGGGGGGACGGTCAGGTGGGGGTAACGCCGGTCTCGGTCGTGCTGGGGTCGGAGATGTGCATGGTGGCGAACTGGACGACCTGGCGGCCGACGAGCTCGAGCTGCGCGGCGGCGGCGGGGTCGGAGCAGTTGCCCCCCTCGAACATTCCGGCAACGGTCTTGATCCCGGCGCCGAGCGGGGTCGGCCAGCCGCGCAACGAATGGACAATCGAGCGCAAGGTGGCGAGCGTGCTGCCAGTCGCCTGCCAGCCGTAGGCGGTGGTGATCAGCCCGACAGGGACGCCGTCGAGGTAGACGCGCGGGTCGCGCGCGGTCTTTTCGAGATAGTCGATGGCGTTCTTGACGAGCCCCGAGATCGAGCCGTGGTAGCCGGGGCTGGCGATGATGAGGCCGTCGGCCAGGCGGACCGCATCGACCAGCTCGGCGCCGTCGGGCGAGCCTTCGGTGCCGGGGCTGAGGAAATGGGGCAGGCGCGAGAGGAACTCGCCGCCGAACATGCGGGTGTCGGCGCCGGCGCTGGTCGCGGCGACGAGCGCGAGGGCGAGCGCCTGCTCGGTCGAGGAGCCGGGGGTGGCGGTGCCGCCGATCCCGACGATGAGCGGCTTGCGATTGGAAGAGCGCATCATCGGCGAGCGGTAGGCAAGTTTGCGGCGCGCGGCTAGAGGGGGCGGCGGGGCGGCGAGCAGGAGGTTCATCCGATGACAGATGTGTTGATTGCGGCGGCGGTGGCGGCAACCCAGCCGAGCCCCGAAGCGCTCAAGCCGGGGCGCGAACTGGCCGAGGCGGGGACGCTGGCGCATTTGCTGCCGATCATGGCAAGCGCGCAGACTGCCAAGCCGTGCGGTGCGAAATGAGCGGCTGGGAGGAGCGTGGGGACGCGCTGTCCAAGAGTTTCCGGTTCAAGGACTTTTCGGAAGCGTTCGGGTTCCTGGCGCGGGTCGCGCTGCACGCCGAGAAGGTCGACCATCACCCCGAGTTCACCAGCGTGTGGAACCGGGTCGATTTCCGGCTGACGACGCACGATGCGGGCGGAGTGACGGCGCGCGATCGCGAGCTGGCGGTGGTGATCGATCGGCTAGCGGGCGAGGCTGAAGCCTAGAAATACGGCGAGCAGGCTCACGATCACCGAGGCGGCGACGTAAGCGGCGGCGTGGGCCGGGCTGGTGCGCCACAATGTCAGCGTGTCGAGCCCAAAGGCGGAGAAGGTGGTGAAGCCGCCGAGCAGCCCGGTGACGAGGAAGATCTTGACGCTCGCGGGTCCGCCGCCCTCGCTGCTGCCATGCACGGCGAACCAGCCGGCGAGCAGCCCCATCGCGAAACAGCCGACGATGTTGACGCCGAGCGTGGCGAGCGGGGGTGCCCAGCCGGCAAGGATCGCGGCGCGACCGGCGGCATAGCGCAGCAGCGCGCCGAGGCCGCCGCCGACGAAGACGAGCAGCGGGTTCAACTTGCCGGTGGCTGAGGAGCCGGGTTCCCGCTTTGGCGGGAATTGCGGGCGAGGTGGAGCGCGAGGACGAGCAGGCCTCCGATGACCAGCGCGACGAGCGCCGCGGCGAGGGCGTTGACGAGCCATTCGAGCGGGCCCGAGGCGATGTGGTTTCCGGCGAGCTTGGCGGCGAGGTCGTGGATGGCGTGGGGGATCGCGTCGAAGCCGAGCTCGTCCATGCCGTGGACGAGGATCCCGCCGCCGACCCACAGCATCGCCGCGGTGCCGATGCTCGACAGGCCGGTCAGCAGCCACGGCACGAGGTGGACCAGCGCGAGCCCGAATCGACGGGCGAAGGGGGTGCCGCGGCGGGCGAGGTGGAGGCCGATGTCGTCGAGCTTCACGACCAGCGCGACCGCGCCATAGACGCCGACGGTGATCGCGACCCCGACGATGGCGAGGATGATCGCCTGGTTGACGATGGTGCGGCCGGCGAGGCTGGCGAGCGCGATCGCCATGATTTCGGCGGAGAGGATGAGGTCGGTGCGGATCGCGCCGGCGACCTGGCGCGCTTCGAGCTCCTCGGGGGTGTCGCACTCGGCGAGTTCGACTTCGTCGTGGTGATCGTGGAGCGCGAGTTCGACCAGCTTCTCGGTCGCTTCGAAGGCGAGGTAGGCGCCGCCGAGCATCAGCAGCGGGGTGATCGCGAACGGCAGGAAGGCCGAGAGGAGCAGCGAGATGGGGAGCAGGACGAGCAATTTGTTGCGCAGGCTGCCGACCGCGATCTTGGCGATGATCGGCAGTTCGCGATCGGGGGAGAGGCCGGCGACGTAGCGCGGGGTGACCGCGGCGTCATCGATGACCACGCCGGCGGCCTTGGTGCCGGCGGTGGCGGTCGCGGCGGCGATGTCGTCGAGGCTGGCGGCGGCGGAGCGGGCGATGACCGCGATGTCGTCGAACAGGGCGATGAGTCCGGATGCCATGGGGCGGGCCTTAGCGGGCGAAGGGTGAACGGGGAAGCGCGGACCACGCGGGGTGTTGCGTAGGGCGGCGGTTTATCGCACGACGCGCTCCATGTTGAGCATGGATTTCATCAAGCGCAATCGCGCCGACGTCGAACGCGCCATCCGTGACAAGCGGGTCGGGGTCGATCTCGATGCGCTGCTGGCGCTCGACGAGGCGGTGCGGGGGGCGAAGACCGAGGTCGATACGCTGCGCGCGACCCGCAATGCGATCAGCGCGAGCTTCAAGGATGCCGCGCCGGGGGAGAAAGCGGCATTGGGCGCGCGGGCCAAGGAAGCCGGGGCGCGGGCGAGCGCGATCGAGGCCGAGAGCGCGGCGCGGGAGGACGAGCTTCGTGCGATGATGCTGCGGCTCCCCGGAATCCCGTGGGAAGGGGCGCCGGTCGGGCCCGACGAGGACAGCAATGTCGTCATTCGCACCGAGGGCCAGGTGCGCTCGTTCGAGTTCGAGCCGTTGGACCATGTCGCGCTGATCGAGCAGAACGACTGGGCCGAATTGAGCCGGATCGTCCAGGTGTCGGGATCGCGGATGTATTGCCTCAAGGGGCGGCTGGCGCTGCTCGAAACGATGCTGATGGCGTGGGCGCTGCAGGAGGTTTCCGCCGCCGGGTTCACCCCGATCACCGTGCCGTCGCTGGCCAAGCACGCCGCGTTCGTCGGCACCGGGCATTTCCCGGGGCACGAGGACGAGGCCTATGCGGTGCCGGCGGATGATCTTTATCTGGCGGGGACGGGCGAGATCGCGCTGACGTCGTTGCATTCGGGCGAGATCCTCGATGGGGCGAGCCTGCCGATTGCTTATGCCGGGCTGTCGCCGTGTTTCCGGCGCGAGGCGGGGAGCGCGGGGCGCGACGTGCGCGGGCTGCTTCGCGTCCACCAGTTCCTCAAGGTCGAGGCCTATGTGATCTGCGAGGCCGACGAGGCGGTGTCGGCGGCATGGCACGCGAAGCTGCTCGGGCTGGCCGAGCATTTGCTGTCGGAGCTCGAGATTCCGTACCAGGTGATCGAGACTTCGACGGGGGACATGGGGCTTGGGAAGTATCGCATGAACGACATCGAGAGCTGGGTGCCGAGCCTTGGCAAGTATCGCGAGACGCATAGCTGTTCGACGCTGCACGAGTGGCAGGCGCGGCGGGCCAACCTGCGGTATCGCGATGCCGACGGGAAGGTGCGGTTCGCGCACACGCTCAACAACACCGCGCTGGCGAGCCCGCGCATCCTGGTGCCGCTGCTCGAGAATCACCAGACGGCGGACGGGCGCGTGCGGTTGCCCAAGGCGCTGCGGGCGATGATGGGGGGCGGCGAATTCCTGTAGCCGATGAGCCTGAGGCGAAGACCGGGTCCGAGGCGAAGGTCGGGCAGATCGATCCCGACCATGTCGCGCCGTCGGGCTGGCTGCGCGCCGCCGAGTGGGCGTGGCATTTGCCGCGCGCGCTGGCCGGGCTCGGGCCGCTCGGGCCGCGCGGGCCCGAAGATGGGCCGCCGGCGCTGGTGCTGCCGGGGTTCCTGGCCGACGATCGCACGACGATGGAGTTGCGCCGCGGGCTCGCGCGCGGCGGGTGGCGGACCTATCCGTGGGAATTGGGGACCAACAAGGGCGCGCGGGCGGACACGCTCGAGCAGCTCGGGCGGCGGCTCGAAGTGGTGCATGACCTGCGCAAGGTGCTGCTGGTCGGGTGGAGCCTTGGCGGGCTGTTCGCGCGCGAGCTGGCGCGGACGCATCCGGACAAGGTGCGCGCGGTGGTGACGCTGGGCTCGCCCTTTTCGGGGGACGTCAGGACCAACACCAATGTGCGCGGGCTGTACGAGTGGGTCGCCGGGCACAAGGTCGAGGAGCCGCCGTTCCCCAGGATCACCGACAAGCCGCCGGTACCGACGCTGGCGATCTGGTCGCGGCGGGACGGGATCGTCGCGCCGGCGGCGGCGCGCGGGACGCCGGAGGAGACCGATCGCTCGGTCGAGATCGACGCCAGCCACATGGCGTTCGCGGTGTCGCGCCCGGTGCTCGAGAGGGTGGTGGACGAGATCGCGCGGTTCCTGAAGGATTTCGAGAAGGCCTGATCCCCCCGGAATTGGGATATTTCAGACTCCCGTTGACTCCCCCCACCTGAGTCGGGGTATGAGAACAAAACTAGAACGATAACGGTGCGAGTCGTGTGGCGACAGGTCTTTCCCTGGTCGGCGGCGGAGCCTTTTGGCCGCCTTCCGAACTGGCCCCCGAGCGGGAGCAGGGGGAGCTGTGCGCCTTGCCGGTGCCCGCCCAGCCGACGCTTGGCGAGCTGTTCGCCGCAAGTCCGAGGGACGGCGGGGCGACCGGGTTCCTGCTCGCCCAGCTCGGCCAGCTTTCCCGCGAGCGGCCGTTACTGTGGGTCCAGGAGCGGATGGCGATCCTCGAGGCGGGGCGGATCTATCCGCCGGGGCTGGGCGCGCGGGGGTTGGGCGCGCAGGGTTTTGGGCCGGACCTCATCCATGTCGAGGCGCGCGATGCCCGCGCCGCGCTGTGGGCGATGGAGGAGGGGCTTCGATGTTCGGCGCTAGGCGGGGTGATTGGCGAGCTGTGGGGCGATCCCAGGGCGCTCGATTTTACCGCGACGCGGCGGCTCGCGGTCGCGGCCGAGCGGTCGGGGGTGCCGGCGTGGCTGGTGCGGTTCGGGGGCACGGCGAATTTGAGCGGGGCGCGGATGCGCTGGCGGGTCGCAAGTGCGCCGTCGCTGGCCCACGAATTCGACCCGCGCGCGCCGGGCGCGGCGGCGTGGGATGCCGAGCTGTTCCGCGCGCGGGGAGCGGCGCCGGGGCGGTGGCCGAGATGCTGGAGCGCGGGTGGTGACGGAGCGGCGGATTTTGAGCGTGTGGTGGCCGTTGCTGCCGATCGAGCGGTGGCGGCGGACGAGTGGAAACGCGCCTGAGCTGGTCGTAGCGCTCGTCGAGGAGGCGCAGCATGGCCAGCTGATCGTGGCGATGACCGAGGCGGCGGCGGGCGGCGGGGCGCGGCGGGGGATGCGACTGACCGATGCGCGCGCGCTCAATCCGGGGCTGGTGGCGGTTGCGGCCGATGCGGCGGGGGACGCCGCGCTGGTGGCGCGATTGGCGCGCTGGGCGGGAAGATGGTCGCCGCTGGTCGAGGTCGATGGCGCCGACGGGGTGCGGCTGGAGGTGACCGGGGTGGCGCATCTGTTCGGCGGTGAGGCGGCGCTGGCGGCCGAGGTCGAGGCGCGGTTCGAGGCAATGGGGCTGACGACGCGCGTGGCGGTGGCGGGGACCGCGGGGGCGGCGTGGGCGCTGGCGCGGTATTCGACGCGCCCCTCTCCGCAAGGGGAGAGGGAAGATCTTTCGGGGCTTCCAGTTGCCGCGCTTCGCCTGTCGCCGGAAGCTAATCACACGCTTTACCGGCTTGGGCTGAAAACCGTGGGGGCGCTGGCGGGGGTGCCGCGGCGGTCGCTGGCGCGGCGGTTTCGCGAGGCGGATAATCCCCTGGATGCGCTCGACCGCGCGCTGGGGCGCAAGCCCGAGCCGCTGACCGCGCTGGCGGTGGCGCCGCCGCCGAGGGCGACGCTGCGGCTAGCCGAACCGGTCGACGATCCGGCGGTGATGGCGGGTGCGCTGGCGCGGCTGGCGGGGCCACTGGCAAAGGAACTGGCCGCCCGCCGGCTTGGCGCGCGGCGCATCGCGCTGACCGCCTGGCGGGTCGATGGCGAGGTCGGCGAGGTCGAGGCAGAGACCTCGCTGCCGACGCGCGATGCGGCGCATCTCGTGCGGCTGCTGGCGGAGCGGGTCGGCGCAATCGACCCGGGTTTCGGAATCGACGCCTTCGCGCTGACCGCGACGTGGTGCGAGCCGTTGGCGGCGGGGCAGGACGCGCTGATCGGCGAGCCGGCGCGGGAGCTGGAACTGGCGCGGCTGGTCGACCGGTTGACGGTGCGGCTGGGCGCGGAGCGGGTGCGGCGGCCGCAGGCGCGGGCGAGTCATTTGCCGGAGCGGGCGAGCGGGTGGCTGGGGGCGGTCGAGGGGGAAGGGCTGGATTGCCGCGCCCCTGCGGGGCTCGCAATGACAGTGAGACCACAGCGCCTGCTTGATCGGCCCGAGGCGATCGGGGTGGTTTATGCCACACCCGAGGGGGTGCCGCGGCGGTTTACGTGGCGGCGGGGGGTGCATGATATCGCGCGGGTCGAGGGGCCCGAACGGATCGCGCCCGAGTGGTGGCGGCAGCCGGGGGGGACCCGGCTGCGCGATTATTACCGGGTCGAGGATGCGGCCGGGCGGCGCTTCTGGATCTTTCGCGAAGGGGTGATCGGCGACGGGCGCGGGGGCGCGCCGGAGTGGTATGTGCACGGGGTGTTCGGGTGAGGATTCTCTTGCCGACCGGGGTCCCGGCTTTCGCCGGGATGACGCATGCCTGAATCGACCGGGTTCGCGCGGCGCAAGCTGGTGCTGCACGACGAGCTGCCGCCGCCGCCGGTCGCGCGGGCGGATTATGTCGAGCTGGGGGTAGCGACGCCGTTCTCGTTCCTGCGCGGGGCGTCGGATGCGATCGAGCTGGTGCTGACCGCGCTCGAGCATGGCATGGACGCGATCGGGGTGGCGGATCGCAACACGCTGGCGGGGGTGGTGCGGCTGCACAGCGCGGCGAAGGGGGCGGGGTTGCGGCCGCTGATCGGGTGCCGGGTCGAGCCGGCGGATGCTCCGGCGCTGTTGGCTTATCCCAAGGATCGCGAAGGCTATGGGCGGCTGTCGCGGATGCTGAGCCTCGGCAAGATGCGCTGCGCCAAGGCGGAGTGCGACTTGCTGCTGTCCGAGGTGGCGAGCCACGCGCAAGGCATTGCCTTCATCGCCATGCCGGGGGAGGATCTGGACGCGTTCGAGGCGGCGTTGCCGGCGCTGGTCGCGGCGCTGCCGGGGATGGCGCATGTCGCGGCGGCGCATCGTTATCGCGGGGATGATCTGGCGCGGATCGAGCGGATCGACCGGATGGCGCGCGCGCACGGGCTCGGGCTGCTGGCGACCAATGATGTTCATTATCACGCGCCCGAGCGGCGGCCGCTGCAGGACGTGATGAGCTGTATCCGCGAGAAGGTGACGCTGGCGCAGGCGGGGTACATTCTCGATGCCAATGCCGAGCGACATCTGAAGTCGCCGGCGGAGATGGCGCGGCTGTTCGCGCGGTGGCCGCATGCGATTGCGGCAACCCGCGCGTTTGCCGATGCGATCGACTTCAGCCTCGATGAATTGAAATATGAATATCCGCGCGAGAGTGTGCCGCAGGGGCGGACTCCGCAGGCGCAATTGGAACATCTGACGTGGATCGGGGCGTCGCGGCACTGGCGCGAGGGGGTGCCGCCGAAGATCATCAAGCAGTTGAAGCATGAGCTGGCGCTGATCGAAAAGCTCGATTTCGCGCGCTATTTCCTGACGGTGCACGACATCGTCGATTTCGCGCGCTCGCTCGATCCGCCGATCCTGTGCCAGGGGCGCGGGTCGGCGGCGAACAGCGCGGTGTGTTACTGCCTGGGGGTGACCGCGGTCGATCCGTCGACCAACTCGCTATTGTTCGAGCGCTTCATCTCGGAAGAGCGCAAGGAGCCGCCCGACATCGACGTCGATTTCGAGCATGAGCGGCGCGAGGAGGTGATCCAGCACATCTATCAGAAATATGGCCGCGACCGCGCCGGGATCGCGGCGACGGTGATCCATTATCGCCCGCGCTCGGCGATCCGCGAGGTCGGCAAGGTGATGGGGCTGTCGGACGATGTCACCGCTGCGATCGCCGCGACCCATTGGGGGAGCATGGAAGGCCACATCGCCGAGGAACGGGTCGGCGAGGCGGGGCTCGATTTTTCCGATCCGCATTTGCGGCGCGTGGTCGCGCTGGCAAGCCAGCTGATCGGAATGCCGCGCCATCTGTCGCAGCATGTCGGCGGGTTCATCCTGACCGAACGGCCGCTGATCGAGACGGTGCCGGTCGGCAACGGGGCGATGGCGGATCGCACCTTCATCGAGTGGGACAAGGACGACATCGAGGAGCTGGGGATCCTCAAGATCGACGTGCTCGCGCTGGGAATGCTGACCTGTATTCGCAAGGCGTTCGATTTGATCGCGGCGCATCATGGCGAGCGGTGGGAGCTGGCGAGCGTGCCGCGCGACGAGGCGGGGGTGTACGACATGCTGTGCAAGGGCGACAGCCTGGGGGTGTTCCAGGTCGAGAGCCGGGCGCAGATGAACATGCTGCCGAGGCTCAGGCCGCGCTGTTTCTACGATTTGGTGATCGAGGTGGCGATCGTCCGGCCGGGGCCGATCCAGGGCGGCATGGTACACCCGTTCCTGAAGCGGCGGCAGGGACGCGAGCCGGTGATTTTTCCGTGTCCCGCGCCCGAGCATGGCGAGGCCGACGAGCTCGAGAAGATCCTCGGGCGCACCTTGGGGGTGCCGATCTTCCAGGAGCAGGCGATGAAGATCGCGCTCGATGCGGCGAAGTTCAGCCCGGCCGAGGCGAACCAGTTGAGGAAGGCGATGGCGACGTTCCGATCGCGCGGGACGATCGAGCTGTTGCAGGAGAAGATGGTCGGGCGGATGGTCGAGCGGGGCTATGATCCCGAGTTTGCGCAGCGCTGCTTCGACCAGATCAAGGGGTTCGGTGAATATGGCTTTCCCGAGAGCCACGCGGCGAGCTTCGCGCACCTGGTGTACGTGTCGAGCTGGTTGAAGTGGAAGTATCCGGCGGCGTTCGCGTGCGCGCTGCTCAACTCGCAGCCGATGGGGTTTTATGCGCCGGCGCAGATCGTGCGCGACGCGCGGGACCATGGGGTGGAGGCAAGGGCGGTCGATGTGAATGCGAGTGAGTGGGATTGTACGCTCGAAGCTCCCCTCCCTGACAGGGAGGGGCTGGGGGTGGGTGACGAGCGAAGCGAGCTGGCGCGACGGTCGGACCGGCTCGCTGCGCTCCCTACCCACCCCCGCTCAGCTGCGCTGAGTCGCCCCTCCCTGGAAGGGAGGGGGGGAGAGGCGCTTCGGCTGGGGTTGCGGATGGTCGAGGGGCTCAGGCTCGATGCGGCGACGCGGGTGGTTGGCGCGCGGGGGGATGTGCCTTACGCCAGCGTCGAGGAATTGCGCCGTCGCTCGGGGGCGAATGTCGCGTCGGTGAGCAAGCTGGCCGAGGCCGATGCGTTTCGGTCGATGGGGCTCGATCGGCGGGCGGCCTTGTGGGATTCGCGCGCTCTGAAAGGCGCGCCGGACCTGCCGCTGTTCGCCCATGCCGATGCACGCGACGAGGGGTGGGAGACCGAGGTGGTGCGGCTTCCCGCGATGCTGCTCGGCGAGCAGGTGGTGGCCGATTACCAGACGGTGCGGCTGTCGCTGAAAGCGCACCCGATGCAGTTCCTGCGCGACCATTATGACGCGCGCGGGTTCACGACGGCGGACCAGTTGGCCAAGCTCAAATATGGCCGGCGGGTGTCGCTCGCGGGGCTGGTGCTGATCCGCCAGCGCCCGGGGAGCGCGAAGGGGGTGTGCTTCATCACGCTGGAGGACGAGACCGGGATCGCCAACCTGGTGATCTGGCCCGATGCGTTCGCGGCGCAGCGCAAGGTGGTGATGGGGGCGCGGCTGATGGCGGTGCACGGCATGGTCCAGCGCGACGAGGAGATCATCCATGTCGTGGCGCGGACGCTGGTCGACGATACCGCGATGCTGCGCGCGCTGAGCGAGGAGGCGATGCCGTCGACTTTGAGCACGGAGGATGGGGCGGGGAGCTGGCGCGCGGGGACGTGTTCGTCGCTGACCGCAATGTCCATGCCGAGGGCGAGTTTCGGCTGACCGGGCCGCGGTCACTCGAGGTGAAAGGGTGCGCGTTCGGCGGGTTGATCTGCAAGACGCAGGCGTGGGCGCGGGTCGGGCCTGCGAAGGCGCGGCGGCGCTAGTCGAGGACGGTTAGGTCGGCCAGCGATCCGGCGAGGACGGCGGCCTGGATCGCGGCCATTTCGTCGGCCCAGTAGCGGTCGGTGTCGAGGTGGGGCGAGAGCGCGCGGACGCGAGCGTGGAGCGCGGCGAGCGCCGGGCTGGTGACGAGCGGGCGGTGATAATCGAGTCCTTGCGCGGCGGCGATGAGCTCGACCGCGATGACCCCCGCGGCATTGTGGGCGATGCGCACCGCCTTGCGCGCGGCGATCGGGGCCATCGAGACATGGTCTTCCTGCCCGGCGCTGGTCGGGATCGAGTCGACGCTGGCGGGGAAGGCGAGGCTCTTGTTCTCGCTGACCAGCGCGGCGGCGGTGACCTGCGGGATCATCAGCCCCGAATTCAAGCCGCCGTCGTCGGTGAGGAAGGCGGGGAGGCGGCTCATGGTGGGGTCGACGAGGACCGAGGTGCGGCGTTCGCTAAGACTGCCGACCTCGCATAGCGCCATGGCGATGATGTCGGCGGCGAAGGCGACCGGCTGAGCGTGGAAATTGCCGCCGGAGATGGCTTCGTCCGAACCGGGGAAGAGGATCGGGTTGTCGGTGACGGCGTTGGCTTCGATGGTCAGCGTGCGCGCGGCGTTGACCAGGAGGTCGAGCGAAGCGCCCATCACCTGGGGCTGGCAGCGGAAGCTGTAGGGGTCCTGCACCCGGTCGCAATCATGGTGGCTGGTCCCGATCTCGCTGGCGTCGAGGAGGGCGCGGAGGCGCCGCGCGACGGTGATCTGGCCGGGCTGGCCGCGCAATTCGTGGAGACGGGAGTCGAACGGGGCGCAGCTGCCTTTGAGGGCATCGACCGCCATCGCCCCCGATCCGAGCGCGGCGGCGAACACCCGCTCGCCGAGGAACAACGCGTCGAGCGCGATCGCGGTCGAGGCCTGCGTCCCGTTGATGAGCGCGAGGCCTTCCTTGGGGCCAAGCGTGAGCGGTGCGCGGTTCATCCGGGAGAGGGCCTCGCCGGCGGGGAGGGTTTCGCCGGCGAGGTCGATGCGGCCTTCGCCCATCAGCGTCGCGACCATGTGGGCGAGCGGGGCGAGGTCGCCCGAGGCGCCGACGCTGCCCTGTGACGGGATGACGGGCATGGCGTCGGCATCGAGCAGCGACTGGAGCGCGTCGATGACGGTGCGGCGGACGCCGGAGTGGCCGCGACCGAGCCCGATCAGTTTCAGCACGATCATCAGCCGGACGGTGGCGCGGGGGAGTGGCTCGCCGAGGCCGCAACTGTGCGACAGGATCAGGTTGCGCTGGAGGTCGGCGAGGCGATCGGCGGGGATTCGGGTCTGGGCGAGGAGGCCGAAGCCGGTGTTGACGCCATAGACCGTCGCGCCGCCGGCGACGATGCGTTCGACCGAGGCGGCGGCGGTGTCGATGTCGGCGAGGGCGGACGGGGCGAGGCGGGCGGGCGCGCCGTTCCACAGAGTGCGGAGTTGGGCGAGGGTGACGGCGCCGGGAGCAAGGGTGATCATGGGGCGCGGTGTGGCAGAAGCGAGCGAGGAATTACAGGGGAGGGGGAAGCGTCGTCCCGGCGGAAGCCGGAATCCCGTGAGGGGTGGGAACGATGCTCTTCACCGACCGGGGTCCCGGCTTTCGCCGGGATGACGGGGTTGACCGGGCAACGTCCGGGCGGGGGACGCGCTTGCCCTTGGTGCGGCTGGTCAGGTAAAACGCGCCGCAGCGGTCGCAGCGGTAGGGGCGAAGCGCAATGGTCGCGGCGGCGGCGGCGAGGTGGGCGTCGTTCGCGGTGGGGTAGCGGTGTTTGGCGGCGCAGATCGAGAGGCGGGTGCGCATCGTCGACTGCCCACCGGTTCTTTACCGGAGAGGCGTTATCGTTAAATCCGTGAATAGGAACTCGCCTGTAGAGCAGACGATGCGAACCACCGGATCAGCATCCTTCAACAAGAAGCTCTTCGCTTCATTCCCGAGGTTCACGGAAACCTTGCTGAGGTCGTAGGACAATTCGAAGGACTGCACGGTGCCCGGCTTCGTCATCAGCGAGAGCGGCAGAATTTCGTCGTCCTTGCCGTTGAAATTGTAGCTCAGCATTTGGATTGACGCTTCTCCGGAAGGCATTTTTTTTGGGTCCACGGGCAACGCCGAGATAGAAAACCCTGCAAACATCTTGGGTGGGTGGCCTGGTGTGGCGGCCGAGGCCACTTGGATTCGCGCGATGGGGATGAAAGTCGAGCTTACAGCAAGACTGTTCAACTGAACCTTCCCGGTAACTTTAAACGGCCCGCCACCAGCGGGCAGCGATAGTTCGGAGAAATGATCGGCGGCTGTATCGCAATCATAGGCAATACCTCCGGCGAGGGCGGCTGCCGGGATTGTAAGCAGCGCCACGCCCGCAGCATAAAAACCGGTGATGAGCTTCATATTGCTTCTCCGTGGCCGCCCGCTACCGAGCATCATATTTTTCGAGATTTGCGCAAATGGGCATGGTCAGGAAGGCGATGCAAGTGCTTTCACCAGAGCCTTATAACAAAAAGTCGTCAGGCCGCTATTGGGTCGAAAGCGGTCTTTCCGTCTTTGCGAGCGGAGCGAAACAATCCAGTCTTTGCGCTGCTGGGTTGCTTCGCTTCGCTCGCAATGACGGGGACTGGTGGCGGTCAGCGGGGGATCATCGGCAGGTCCAGACCCTGTTCGCGCGCACAATTGATCGCGTCGTCATAGCCCGCGTCGGCGTGGCGCATGACTCCGGTGGCGGGGTCGTTCCACAGGACTCGTTCCAATCGCCGCGCGGCGTCGTCGGTGCCGTCGGCGACGATGACCATTCCCGAGTGCTGCGAATAGCCCATGCCGACGCCGCCGCCGTGGTGGAGCGAGACCCAGGTCGCGCCCGACGCTGTGTTGAGGAGGGCGTTGAGGAGGGGCCAGTCGGAGACGGCGTCGGAGCCGTCCTTCATGCTTTCGGTCTCGCG
>NZ_JANYGG010000077.1 GCF_025362505.1 Sphingomonas sp. | reverse complement strand
ATGAACTTCCCGCGCTTCAACAAGATGAAGGGCATGGGCCAGATCGTCAGCTGGTCGGTGCGCGACGAGAGCCTCCATTGCGAGGGCATCACCAAGCTGTTCCACGCCTTTGTGGCCGAACGCGACTGCCTGACCAAGGCGGTGCGCGACGACATCATGGACGTGTGCCAGAAGACGGTGCGGCTCGAGGACGCATTCATCGACCTCGCGTTCGAACAGGGCCCGGTCGAGGGGATGACCCCCAAGGCGATCAAGAAGTACATCCGCTACATCGCCGACTGGCGGCTGGGGCAACTGGGGTTCAAGCCGATCTACATGATCGACGAGCACCCGCTGCCGTGGCTCGCCCCGCTGCTCAACGGGGTCGAGCACGCGAATTTCTTCGAAACCCGCGCGACCGAATATTCGAAGGCCGCGACGCGGGGCAACTGGAACGAAGTATGGGACAGCTTCGATCGGCGGCAGAAGGCCAAGGTCAGCAATGATGTCGAGGCGCCGGAAGAGGATGGTGGCGAAGATATGTTTGCGCGGGCTGGAGTCGCTGCCGAATGATAAATGGCGCGACTCTCGCCAGGGCTGGCGAAGCGGACCTCGAGGCTCCGGCGATGCGCAAGCGTCGCTGGAATGTCCGCGTAAGTGTGGCGGCGGAGTGAGCAATTCCGCCACTCCCGCTGGAGCTATTGAAGTTGCTTTCAGGGCTCCGGTGATGCGCAGGCTTCCCAGGAAGATTCGCCTATGAGTATTCTCACGGATCATCCAATCAATGGCGTCATTGCCAACCTCTTGGCCTTCGCCGACGACGAGCGCATCGCGAAGCTCTAACCGGGCTTGCCCCCTGAGCTCAAATCGGGCTTGGGCCGAGTGTTTAACTTTGCTCGCCTCGTACGGGACCTTTTAGAAAAGTCGGCGCCTGAGGAAGTAAGCTTCAGCGGCCTCAATGCGGTAAATTCAAATATACAGCAGGCCTACGCCGAGTTTTCCGAGTTCGTATCGAGCGGTAACCAAGCGAACCTCACGAACACGATGGTCGCTCTCGACAACGCTACCACTATCTTTGCGTGGACTTTTTAGGCGATATTATACTTGACATACCCACCGACATCGCTACTAAGGGGGAATGAAAAGCAACCTCTCCGCTCCGCACTTCCATAACGAGGAAGCCGCTTTCGCATTTGTCGAGGCGCGCGTTTGGCCGGAAGGCCCGACTTGCCCGCACTGCGGTGGCGTGGAGCGCATCGGCAAGATGCAGGGCAAATCGACCCGCGCCGGTCTTTACAAGTGCTACCAGTGCCGCAAGCCGTTCACCGTCCGCATGGGGACTATCTTTGAGTCCAGCCACGTTCCGCTGCACATCTGGCTTCAAGCAATGTTCCTGATCGCTGGTAGCAAGAAGGGCATCAGTTCCAATCAGCTTCACCGCACCTTGGGCGTCACCCTTAAAACCGCTTGGTTCATGTCGCATCGCATCCGTGAGTCGATGCGCGAAGGCAACCTTGCGCCGTTCGGTCAGGGTGGCGGCGCGGTTGAAGTCGATGAAACCTACATTGGTCGCCGCAAGGGCGCGGGCAATCCCAAAGGCGGTCACGCGCACAAGATGGCGGTTCTCGCGCTGGTCGATCGCGACACCGGCAAGTGCCGCATGTTCAACGTCGAAAACGGTTCGGGTGCGCTTATTCAGCCGATCGTTCTCGACAACCTTGCTCGCGAAGCCCGCCTGATGACCGACGAAGCCACCATGTATCGTTCCATCGGTCGCCAGTTTGCCGAGCATTCGGCGGTCAATCATCAGCGCAAGGAATATGCTCGCGGCGACGTCACTACCAACACCGTCGAAGGCGCGTTTTCCATCTTCAAGCGCGGGATGCGCGGCGTCTATCAGCACTGTGGCGAGCATCATCTGCACCGCTACCTTGCCGAGTTCGAGTTCCGCTACAGCAACCGTGAGGCGCTCGGCTGCAATGACGCCGACCGCACCGACGCTATGGTGCGCGGGATCGTTGGCAAGCGTCTTACCTATCAAACAACTGGTGCGAGGGCCTGATGCCAAAGAAGGCGAACCCGGAGACGCAAAAAGAGCAGAGCGCGCGGTTCCGAAAGGACGCGCGAAAGCTAATTGCCGATGGCGAACTCGACCCCGAAAAGGCGGCAAGCGTGATGAATCTTCTGATCTGTAAAGCGTCACGACCAAATGACGCCGGGAGGAAACGTGAGATTTGCGATCGGGGTTCGGAGTGACTGCCGCGCGCCCTCGACATCAAGATAATTTCCTAAATATCCATCGGCGTAACCATCTCGTCCCATTAGCCGCCTAATGAGAGGGAAGTCCCGGTCATTCACGTCCCCCTTCGCTTGCGCCCAAAAATATCGGCGCATCTCCCACGCGAAAAGATCGGCGATCTGCAGATATGGAACGTCTTTCTTGTCGCCATAAGAAAAGTGCCGGACCTGCTCCCAGCGTCCGTTAAACTTGAATGTGTCATAGATTTGCTGCGCCCGGCTTGAAAACTGATCCTGGCGCTCGAACACCAGCATAATCGAGTTATCGCCTGGATAATGATTTCGCGCTTGGTCTAAAATGTTGGCGATCAAAAGCTCGAAACAAAGGTGATAAGCATGGGGGAACCGGACTTTCAGCTCGGGCGTGTCCGCGACGCAGGCCCAATCTCCCGTAAAGGTGGCAGAAACAGGTATTAACGGCGACGACGCGGCAATGCCGGAGAGTCGATCTATGTGTTTGATCGCCCTGTCTTCGGCCCAATTCCAATAAGGACCTCTGCGCGCTTTGCATTCGACGCGGTGGAAAGGCCGAACGCCTTCACGGTCAATCTCCGCCCCCCACTCTCCCATTATCGCACACCAGTCACTCAAAGGGCCGAAAAAACCCGCAATCGCCGTGTGCGGCGATGTTCCGTCAGTGCCACTCTCGTCAAAATATCCAAAAAGCATGGCCACTAGCGACGACTCCCCCGCTGGCCCGATCATACCAACCGCAAACTCGTGCAGATCAAAGGCGCTAGTCATTTAACGCCTCCCAATGGGTATGGGAAGTATAATATCGCCACTTTTTACAGTCGCCCAGTAAGGGGAGCGAAACCTCAGTTCGAAGCTGTCGAAAGCGTCCGTAAGGCGGCGGAAAACGCGATTGCTTCGATTAACTCGCGAGCCGGCGAATTTCAGGGTTCGATTGCGGCCACTGCTACACAATTGCAGGGGCAGGACGAGCGCATCGGCCAGCTCAATGCGACTCTTGAAGAACTGCGAAGCAGTTCGTCGGCCGCCGTCGCCTCTATTCAACAGCAATTTAGCGAGAATCTTAGCAGCTTCAGGTCCGAAATTGACGTCGTCAAGGAGGGACTAAAATCGGATCGCGAGAGGTTGGTGAAAGATTTCTCGGGGCAAGCGAGCAAGCTTTTAAGGGAACTCGAGGAACAGAAGAAACAAGCCGCAAAAATCGTTCAAATTGTCGGCAATATAGGCGTGACTGGGAACTACCAGAATCGAGCGGAACGGGAGCTTTGGCAAGCCAACCTTTGGCGCTGGATAACGTTGGCGCTTTTCACGGCTGGCGTGGTGATGGTGACCGTAAATCTCGTCCTCAACTTCAAGGGAACAATCGATCTGACAGCCCTGATCGCTCGATTTGCCATTGCCGTTACTATCGCCCTCCCTGCTTTGTACACGGCGCGGGAATCTGCGCGACACAGGACGAATGCGGACAGAGCGAAGCAAACGGAGCTTGAGCTCGCATCCCTATCGCCGTTCCTTGAGGCGCTTGACGCGGACAAGCGAAAGGAAATCATAGGCGCCCTCGCCCCTTCTTATTTTGGACAACATGTCGAGGGCCACGAGGTAAAAGCCCCAGTATCTTTGGACGACGTTCAAAAGATGGTTGTGGCCGTGACCGAATTAGTGACGAAGGTGAAGGGATAAAACCCAGATTACAGCACCACCCACACCAATCACCGCCACCGCCCCTCGGTTCGATTACGGTGATTACGGTGACAGTGCACTAATTTGCGTCACCGCTCGCGCCTCACCAATGTAACCCACCCCCGGCCCCTCCCTAGCAGGGAGGGGAGGGTCTTTGCCGGCGACGGTCGCGCACGTCCCCCTCCCTGGAAGGGAGGGGCTAGGGGTGGGTAGCGAGCAAAGCGAGCCGGTGGCGCGGGGGCGATGGTGGTGCTGCGGCGGGGCGGCGTGGCTGAACTATATAGTTCGACAGCCTCACCGAAGAACCCACCCCCGGCCCCTCCCTTGCAGGGAGGGGAGGAGAGGGGAAACTTACCCCGGCCCCTCCCTTAAAGGAGGGGAGGGCACGACCGGCGAAGTAACCCACCCCCGCTCAGCTTCGCTGAGTCGCCCCTCCCTGAAAGGGAAGGGAGGGTCTTTGCCGGCGACGGTCGCGCACGTCCCCCTCCCTTGCAGGGAGGGGATGTCGGTGCGGCTATTACTGGCTTTCGATCGTGCGGCTTTGAACTAGCCTTCCCCCATGCGCCGCATTGCCGAACGCCTTACCGGTCACGCGCGGGATCTTCGCAATGAAGGCACCCGACCCGAGCGCATATTGTGGCGGCTGCTGTCGCGCTATCGCCCGCGCTTCACTCGGCAGCTGGTGGTCGGGCCTTACATCGTCGATCTCGCCTGCCGGACGGCGAAGGTGGCGGTGGAACTTGACGGCGACCAGCATGCGCTGGCGCAAGGCTATGACGCGCGGCGGACGGCGTTCCTCGAGGCCGAGGGGTGGGTCGTGGCGCGGTATTGGAACTGCGATGTGGTGGAGAATGCCGCAGGGGTGGCGGATGCGATTTTGCGGGTGGTGGACTCGCGGATAGAGACCCACCCCCAGCCCCTCCCTTCCAGGGAGGGGAGAACAAGGCAGCCGCGGTCGCGCACGTTCCCCTCCCTGAAAGGGAGGGGCTAGGGGTGGGTAGCGAGCGCATGCGAGCCATTGCCGCAAGATCGACTGCTTAATCCCCCCAATTCCCATCGCTCCCAGGACATGATACGTTCCGCTCACATTCGGGAAGCAGGGGGGGGAACACTGTGTCCACTTTAGCCGAGCCATATGTCGACCAGAACCCGCGCACAGATCAACTGTCAGGGACGCCGCGCGCCGGCACGATAGATCGTTGGATCTACGTTTTCACGGCGGCGAGCTTCATCGTGATCACGCTGACCGGGTTCATTCCCGACTCGCTGATGAAGATCGCCGCGGTCCAGGCGGGCGAGCGGCCGCCGTTCCCGCTCGCCCTGCACCTCCACGCACTGCTCATGGGGTCGTTCCTGCTGTTGCTGCTCGCCCAGACGACGCTGATGGCCACGGGCAGGGGCGACCTTCATCGCCGGTTGGGGATCGCGTCCTTCGTGATCGCGCCGGCGATCGTCGTGGTCGGGTTCATCCTGGTGCCGACGATTTACCATTATGCGTGGAACGCCGCCCAGGCCGCGCCGCCGGAAACGCGCGCGAAACTGCAGCAGGTGGTTCTCATCCGCGACAACATCATGCTGCTGCAGTTGCGGATCGGCATCCTGTTCCCGCTGTTCCTGCTGATCGGCCTGCGAGCGCGCGGGCTCGACGCCGGGCTCCACAAGCGAATGATGATCCTTGCGACGGCGATGGCCTTGCCGGCGGGGATCGATCGAATCCTGTGGCTGCCCACCACATTTCCGGCGAGCCCGATGGCAGGCGATCTTTACACCCTGCTCGCCGTGTCCCCGATGTTCGTGTGGGACGTCGTGCGAAACCGGCGGGTTCACCCGGCTTACCTGATCTGGCTTGGCGTCAATGTGCCGTTCGCGCTGGTCGTTCATGGCTTGTGGGGCACCGCCTGGTGGCATTCGATGGCACCGCGTCTGATGGGCGTGTGATGTTCGCCATCGGGTCGACCAGCGGCAGTAAGGCGTGCGGGTGAGGCCGACGTTCGCCGCGCCGTGGGAGCGGCGCATCGGCGACGACTCCAACCCCCAGGCGGCGGTCCACGGCGCCTTCCCCACGCTCCTCGCCGCGCTCAGGGATACTGCGGAGGAATAGAGTCTGTTTGGAAGAACGGCACCAGCCCGCACCCCCACCCGGCCAACCCACTCAGTGTATCTTATGGGTTGGCCGGGTGGGGGTGCGGGCTGGTGCCGAACCAGCAAAGCCGAAACGAAAACGCCCTACGTCACCGCGAACATTCGGAACATTCGCGTTATTTCCGGAGGCACCGTTACCTTCCGCAGGGCTTGATCGCGGTCGGTTCCGGCCTGGGTCCGCTGACCTTGAACGCCGCGAAATAGGCGTCGGCGCCGGGGATCGGCCGCTGCCTCACCCGCGTCAGGCCGAGCGCGGCGAACTCGCACTGCAGCCGCGCAGGCGGCGTGCCGTGGCGCCTGGTCGGGCGATCGGCGTCGACCACGATGATCTCGCCATCGGGCTTCAGCCCCTCGCGCAAATGCCACAGGAAGGCATAGGGCGAGGTCACCTCGTGGTACATGTGGACCAGGAAGATGCGGTCGAAAGAGGCGGCCGGCAGGCGCGGATTGTCGGGCGTGCCGAGCTTGACCGCGACATTGTCGAGCCGCTCGCGCTGCGCCCGGTCGGCGAGCCGATCGCGCACCGCGGGGACGATATCCTCGGCCAGCACCCGCCCGCGCGCGCCGACCAGGCGCGCGAGGCGGACGGTGTAATAGCCCTCGCCCGCGCCGATGTCGGCGACCGACATGCCCGGCTTAACCGCGGCGAAGCGCATGACCTCCTCGGCCTCGCCGACCCGATCGCGCGCGTCCTCGGTTGAAAAACTGTCCGACACGATCGGCGCGACGTCGCGATCCGCCTGCGGGAAGCTGGTCTCGCTCGCCGACTGGCGGCATCCCGCCAGCATCAGCAGGGCGACCAGCGCGATCCTAGTCGACATCCTCGACCTCGACCTTTTCGCCCGTCACCCGCTGCGACAGCGCCGCCGCCATGAACCGGTCGAGATCGCCGTCCAGCACATCGGCCGGCGCGGTCGAGATCACCCCGGTGCGCAGGTCCTTGACCAGCTGGTAGGGCTGCAGGACGTAGCTCCTGATCTGGTGGCCCCAGCCGATGTCGGTCTTGGCCGCCTCGGTCTTGTTGCTCTCTGCCTCGCGCCGCTGCAGTTCGGCCTCGTATAGCCTGGCCTTGAGCTGTTTCATCGCCTCGGCCTTGTTCTTGTGCTGCGACCGCTGGTTCTGGCACTGGACGACGATGTTGGTCGGCAGATGCGTGATTCGCACCGCGCTGTCGGTCGTGTTGACGTGCTGCCCGCCCGCGCCCGACGCGCGATAAGTGTCGATCTTGAGGTCGCTCTCGTTGATCTCGATGTCGATGTCGTCGTCGACCTCGGGATAGACCCACACGCTGGCGAAGCTAGTGTGCCGCCGCGCCGCGCTGTCATAGGGACTGATCCGGACCAGCCGGTGGACCCCGCTCTCGGTCTTGGCATAGCCATAGGCATTCTCGCCCTTGATCAGCAGCGTCGCCGACTTGATCCCCGCCTGCTCGCCCGAGTGGAAGTCGACCAGCTCGACCTTCATCCCGTGGCGCTCGGCCCAGCGCGAGTACATCCGCTGGAGCATCCCCGCCCAGTCCTGGCTCTCGGTCCCGCCGGCCCCGGCGTTGACCTCGACATAGGCGTTATTGGCGTCGGCCTCGCCCGCCAGCAGCGCGGCGACCTTGTCGCGCTCGGAGCTCTCGGCGAGGTCGGCGAGTGCCTTGACCGCATCGTCGACCAGCCCGGCATCGCCCTCGGCCTCGGCCATCTCCATCAGCTCGACGATGTCGGTCAGCTCGGTCTCGATCTTCTTGGTCGCGCCGATCGCCTCGTCGAGCCGGCGCCGTTCGCGCATCACCTCCTGCGCCGCCCGGGGGTCGTCCCACAGCGCCGGATCCTCGACCATGGCGTTGAGCTCGCCGAGCCGCTTGTGCGCGCGATCCCAGTCGAGGAAGCGGCGCAGCAGCGCGGTCGCGGCGTTGATCTGGTCGACAAAGGCTTGCGCTTCGGCGCGCATGGTCAATTCCTTGGAAGCGTCGGTGTTGGCTCGCGCCTAGTAGATGCCGCCCTGCCGTTGCAAGAAATCGTCCGGCGCGGCCTTGGGCTTGGGTTTGGGTTTCGCGCTCGGCGGAGCCTGGTGGACCATCGCGGTCGTCGCGTCACCGATACCGCCCGCATCTGAGCCGCTCGCGATATCCTCGCTGCGGCGATAGGTGCGGCGCGGCTCTGTCTCGGGCTGGAACGCTTCCCAGATCACCGCCGACTTGGGATCGACCGTGGTCGGGAAGGTCCCGAACACCCGCTTGCCGGTAATCCGGTCGATCCGCACCATCCGAATGCCCGCAGGCGCGATGAACGGGATCGGCGGCATGTCGGCGAACGCCTTTAGCGCGAACTGCTTGAACACCGGCGCGGCGACCCGCCCGCCCTGCGCCGCGCCGCCAAGGCTGCGCGGCTGGTCGTAGCCGAGGTAGACCCCGCCGACGACTTCGGGGGTGCCGCCGACGAACCACACGTTGGTCGGCCCCGAGGTCGTGCCGGTCTTGCCGAACATCGGCCGGCCGAGGTCGCGCAGGACGGTCGCGGTGCCGCGCTCGATCACGCCTTCCATGATGTGGACCATCTGGTAGGCGGCGAGCGGGTTGAGTAGCTGGCGCGCGCGCTCGGCCGGGCGCGGCATCGCCTTGCCGTCCCAGTCGGGGCCGCTGCAATTGCCCATCACTTCGCAGCGGTTGTCGGTGCGGAAGATGACCTTGCCGAAGCGGTCCTGGATATAGTCGATCAGTGTCGGCTTGACCTGCCGCCCGCCGTTGGCGAGGATTGCATAGGCATTGACCAGCTTCAGCACGGTGGTGTCGCCGGCGCCCAGCGCGACCGCCAGATAGGGGTCGTATTTGCCGACCCCAAGCTTCTCGGCGGTGGCCACGACCTTGCTCATCCCGGTCTGCGAGGCGGCGCGCACGGTCATCAGGTTGCGCGATTGCTCGACCCCCCAGCGCATCGTCTTGGGTCCCGAATATTTGCCGTCGAAATTCTTGAAGCATTTATTGCCGAGCCCCGCGCCCTGATAGACGCAGAACGGAGCGTCGACGAGGATCGTCGCCGGAGTCAGCCCGTTCTCCAGCGCCGTCTCATAGACGATCGGCTTGAACGCCGAGCCCGGCTGGCGGAGCGCCTGTGTCGCGCGGTTGTAGGACGAGCCGACGACGTCGAACCCCCCCTGCATCGCCAGCACGCGCCCGGTGCGGACTTCCTGAGCAACCATCCCGCCGCCGATTTCGGGGATCGAGCGCAGCGCGTAGGACGAGCTGTCGACCTTCTTGACGATGATCACCATCCCGCGGCGAAGGAAGTTGAACGCGGCGCCGCCGACCCCGCGCTTGGGCTGGGCCGCGTTCGACGACGGCAGCGACCCGGTCGATCCGTCGGGCAGCCCGATCGTCGCGGTACCCCCCGACCTGTCGAGCACGACCGCCTTCGACCAGTCGGGGAAGCCGGTGCCAAGCGAGGTGGCGAGCAACTGCCCGCGCCATTCGCGGTCCATGTCGAGGCTCAGTTTGGGGTCGATCCAGCCGCGCCCGCCGTCGAAGTTGGCGAGCCCCTCGCGCAGCGCTTCGGCGGCGGCGTCCTGCATCACCGGGTTCATCGACGATCGCACCCACAGCCCGCCGGCATAGACGCTGTTCGGCCCGTCCTCGGCCTTCTCGCCATATTTCTTTATCAGCTCGCGCCGCACTTCCTCCATGAAATAGCCGCCCGATTCATGGACGCGGGTGTTGCTGCCATAGCGGATCGTGCCGAGCGGGCTGGCCTTCGCTTCGTCGTGCTGGACTTGGGTGATGTAGTCGTTGGCCAGCATCTCGCGCAGCACATAATTGCGCCGGGCGAGCGCCTTTTCGGTGGCGCGCACCGGGTCGTAATTCGACGGCGCCTTGGGCAAGACCGCGAGATAGGCGACTTCCGGTAGCGTCAGGTCGGCGACATCCTTGTCGAAGTAAGCGCGCGACGCCGCCTGCACGCCATAGGCGTTGCGCCCGAGGAAGATCGAGTTGAGGTATATCTCGAGGATCTGCGGCTTGGACAAAGTCGATTCGAGGCGGAAGGCGAGGATCGCCTCGCGGACCTTGCGCTTGACCGAATATTCGTCGTCGCCGAGCAGATGCTTCGCCACCTGCTGGGTGATCGTCGACCCGCCGCGTGCCCGAGCGCCGCCAGTCGCTTTCTTCACGCCATAGTCGAACACCGCGCCGGCGAGCCCCGGGTAATCGATTCCGCCATGCGAGAAGAAGGTCTTGTCCTCGGCCGAGAGGAAGGCGTGGACGACCAGCGGCGGATATTCGTCATAGGCGAGCTCGACCCGCCGCTCGCGGGCGAAGGTCCCGATCGGGTCGCCGTCATAGCCGCGCACGTTGGTCGGCAGCGCCGACTGGTAGGCCATCAGCTTTTGAGAGCTCGGCAACCCGGCCGAAAACCACACCCATGTCGCGGCGAAGATCAGGAAGGCGGCGAACAACGCATAAGCGGCGTAGCGCACCGGTCGCCGTGCGAACAACGGATCGAGCCGAGCATGGGCGCGCTCGTTGACCGCGACCATGTCGGGCAGCGGCAGCCGGTCGATGAAGGCGAGGCTCGGCCGGCGGAATACGGGCAGGCGAAACTGGGGGAGAGTGACCATCGGCGCCTCGTCTAGCGAACCCCGACCGCCCCGCAAAGGGTTAGCGCGCAACGACAGGGTTAGCGGCGGGTCGCCAGATCGGCTTCGATTGCCTGCGCCAGCGCGAGGACCAGCGGCGCGCGGCCCCGAACGGTAACCAGCGCCGCCTCGTCGTCGACATTGCTGATGTACCCCGCCTCGACCAGCACCGCGGGGGTGTCCGCCCGGCGCAGGACGTGGAACGCGGCGAACTGGTGCGGGCGCGGGCGGAGCAGGACCGGACCGGCGGCCTTACGGACGATGCGTTGGGCGAAGGCGGCGCCGTCCTCCATCTCAGCCCGCAGCGCGAGGTCCGACAACAAGGCGCGGACCGATCCGTCGGGCTCGCTGCTGGCGGGCAAGGCCATGCGGTTTTCGGCATTGGCGAAGCGCGCGGCGTCGGCGTCGGACGCAACGTCGGCGAGCGAATAGACAGTCACCCCGCGCGCCAGCGGGTTTGGCGCATGGTCCATGTGGAGCGAGACGAACAGCCCGGCACCGAGCCGGCGGGCGATGTCGGCGCGCTGTTCGAGCGGGATATAGCGGTCGTCGCGGCGGGTCATCGCCACCCGCACCCGCCCGCGCGAGACGAGCAGGTCGCGAAGCTCGGTCGCCATCGCCAGCGTGAGCGCTTTTTCCTGCGCCGCGCCCGACACCGCGGTCGCGCCGGGGTCATGGCCGCCGTGACCGGGATCGATGACGACGATCGGACGCCCCGGCACGCGCGCCTCGCTGACCGGCACGTCGGCCACCGCGCCGGGCAGGTCGAGCGTGACCCCGCCATCGCGCGCCTCGCCGACCAGCGCCTTGCCGACATCATGGCCGCCCGGCCGGACCAGGCCGTCGAGCAGCGCGACGAGCAGCACGACGGCAAGCGATATGCCGCCCAGCGCCGCCGCGCGTCGTGACTTTGCTGACGCCACCATGCCCATCCCCACGCTTTCAACTATCACGCATGAGGCATCATGGTTAACGTTAGTTTATTGCACGCAATCGAGCGCGGCCATTGCGATGACGGCGGCGCGATGCTAACCGGGACTGTCCGTCGCCAACTAGATGGACGCCGCCGCGCGGTCGTTCCGACATGCGCGGTTCTCAAGGTTGACGCTGCATGACGCCACAGGACATTTCGCGCCCGCTCTTTTCAGAGCCGCGCGGCATGTCCTTCCCGACGCGATTCGGGATGACCATTGCAGCAGAGGCATTTCTCAGCACCGCCTTGCCCGCCGACACATCCAGGTCGGGCCTGGCACATTTGCGCGCGCGCCGTGAGGCTGAAACGCCCGCCGCGCGCGGCCGGAGTAATATCAATGTCAATGCGCATGCTAATCGACGCGCGCCACCCGGAGGAAACCCGGGTCGCGGTCGCTACAGGTAACCGGATCGAGGAATTCGACTTCGAGTCCGCCGAGCACAAGCAGCTCAAGGGGAATATCTATCTAGCCAAGGTTACGCGGGTCGAACCGTCGCTGCAGGCGGCGTTCATCGATTACGGCGGCAATCGCCACGGCTTCCTCGCCTTCTCGGAAATCCACCCCGATTACTACCAGATCCCCAAGTCCGACCGCGACGCGCTGCTGCGCGAAGAGGCCGAGCATGCCGCCGAGGAAGAGCGACTGCGCGGCAACGGCGACTATTACGACGACGAAGACGGCGATGACGTCGGCGGCGATTATGAGAGCGGCGGCGAAAGCGATGGCTTCGCCGATGACATTCGCGGCGAAGGCGACGAGCATGATGACGAGGATCACCATGACGACGTGGCGCCCGACGAGGACGGCGCCGAACCGCCCGTGGCCGAGACCGGCACCGGGTCGTCGCGCTCGTCGGTCGACGGAAGCGCCGCCGACGAATTGAGGAAAAAGCGTCAGGCGCTGCGCCGCCGCTACAAGATCCAGGACGTCATCCAGCGCCGCCAGGTGCTGCTCGTCCAGGTCGTCAAGGAAGAACGCGGCAACAAGGGCGCCGCGCTGACGACTTACCTCAGCCTGGCCGGCCGCTACTGCGTGCTGATGCCCAACACCTCGCACGGCGGCGGGATCAGCCGCAAAATCTCCAACGGCGCCGACCGCAAGCGGTTGAAGTCGATCATGGCCGACCTGAGCCTGCCGTCGACGATGGGGCTCATCGTCCGCACCGCCGGCCTGTCGCGCACCAAGGTCGAGATCAAGCGCGACTTCGACTATCTCGCCCGGCTGTGGGACGAGATCCGCGAGCGCACGCTGGGGTCGTCGGCCCCGGCGCTGATCTACCGCGACAGCGACCTCATCAAGCGCGCCATCCGCGACCTGTATCACCGCGACATCGACGAGGTGATTGTCGAGGGCGAAGAGGGTTACAAGGCGGCGCGCGGCTATATGAAGCTGCTGATGCCGAGCCATGTCCGGCGCGTGTCCAACTATGCCGATCCGACCCCGATCTTCCAGCGCTACGGCGTCGAGGACCAATTGTCGGCGATGTACCAGCCGCTCGTCCAGCTGAAGTCCGGCGGCTATCTGGTGATCAACCCGACCGAGGCGCTGGTGTCGATCGACATCAACTCGGGCCGCTCGACGCGCGAGCATAATATCGAGCAGACCGCTTACGCGACCAACATCGAGGCGGCCAACGAGATCGCCCGCCAGCTGCGCCTGCGCGACATGGCCGGACTGGTCGTGATCGACTTCATCGACATGGAGCAGTCGGGCCACGTCCGGAAGGTCGAGCGCGCGATGAAGGAAGCGCTCAAGAACGACCGGGCGCGGATCCAGGTCGGGCGGATCAGCTCGTTCGGGCTGATGGAGATGAGCCGCCAGCGGCTGCGCACCGGCGTGCTCGAGGCGTCGACCCGACCGTGCGCGCATTGCGAGGGCACCGGCCTGATGCGCACCGCGTCGTCGGCGGGCCTGTCGGCGCTCAGGATCATCGAGGACGAGGCGGCGCGTAGCCGCGGCGACCGGATCATCCTTCGCGCCGGCCGTGAAGCCGCGATCTACGTGCTCAACAAGAAGCGCGCCGAGCTGGCCGAGATCGAGTTGCGCTATGGCGTCCAGGTCGAAGTGCTGGTCGACGAGAGCTTCGAGGGCGCGCGCATGGCGGTCGACAGTGCCGGTCCCAAGCCGATCGCTCCGCCACGTGCCGCCCCGGCGCCGATCCTGATCGACGACAGCGCCGACGAGGAAGAGTATGACGAGCTCGAGCTCGAGCTCGAGGACGAGGACGAGATCGAGGAGGAGCGCCAGGAGCGGTCCGAGGGCGATCGGGAAGGCGGTGACCGGCAGGGTCGTGGCCAGGGCGGCCAGGAGCGTGGCCAGGATCGCGGACCTCGTGACGAAGGCGATGGCACCCGCCGTCGCCGTCGCCGTCGCCGTGGCGGACGAGGCCGCAATCGCCGCGAGGACGGGTCGGAGATCCAGCAGGGCGAGCCCGGCTATGAACAGCCCGTCGGCGACGCCGGCGAGCCGCAGGGTGTCGGCGAAGACTATGGCGACGACGGTGTCGAGCTGGCGGGTGACCGCCCGGCCGAGCAGCCGCGCGAACTGGCCGAGGGCGAGGAGGCTCCGCGCCGCTCGCGTCGCGGTCGCCGTGGCGGCCGTGGCGGTCGCGGCGGACGTGGCGGCGAAGGCGGTGATACCGGTGAGGCAGGGGAAGCGGCGCAGGGCGAACTGATCGCTCCCGACGTGGCGCCGATGGTCGAGCCGGTTCCGTCGCAGGACGCGGCTCCGGCCGGTGACACGGTCGAGCCGGCCGCGGAGGAGGCACCGAAGACGCGCCGCCGTCCGCGGGCTCGCAAGCCCGACGCCGCGCCGGTGACGGTGGCTGCTCCGGTGGCTGCTCCGGTGGTTGCCAAGGCTCCGGCTCCCGAGCCCGAAGCGGCGCCAGAAGCCGCCAGCGAGGAAGAAGCCGCCAAGCCGAAGCGTCGCTCGCGCGCCAAGAAGGTGCCCGTGGTCGAGACGGCCGAGCCAGAAGCGGCACCGGCCAAACCCGCCGCGGTCCAGCCCGCGACCGATTTGACGCCCGTGGCCAGTAATGATGGCGCCGAGGATCCTGACCAGCCACGGCGCAGCGGCTGGTGGGCGCGGACGTTCCAATAGTGATCGAGCCGGCGGCGCGGAGTAGATGGTTCCGCGCCGCCGCTTTCATGGCAGGTTCATTCGCCGCGTCGGATCGCACGGTATGAGCGAAAACCCCGCGCGCACCCTGCGCTCCATCGTCCTTGGCGTCACGCTGGCGCTAGTCGCTGCCCAGCCCGCCTTCGCCCAGTCGGTCTTGCGCGACAGCGAGACCGAGGCGCTGTTCCGCGACATTTCGAAGCCGCTGATCGAGGGCGCCAAGCTTGACCCGAAAAGCGTCAACATCGTCCTGGTGAACGACCCCGAGATCAACGCCTTCGTCGCCACCGGCCAGACTGTCTACATCCACTCGGGACTGCTGGTTGCGGCGGACAACGTCAACCAGGTCCAGGGCGTTATCGCGCACGAGCTCGGCCATGTCGCCGGCGGCCATTCGATCCGGATCTACGAGGGCCAGGCGATCGCCACCAAAATCTCCCTGTTGTCGCTGCTGCTCGGCGCAGCGGCGATGGCGGCGGGCGCGGGCGAAGCCGGGATGGGGGTCATCGCCGCCGGCCAGCAGGCGGCGCTGGGCAATTTGTTCGCCTTTAGTCGCTCGCAGGAATCGAGTGCCGATCTCGCCGGGGCAAGCTACCTCGCCAAGGCCGGGGTCAGCGGCAAGGGCAGCCTCGAATTCTTCAAGAAGCTGCAGAACCAGGAATATCGCCTCGCGATCGCGCGAACCGACGATTACGCCTCGACCCACCCGCTCAACAACGACCGCATCCAGACGCTTGAGCAAATCTACAAGAAGGATCCGGCGTGGGCGAAGCCGATCGACCCGGCACTCGAAGCGCGGTTCGAACGGGTCAAGGCCAAGCTGATTGGCTACGTCGACCCGAAGCGCGCGGCTGTCCTCTACCCCGAGAGTAACCAGAGCGTGCCCGCGCATTATGCCCGCGCTTATGCCTATCATCTCGGCGCCTATCCCGACAAAGCCGCGCAGGAGTCCGAGGCGCTGCTCAAGATCGCGCCGAACGATCCCTTTTTCCTCGAGTTGAAGGGCCAGATCCTGCTCGAGGGGGGCAAGCCGCGCGAGGCACTTCCAGCGTTGCGGCAAGCAGTCGCAAAAGCCCCCGACAAGCCGATGATCGCCGCGCTGCTCGGCCACGCGCTGGTTGCGACCGAGGACCCGAAGAATTTTCCCGAAGCGAAACAGGTGCTTCGCCAGGCGATTGCGCGCGACAACGATAATCCCGACGCGTGGTACCAGCTCGGCATCGTCTATGACCATGACGGCGACGCGCCCCGCGCCGCGCTGGCCACCGCCGAGCGCAACAACCTCATCGGCGAGAACAAGCTCGCCCTCGCCAGCGCCAAGATGGCGATGAACGGGTTGAAGGCCGGCACGCCCGACTATCTTCGCGCGCAGGACATCGCCATGGTCAGCGAAGCGGCGCTGAAGAAAGACAAGAAGAAGAAAAAATGAGTGATGTGCGCGCGACAACCGAGCCGAAAATCTGGGGGCCGGCGATCGTCGGAGGCGTGGTCGGCGCGCTGTTGACCGGCGTGATCGGCATGGTCGCGGCGCCGCACCTCGTCGGCCCGAAGCAGGTCCGCGAGGCGCTGCTCGCCGACCCGTCGATCCTGATCGACACCGCCACCGCGCTGCGCGATCGCCAATATGCGCCGGTCCTCGCCGCCAACCGCATCGCCATCGAAACCCCGTTCGCCTCGTCGTGGAAGGGGGCCGCGAAGCCCGACGTGACGTTGGTCGAATTCTACGACTATGCCTGTGGCTATTGCCGCAAGAGCATCCCCGACATCGAGCGGCTGCTCGCCGAGGACAAGGGCCTGCGCGTCGTGTTCCGCGAATTGCCGATCCTCGGGCCGAACAGCGTCGCCGCCGCGCGGGTCGCACTGGCGGCGTCGAAAGCGGGCAAGTTTAGCGCCTATCATGACGCGCTCTATGCCGAGGGATCGCCGACGCCCGAGACGATCGCGGCGGTCGCCGGCAAGCTCGGCGTCCCCGGCGCGCCGGTGGACAGCCCCGAATTTGAAGCCGAGCTCAAGCGCAACTTCCAGCTCGCCGGTCAGCTCGGTGCGACCGGGACCCCGCTGTTCGTCATCGGCGACCGGGTGATCAACGCCGCGGTCGGTTACGACGCCCTCAAGAAGGCGGTCAGCGACGCGCGGGCCGCCAAGGGCTAGGCCCGCCTTGCCGCCGACCGCGCGGCATGCGACCCACGTCAAATGAGCGGCGATCCCCCCGGCGAGCCTCCCCCGACAGGCGTCCGTGCGTTCCTCCGCGCGCTCGGCCCCGGCCTCATCACCGGTGCCGCCGACGACGACCCCAGCGGTATCGGCACCCATAGCCAGGTCGGCGCGCAGTTCGGTTACGGCCTCGCGTGGACCTTCGTCCTGAGCTTCCCGTTGATGGTCGTCATCCAGGAGGTCGCCGCCCTGATCGGCCGGGTGACCGGCGCCGGCATCGCCCTCAACCTGCGCCGCCATTATCCGCGTTTCATCCTGTGGCTGATGGTGTCGCTGCTGCTCATCGCCAACGTCGTCAATTTGGGCGCCGACCTGAGCGCGATGGGCGCGGCGCTGACCCTGCTAGTCGGTGGTTCGCCCGCGCTGTTTACGCTGGGCTTCGGCATCATCTGCATCGTGCTCGAAGTCGCGCTGAGCTACCCGCGCTACTCGGCGATCCTCAAATGGACGACGCTGTCGCTCTTTACATACGTCGGGGTGGTGCTCGTCGCGCACGTCCCCTGGCCGCACGCGCTGCGCTCGCTGGTCGTCCCCGAACTCCAGTTCAACGCCGCCTACGCGACCGCCTTCGTCGCCATCCTCGGCACGACGATCAGCCCCTACCTGTTCTTCTGGCAGGCCGGGCAGGAGATTGAGGAACAGCGCCGCCGCCACGTCAAGCCGCTATGCCTGACCCCGGGCAGCGCCGGTCCCGAGCTCAAGCGCATCCGCATCGACACGCTGGTCGGGATGGCCTTCAGCACGCTCGTCTCGCTCGCGATCGTGTTCGCTACCGCGGCGACGCTCCACGCCAATGGGGTCCGCGACATCACCACCTCGTCGCAAGCCGCCGAGGCATTGCGCCCGATCGCCGGCCAGTTCGCCTTCGCCATGTTCGCGGTCGGGATCATCGGCACCGGCCTGCTCGCGGTGCCGGTGCTCGCCGGGTCGGCGGCCTATGCGGTGACCGAAATGGCCGGGTTCGCGAGCAGTCTCGACGCCAAGCCGCTCGATGCCCGCCTGTTCTACGCCACCATCGCGGTGACGACGCTGGCGGGCGCTTCGCTCAACACGATCGGCATCGATCCGGCGCGCGCGCTCTACTGGGCGGCAGTGGTCAACGGCATCCTCGCCGGGCCGCTGATGGCGGTAATGATGCTGATCGTCCGCAACCCCAAGGCAATGGGCCGGCTGACCGTCTCGCGCAGGCAGATGGTGTTAGGCTGGGCCGCCACCGGCGTGATGATCGCCGCCTCGGCGCTATTCCTCGGCTTCGTCGTCCGCGACCTGCTCTGAGGCTTCCGCCGCTCGGCCCTTGAAGCCCTGCGCGACGACATACCATTCACTTGAGCCCTTGCGGCTGGCCGGCGGCTTGGCGTGCTTGACGGTGGTGAAGTGGCGCTTGAGTTCGGCGACCAGCCCGTGATCGGCGCCGCCCGCCAGCACTTTCGCCACGAAAGCGCCGCCGGGCTTGAGGATGTGCGTCGCAAAGTCGAGCCCGGCCTCGACCAGCCCCATCGTGCGCAGATGATCGGTCTGCGGGTGGCCGACGGTGTTCGCCGCCATGTCCGACAGGACGAGGTCGGCCTGCGACCCGAGCGCGTCGCGCAGCCGGTCGGGCGCGGCGTCGTCCATGAAGTCCATCTCGAGGATGGTCACCCCGTCGAGCGGGTCGGTCGGCAGCAGGTCGATGCCGACGACGGTCGCCTTGGGGCTGAGACGGCGGATGACCTGGCTCCAGCCACCCGGCGCGATGCCGAGGTCGACGATCGCCCGCGCGCCCTTGAGCAGGTTGAACCGCTCGTCGAGTTCGACCAGCTTGTACGCCGCGCGGCTGCGGTAACCGTCAGCCTGCGCGCGGCGGACATAGGGGTCGTTGAGCTGCCGCTGGAGCCACATGATCGAGCTGTTCTTGCGCCCCCGCGCGGTCTTGATCCGCTGGCGATCGCCCTGCCCGCCCCTGCTCATGACCTGGCGCTCACAGGACGTAGCCGTCGCGCGCCATCAGGCTGCGCAGGATGCCCTCGCGGATACCACGATCGGCGATGCCCAGTCGCTCCGCCGGCCAGATGTCGAGAATCGCGTCGAGAATGGCGCAACCGGCGACGACCATGTCGGCCCGGTCGGCGCCGATGCACGGCAGCGCGGAACGCTCGGCGAGGTCCATCCCGGCAATCATCAAATTGATCCGCCGCATTGCCTCGATCGGCACCTGCAGCCCGTCGACCGCGCGTCGATCATAGCTCGGCAGCGCGAGATGCACGCTGGCCAATGTCGTTACCGTCCCGCTGGTCCCGAGCAGGCGAATGTCGTGACGGTCTTCGGGCAGCATCTCGACGAACCGCGCGAAGCTGCGGAACACGCGCTGGCGCATCCGGGCATAGGCAGCGACCCGCTCGGGCCCCTCGATCGCGGCGCGGCCCTCGGTCTCGGTCAGCGACACCACCCCCCACGGCACGCTCCACCACGCGCGGATGCGCGGGGTGGCGGCCCCCGGCTCGACCAGCACCAGCTCGGTCGACCCGCCGCCGATATCGAAGATCAGCGCCGGCCCGTCGCCCGGCTCGAGCAGCTTGTGGCAGCCGAGCACGGCGAGCCGCGCTTCCTCCTGCGGCGGGATGATATCGAGCGCGAGGCCGGTCTCGGTGCGCACCCGCTCGACGAATTCGCGTCCATTCTCGGCCCGCCGGCAGGCTTCGGTCGCAACCGAGCGCGACAGCGAAACGTGGCGGCGGCGCAGCTTGTCGGCGCAGATCGCGAGGGCGCCGACCGCGCGGTCCATCGCCGGCTGCGACAATCGTCCGGTCTGCCCCAGCCCCTCGCCCAGGCGAACGACACGCGAAAAAGCGTCGAGCACGGTGAAGACGCCGTCGTCGGGCCGGGCGATCAGCAGGCGACAGTTGTTCGTGCCGAGGTCGACCGCGCCATAGGTGTGGCGCTGCGGCTTGCCCGAGGGCCGCGACGGCGCACCGGCGCTGCCCGGCTCGGGCGCGGGTGCAGTTGCGGCGACGTGCGCCATGACCTGACCAATCTGCTCTGCACCGCGAGACATACCCGCGGCTGACCTGGCGCCAGTTTAATCCGGATTGAGGCCATTGTGCAACGGTCCAGCCCGGACCGACGGCGTTGACACGGCCGCGCCCCCTACCGTATCTGCCGGCCGCCGGCGCTGCCCTGTCGTCTAATGGTAAGACTACGGACTCTGACTCCGTTAATCGAGGTTCGAATCCTCGCGGGGCATCCAGCGCAGTATTCGCTGCCGTTCGCCACCAGCCGAAGCACCCGCTAGAAACTGCCACTCTTCCTGTTATGTTCTACCGCCATTGACCGTTGACGTTCGCTCAAAACCGCGTCAATATGTGGGAGTATGTGAGGGAGTAACCCCGTGGCTGGCTTAACTGCATTGAAAGTGAAGACGGCGAAGGCCGGCCGGCATGGCGACGGTGCTGGCCTTTATCTGCTGGTTTCGGAAACGGGGGCGCGCTCCTGGGTGCTGCGAGTTCAGGTCGGCGGCAAGCGGCGGGACATTGGCCTAGGTGCACTTTCTGATGCGACTCTGGAAGAGGCGCGGGACAAGGCCCGGGATTTACGTAAGGCGGCGCGGGCCGGTCTTGATCCGATCGCAATGCGCGACAAGGCGAAGCTTACGATCCCGACATTTAAGGTTGCCGCCGAGGCGTGCCACGGAGCGCGCAAGGCGGGTTGGAAGATGCGCCATGCCGATGCGTTCCTCTCTACCCTCAAGCTTCACGTCTTCCCTAAGATAGGTTCGCTGCGGGTAGATAGCATAGACGAGAAGGACATCGTTGCCGTCCTGTCCCCCCTATGGCGGGAGAAGCCGGCTGCGGCGCGAAAGCTTCGCCAGCGGATCGGCACGGTGCTCGACTTCGCCAAGGGGAGCGGATGGCGGTCTATGGGCGCTCCTCGCGATGGCCTGCGCCCGTTGCTGTCGAAGCAGGATCGGCCCGGCAACTTCGCCTCCATGCCCTACAGCGAAGTCCCGGTATTCATGACCGAGCTGATCGACAAGACTGACACGGCGGGCCGACTCGCTCTGCAGTTTACAATGCTGACGGCGGCACGATCGGGCGAAGTTCGTTCGGCGATGTGGTCGCACGTTGATCTGGACGCCCGGACGTGGACTAGGCCTGCATCTCTTATGAAAAACGGCCAAGAGCATGTGATCACGTTATCCCCAACGGCGATCGCGGTGCTGGGTCGGGCGAAAAAGATACGCACGACGCTTGCGGACGCCTCGATTTTCCCCGGCTCGGGCGGAAGGATGCTGTCGGACATGTCGATCAGCAAGGCGATGCGCGATGCCGGACGCAGCGAGACCGTGCATGGCTTCCGCTCGTCGTTCCGGACTTGGGCGGCGGAACAGATGCCAACGATGCCAGAGGCCGTCTGTGAGGCCGCTCTGGCGCACGTCGTGCCCGATCAGGTGGTGCGCGCTTACCAGCGGGCCAAGTTTGTCGAGATGCGGCGCAAGCTACTCGATGCATGGGGCGACTTCTGCACCGGACATAGCAACGTGCTGAGCTTGGTCGGGTGAGCGAAACTACGACGTGGATGCGCGATTTGAGCGACTCTCTACGCTTGATCGATCAACGGTTTTTCGCCGAGACGGCCACTTTGGAAGAAAAACGACAGGGGTTGCTCACACTCGTCTCAATGCTCGACCTTCAACTGGCAAATCTAGACGACGGTCCTTCACATTACAAATCGATCGGAACATTATTCAGGTCGCTCGATGCGTTGTACCATGGCAAGACTGATACAATCTTGGTGCCGTCGCCCCTCAAGAAAGGGAAAAGTGTTCACGACAATGCCACTCGGGACTTGATGCTCAGCGCGCACAAGGTTCTTCGATGCGGTGGCTACGGCATTGAGGAGGCGTATCGGGAGGTAGCTAAGCTTGCAACCGAAGCAGGATTCTTGGGGCACAGCTCTGAACGCGGGCTGCCGGCCCTGACGGAAAGTGCAATTAAAAGCTGGCGGTTGGCGGCACCCACTCCAGGGAACGATCCTGATTTTGATACCCATAGACAGATGGTTGTCGATAAACTCGCCGAGTTGCACGGCCCCTCACCCACAAAGTCCGAGGCGCAAAAGTTCGCTGAGGATCTGATCGGGGAGATGGGGGAGCGTTTAGCCAGACCAACGGATAAAACAGCAGCATAGAAACTGTCCGACCTCCTGATGTTCATTGTCGTCCGTGACTGAACATCAAGGACGGAGCGGACAATGTTAGAACCCATCACGCGGACAATGTTAGAACCCATCACAACGACGATAAGTGGCGCACAAGCCATGAGCGGTCTCGGTCGCACAAAGCTGTGGGAATTGGCGGGAACCGGGGAACTAGAGACAGTACGTGTGGGGCGGCGCGTGTTAGTAAACGTCGCCAGCCTCAAGCGCATTTTGCAGGCCGCTTGAGATGGCCGCCTCGCGAAAGTCTCTCGCCGACGCGATCCGGCGCTTCACCTCATCGCGTGCAACTCGCGTTGTTGATCCTCAAGCCCTCGGCCTGGCCCAGCGCCTTCCGGGCGTAGCGCAAAAGCTCTCGGGGCAGGCACACAGCCTCGGCGGACAGGCTCGCTCTCTTGGCGGCCAAGCGCGGTCATTGCCCTCGGCGAATGATTTGCCCGGCCAAGCTGCGGGGCTGCCTGGTTCGGCGCCCTCGCCGATCATCGCGATCGAACGATCACCCGTGGGGCTGGTCGTCCACATCAGCCCGGTTCCTAGCGACGGTCGCAATGCCGAACAGCGCTTCCCCGACACTCCTCGAGGTCACGCCGTGGCTGGTCGTTACGCAGCGGAATTGAGCCGTGCCACGAAATTGGAGGTCGACGACCTGACTTCGGGGAGGCGGCACCATGGGGCGCTTTAGGGAACGCGGCCCCATCCTGGCAGGCATGCTTGGCTCTTCGCACGATGGTGAGCGGGCCGCTGCTGCGATGATGGCAACGAAGCTGCTCGAAGGGGTCGGCGTAAGCTGGGCTGATCTGGTGGCGTCGG
>NZ_JANYGG010000067.1 GCF_025362505.1 Sphingomonas sp. | reverse complement strand
GAAAACTAACGAATATTGAAACTACTGCACAACGGCCATGCCTGACAGGAGTCAGGCAGATCAAGTGCGCGGAAGGCAACGCTCGTTGCGACCTATGTAACGACCCGTGGGTCAGCGCCAAGGATGATAATGGCTCGCGTTTCCCTGGGAGCGCTCCGCGAAGGTCCGAAGCACTGTCAATGGGAAGTCCTACAAATAGCTCGGAGGTCTGACCCGGATACAGGCAATCACCCGGTCTAAATTGACGGTCGCCCATCCACGTCTAAGGTTTGGTTTGGGTGGATTGCGGACGCCCCCACTTGCGCGGGCGCATCAGACGGTGTTGCTCTCGTGGAGACGCATGAAATGCGGTCACAAGATATCCATTTGTCACCACCAAACGCTTCCCCTCGAGTTTCTTTACCCGTCCTAACAGGCACCGAACTGCCCGCTCAAAGACTTGGACATCTTTTCTCCGCAAGAAGACTCCGTCCTCGACCTCAGAACCAATGGCCATGATTAAATCAATATCGCTCGGGAGAAGGCCTCGCTGGGCCATCCGCACCCCCGCGTGATTGGTAAGGGCGAGACTGGTCATTGCCCCGTCTCCGGTTTGTTGGCCCGTAGGAAGTTAGCAACCACATAGTCTTTGTCACTGGGCCGCTTTACCCAGACGTCGCGCCAAGCATCACGAGCGCCCCCTGTTACCTTCAACGCAAATTGATTCGGACTTTTCACCGGGTTTTGCTGATACATCAGCGTGTCGCCTTCGACCCGTGCATAAAAATACGTTCCGTCGTATCTAATCCTCAGCGTGGTCCCGGAAGGTAGAAAAAGGGACTTCCAACTGTATCCTGTTGCCGCTCCCACCAGCGGCGGCGGTGACAATATTTCATCCTTCCAATCAGCGTTGTCCATCCAGTAATCGAGTGCCGATCCAATGACTTCTATGGGGTCGCGAGAGCTATTTTTCTCTCGGAGAAAATCCACTAATCCGATGAAAGTGGAAGTCGATATTGGAACGCTGATGTCAGGCATGGGTGATCTCCAAATGAGACTCGACCCTTACAACCCCATTGTGCAAATCGCAACGGAAAAAAACACTATTGCCTGAAAAAGTGATTTGTTGAAGTTCCGATCGATCGGGCCGTAATGTCCGCAATGTGTCGGAGAGCGGAAATCCGAGAAGACGCAACACGGAGAGGCTTAGAAGTTTACAGCAATCGCTGAACGCTTTGATGTGTATGGGCTTTTTTCGGCGCCAGTTTACAGTGAAAGCCGCGCAAATCTGCGGAGATTCGTAGCTTGGAAGGCTTCTGCTCTACCATTGAGCTACACCCGCGGATCAAGCAGTTGGCTGGTCGATGAACGTCGATCGGCGACCTGCTTTTACAGCTCGAAAACGATTGGCATGGCAAATTGCCCCGGTCAACGGGGGCCGCACCATCCGGCTCCAACCCGACCGACCGACCGTGATAAACGCGCTCTTAACTGGCGTGGGCGCATGACGGTCGAATGATGTGGAGGATATCGCCGTTGGCGGTCTTGCGCGTGGCCGGCGCGGTGGCGCTTGTCGCGAGTTCGTCCGCACGTGCCGATTCCGGGGTCAACCTCTTCTCCGCCGACACGTTCCTGCTGACTGGCGACGTTCGCGCGGTGGCGGTGGACGGGGAGCGATCGTGGGTCGATGGCGCGTTCGGGAAACTGCGCTTCGGCGGGCGCGAGGACGGCGCAAGCTCGAACGGCCGGCTTCGCGCGAGCCTTGGGTCGGCCGATATCGTGTGGCAGCCCAAGCTTGGCTGGGCGCTGTCGGCCACCATCGTCGGCACGGTCCAGCAACGCGACCGGGTCGAGGCCGGGCTGTCCGAGGCTTACCTTGGCTTCAAGCCGCTGACGAACGGCCCGATCAAGTTCAGCGCCCGCGCCGGACTGATGTGGCCGCCGGTCAGCCTCGAACATGGCGGCCCCGAATGGGGGTTGCGCGACACCATAACGCCATCGGCGATCAACAGCTGGATCGGCGAGGAAGTGAAGTTCGTCGGCGCCGAAGCGACCGCGAGCGTCGCCGTCGGAGGCGGCAAGCTCGGGCTGACCGCCGCTCTGGTCGACGCCAACGATACCGCCGGCGCGCTGCTCGCCTTTCGCGGATGGGCGCTGCACGACCTCAAGGCGCTGGCGTGGCGCAAGGTTTCGCTGCCTCCGCTGGCGAGCGGAATCGAGCCCTACCAGCCGCCGTTCACCCACCCGCTCAAGGAGATGGATGGCGGGTTCCTCAAACGGCCGGGCTGGTATGCGCGCGCCGCGTGGCAGCTTCGCGCCCCGATCAAGGTCGAGGTCATCCACTATGACAATGGCGGCGACCCCGAGGCGGTCGACCAATATCTCGAATGGGGCTGGCGGACGCGGTTCGACAATGTCGGGGTAACCGCCACGCTCGGCCCAGCGACCGAACTGCGCGCGCAGGCGATGCGCGGACACACGGTGATGGGGTTCGTCGAGGAGGGGAGGCGACTGGTGGACATGCGGTTCCGCTCGGCCTTCGCGCTGATCACCCAGCGGTTCGGGGACAAGGCGTCGCTGTCCGCCCGGGGCGAGGCCTTCGCGACCCGCAATCATGGCTGCGAAGTCACGAGCGCCGACGACGAGCATGGCTGGGCGGTAACCGCCGCGGGCAAGCGGTCGCTGGGGCCCGACCTCTCGGCGCTGGTTGAATATATCCATATCGACAGCCGCCGCGCCGGCCGCGAACGCGTCGGCCTCGCCGCGCGCCAGGTGCAGAACCAGCTCCAGGGATCGCTGCGCATTCGCTGGTAGGCTTAAACGCTACGTTTACCGTGCCGCCATTATGGTGGCATTATGCAGCGTCTTCTTTCCGCGGTTGTAGCGACCTGGCTGTGGGCGACACCGCTCGCCGCCTCGACGCTGTATGTGCGCGTCGTCGACGGCAACGGCCGACCGGTGTCCGATGCGGTCGTTACGCTGAGGCCGGTCGGGCGCCCCCCCGTCGCGCCGCGCGCGGTCGCCAGTCAGGCGGTCGAGCAGCGCAACCTCCAGTTTCACCCGTTCGTGACGATCGTGCCGGTCGGGGGCACCGTCACCTTCCCCAATTTCGATGCGACGCGGCATCACGTCTACAGCTTCTCGGCGCCCAAAAGGTTCGAATTCAAGCTGTTTGCCCGCGACCAGTCGCGCAGCATCACGCTCGACAAGCCCGGGACGATCGCGATCGGCTGCAACATCCATGACCAGATGAGTGCTTTCCTGTTCGTTACCGACACGGCGTGGACCGCGCGAACTGGCAAGGACGGCAGCGTTACCTTCCGCGACGCCCCGGCCGGGCCGGTGACGATCAAGCTGTGGCATCCGTTCCTGCGGGCGCCCGACGCGACCGTCAGTCGCCAAGTCGCGCTCTCCGCCGCCGCCCACAGCGAAAGCTTCGCCGTCAAGCTGCGAGCTCCGCCGATGCACGACATGGGCGGCTATTGATGGCCCTTCTGCCGGAGCTCCAGTTCCGGTCGCTCAGCACGCGGCTGGCGGTGCTCTACGCCGGGTTGTTCGCCGGCGTGCTGTTCGCAGTGTCGGCGCTGTTCAGCATCTCGGTCCAGGAGATCGCGCGGGTCCAGGTGGCGCGCCAGCTGGTCGCGAGCGGCGCGGTCTACGACCGTCTGTGGCAGCAGCGCACGCGCCAGATGCAGGACGCGGCGCAGTTGCTCGCGCGCGATTTCGGCTTCCGCGAAGCCTCGGCGACGGGCGATTCGGCGACGGCGGCCTCGGCGCTCGCCAATCTGAAGGGAAGGCTCAACGCCAATCTCGCTGTCGTGATCAGCGCCGACGGCCGGGTCATCGGTATCGAGCAGCCGGCCCTGCGCCGTGACATCGCCCGCCTGTGGGACGCGCTCGACAGCGGCCAGATGTCGGGCGTCGCGGCGATCGGCGGCAGGACCAGGCAGGTCGCGGCCGCACCGATCATGGCGCCGACCCTGACCGGCTGGATCGTGTTCGCTTCGGACATCGACGCGCGCGAATTGCGCGGACTCGAGAAATTGTCGGCGATCCCGCTTCATGCCGGGGTGATTGTCAGCGCCGGGCCCGGACGATGGCGAGACGCGGCGGATGGCTCGCTGCTCGCCGGTGACGTCGCCGCCCCGGTCGCGGACAGCCTCGACAAGCATGAAGCGTTCAACGCGTCGATCGGCGGCACGGCTTCGATCGGTTTCGCCAAGTCGCTGCCGGCGATGGTCGCCGGCGACCGCGCCGCGCTGCTGCTGAGCTATTCGCGCGCCGAGGCGCTCGCCGCCTATCGCCCGGTGCAATGGGCGATGGGCCTGATCGCGCTGCTCGGGCTGATCGTGGTGATCGTCGCGACGTGGCGGACCGCGCGGCGGATTACCGAACCGCTCGAGCGGCTCGACGAGGCGGCGGAGCGGCTCGCCGAGGGCGATTATCGCCAGCTTGCGGTCGAAGGCCGCGACGAGCTGGCGCGGCTGGCGAGCGGCTTCAACCGCATGGCACGCGAGATCGAGGAACGCGAGCAGCGCATCACCCACCTCGCGTTCAACGACGTGCTGACCGGGCTTGCCAACCGGTCGATGTTCCACCGCCACGTCGACCTGCTGCTCGAACGCTCGGGTTCGGGCGATTTGCTCGCGCTGCTGTGCCTCGACCTCGACCATTTCAAGACGGTCAACGACACGATGGGGCATGGCGTCGGCGATCAGTTGCTCGTCGCGCTGGCGGCGCGGCTGCGCGAAACGGCGCGCGACTGTTTCGTCGCGCGGCTTGGCGGGGACGAATTCGTCGTCGTCCAGCCGCTCGTCGCCGGGCGCCTCTCGGTCGATCGCCTCGCGCAGGAACTGATCAAGGCCGTCGCCCGCCCGATCGAGCTCGAGGGTCAGCAGATCACCCCGTCGACCAGCATCGGCATTTCCTTCTCGCCCGACGACGGCATCGATGCCGCGACGCTGCTGCGCAACGCCGACCTCGCCTTGTATCGCGCCAAGGCCGACGGGCGCGGCACCTACAGCTTCTTCGAGGAAAGCCTCAATGCCCGCGCGCAGGAGCGGCGGCAGGTCGAAAGCGACCTTCGCCTGGCGATCGTGCGCGGCGAGTTCGAGCTTCACTTCCAGCCGTTGTTCGACCTCGAGAAGGGCCTCATCGGCTCGTTCGAGGCGCTGATCCGCTGGAATCACCCGACGCGCGGGCTGGTCTCGCCGCTCGATTTCATCCCGGTCGCCGAGGACACCGGGATGATCGTGCCGATCGGCGCGTGGGTGATGCGCGAGGCGTGCCACCAGGCGGCGAGCTGGCCCGACCATGTCCGGGTCGCGGTCAACGTCTCGTCGGTCCAGTTCCACCGCAGCGGACTCAGCGAGACGATCCTCGGCGCACTCGCCGCGAGCGGGCTCGCGCCGCACCGGCTCGAGGTCGAGATTACCGAATCGATCTTCCTCGAGGGCAGCGAAGCGACGTTGAAATTGCTCCACTCGCTGCGGTCGCTCGGCATCCGCATCGCGCTCGACGATTTCGGCACCGGCTATTCGAGCCTCAGCTACCTGCAGAGCTTCCCGTTCGATAAATTGAAGATCGACCGCAGCTTCATCCAGGCGCTGCTGACCCGGCCCGGCGCAAGCGCGGTCGTCCGCGCGATCACCGACCTCGCCCGCGCGCTCGGGATGGAGACGACGGCGGAGGGCGTCGAGGAAACCGCCCAGCTGGCCGAACTCTACGCGCACGGCTGCTCGTCGGTGCAGGGATTCCTGCTGAGCAAGCCGATCGCCGCCGGCGAGGTCGCGGCGCTGTTCAGCGAGCCTGGCAGCTTCGGCGCGACGATCGAGCGATCCGCACGGACCGCCTGAGCCGGCCCCCGCCAATCCGGAACGACTCCTCCGCTGAACGATTGAATCGGCTCCAGAACCAAGGAGCCGATTGAACCGGCTCCACAACCAAGGAGCGATCATCCGATGGCAGCGCGTCCGGCATGGCGGGGACAGATCAGGCTGGCACTGGTCGCGATTCCGGTCGAGATTTACCCGGCGACCAAAAGCGGCGCGTCGATCGCCTTCCACCAGATCCACGAGCCGTCGGGCAAGCGCGTCAAATATGAGAAGGTCGTGCCCGGCATCGGCCCGGTCGACACCGACGAGATCATCAAGGGGTTCGAGGTCGCGAAGGGCGAATATGTCCTGCTCGAGCCCGAGGAGATCGAGAGCGTCAAGCTCGAGAGCCGCAGGACATTGGAGCTAACCCAGTTCGTCGATCTCGCCGACATCGACGCGATCTATTACGACAAGCCCTATTTCGTGGTGCCCGCCGACGATCTGGCGGAAGAGGCGTTCATCGTGCTGCGCGACGCATTGCGCGCGGCGAAAAAGATCGGGGTCGGGCAACTTGCGATGCGCGGGCAGGAATATGTCGTCAGCCTCAAACCGTGCGGCAAGGGCATGGTGCTCGAGACGCTGCGCTACTTGGACGAGGTCAACAAGGCCTCCTCCTATTTCCGCGAGATCGGCGATGCCGAGCCCGATCCCGACCTGCTCGAACTGGCCGGCACCTTGATTGCGAAGAAGGCGGGGACGTTCGACGCGTCGGAATTCCACAACCGCTACGTCGATGCGTTGCGCGGCCTGATCGAGGAGAAACGCCGCAAGAAGGGCGAACTGGTGATTCAGGATCCCGACGACGGCGGCTCGGCGAAGGGGTCGAACGTGATCGACCTGATGGCGGCGCTGAAGAAGAGCCTCGGCGGGGCGGACGAAGAGGTCCCGGCGAAGAAGCCCGTGGCGAAAGCCAGGGCGGCACCGGCGAAAAAAGCATCGGTAAAGACGGCGCCGGTCAAGCCCGCACCGGCGCGCAGGCGGGCCTGACCCGATGCCCCCGCGCAAGCTCAACATCGCGACCTACAACGCGAAGCGCGACTTCGCGAAGACTGCCGAGCCCAGGGGCCGCAAGCTTAAAGGCAGCGGCGACAGCTTCGTCGTCCAGAAGCATGACGCGAGCCGGCTCCACTGGGACTTCCGGCTCGAGATGGACGGCGTGCTCAAGAGTTGGGCGGTGCCGCGCGGGCCGAGCGTTGACCCGCACGACAATCGCCTTGCGGTGCGGACCGAGGACCATCCGCTCGACTACGGGACATTCGAGGGGACGATCCCCAAGGACGAATATGGCGGGGGCACGGTGATGCTGTGGGACCGCGGCCGGTGGATCCCGCATCCCGACAAGGACCCACGCAAGACAATCGAGGAGGGACATCTCCACTTCACCCTCATCGGCGAGCGGATGAAGGGCGAATGGGTGATGTTTCGCCTCAAGGCCAAGCCTGGCGAGCGCGGCGAGAACTGGATGCTCAAGAAGGTCACCGACGAGTTCGCCAGCAGTGCCGGCGAAGCGCTGGTCGAGCAGGCGCTGAGCAGCGTCACGACCGGTCGGACGATGGCCGAGATCGCGGCGGGGGCGGATGTGTGGGAGAGCAACCAGCGCGGCAACGCTGGCGGGCGCACGAAACGCAAGCCGGGAATCACGCCGCCTGCGTTCCGCTCGCCGCAACTCGCCACGCTGGTCGACGCGGTGCCGACCGGGTCGGACTGGATTTTCGAGTATAAATACGACGGCTACCGGCTGCTGCTGGCGACCGGCGGCGGGGCTGCGACGGCGTGGACCCGGGGTGGCAACGACTGGTCCGACAAGTTTCGCGGGATCGTCAAGGCCGCCGCCGACCTTCCCGGCGGTTGCCTGATCGATGGCGAGGCGGTCGTGCTAGGGGCCAATGGCAAACCCGATTTCCAGTTGCTCCAGGCGAGCCTCGAGGGCGGCAAGGCCGACCTCGCCTTCTACGCCTTCGACCTCATCGTCGACCAGGGTGAGGACATCAGCAAGCTCGGCAATCTCGAGCGCAAGCAACGGCTCGCGGCACTGTTGAAAGGGGTCGGTGGGCCGATCCTGTACGGCGACCACATCCTCGCCAAGGGCGAGGCGCTGTTCGAAGCGATCTGCAAGGAACGCGGGGAGGGGATCATCGCCAAGAAGGCGAGCGCGCCCTACCGCTCGTCGCGCGCGAAGAGCTGGCTCAAGGTCAAGTGCACCAACCGCCAGGAGTTCGTCATCATTGGCTGGCAGGAGAGCGACAAACGGCGCGGCTTCCGCTCGCTCCATCTGGCGGTTCGTGACGGGACGACGCTGACCTATGCCGGTAAGGTCGGGACCGGGTTCGACGCCAAGCTGATCGAAAGTCTGCGCGCGACGATGGCGCCGCTCAAGGTCGAGGAGCCGCCGGCCAAGGTGCCGCGCGCGGTGATGCGCGGGTCGCACTGGATCACGCCGAGCCTCGTCGCCGAGATCGCCTTTACCGAATTCACGCGCGAGGGCACGCTTCGCCACCCCAGCTTCATCGCGCTGCGCGAGGACAAGCGCGCCGGCCAGGTGGTGCGCGAAGTGGCGGAGAAACTTCCGGCGAAGGCAGGCAAGGCGAGCTTGGCCAGCCGCGCGACCTTCGCCAGCCTCGGGGCGCGGATCACCAACCCCGATCGCGTCATTTTCCCCGGCGATGAAATTACCAAGGGTCAACTCGCCGACTATTATGCCGCGATTGCCGCGCCGATCATGGTCGACGCCGCCAACCGCCTACTCACCCTCATCCGCTGCCCGCAGGGGCGATCGAAGCACTGCTTTTTTCAGAAGCACGATAGCGGGTCGATGGGGGAATTCGTCCACCATGTTCCGATTTCGGAAAAGGACGGGTCGACCGAGGACTATCTCTTCGTCGACCGCGTCGAGGGCCTCCTCGGCTGCGTTCAGATGGGGACGATCGAGTTCCACGGCTGGGGCAGCCGGATCGATCCTTTGGAGAAACCCGACCGCATGGTGTTCGACCTCGACCCCGACGAGGGGCTCGACTTCGGCGCGGTCCGCGCGGGAGCCGAGCGGTTGCGCGCGCTGCTCGGCGACTTGGGGCTCGAGACCTTTCCCTTGTTGTCGGGTGGCAAGGGCATCCACGTCGTCGCGCCGCTCGACCAGAGCGCCGACTGGCCCGCGGTCAAGTCCTTCGCCGAACGGTTCAGCCGCGCGATCGCCGAGAAATTCCCCGACGAATTCACCGCCAACATCCGCAAGCACCAGCGCACCGGGCGAATCTTCATCGACTGGCTGCGCAACCAGCGCGGCGCGACCGCGGTGTTACCTTATTCAGTCCGCGCCCGCGAAAGGGCTCCAGTAGCGGCTCCGATCGACTGGAGTGAAGTTGCGAGTACGAAAGGCGCCAACCGCTTCACCATCCGCGACGTCGACGAACTGCTCGACCGCGCCGCCTCGCCCCTCCTCGCCGGTTGGGGCCGCGCGAAGCAATCCCTCCCCGACCTCTAACGAAAAGGGCGGCGAACCAAGGTTCGCCGCCCTCACATGCGCGATGTTCGTGAAGTTACGCCTTGCAGCTTTGCGAGCCCTTGCCCGGACGCTCGACCGTGATCGTCGCCGAATCCTTGGTTCCGGTCAGCGAGTAACCGGCGGCGGTCATCGCCTTGCCGGCTTCGGCGGAGACGACGCGGGTCGCCTCGCCATCCTTCTTCGAGCGCAGGTCGGCGGTCTTCTTGTCGTTGAGCCAGTCGATGTAGACGACGCCATTGTCCTTGCAGCGGTAGGATTTGCTCGACTCGATCGCCGGTGGCATGACGACGGCGGCGGCGTTGATCACAGCATTATCGTCCTTCGATCCGGCGACGATGGTGTGGTTTTCCTTGCCGCACGCGGTGAGCGCAGTGGCGGCGAGGGCGGCGATGATGAGGATTCGGTTCATGGTCGGCATCTCTTGCTCGTAGGAGGGCCGCCGTCAAGGCGGGTTTGCAATTGAGACCCGCGAAGCATAGGCTGGTTGCAGGGCGAACGAGGGGAAGGGAGAGCGTGCAGCGCATTCGCATCGGGCTGACGGGCCTTGCGTTCGTGTTCCTGCTGGTTCTCCTGGGCGCGGTCGTCAGTCGCTCGAGCCGAGAGGGCGCGGTCATTCCCAATTCGGCCGGCACCGCACACAATATCGACGAGCCAAGCGACCCGTTGTCCGATCTCGGGGTCGCTCCCGGTCCCTCTGCCGATAGCGGCAACAAAATCGCCCGCAACAGCGCGGCGCGTTGAGGATAGGTCGCCGGCGCTGGCTGGTTGCGAGCCTGTCGCTGGCCGCGCTGACGGCGGCCGCGATTGCGTTGGCCGGTCTCATCCGCACCGCTCCCGCTGCGCTCCCCGCTCGTCCGTTGGCGGCGCGACCAGCGCTGCTCCTGCTCACCAGCCTGCCGTTGGTCTTTGGTGAGAATTTCACGCTTGGCGGTGGAGGATCGCCGGCGCTGACGCGGCTGGAGCAACGCTATAATGTTAAGCCGATCGCGCTGGCCGATGGCCCAAGCCTCGCCAGCTTTCGCCTGCTGCTGATGGCCCATCCCCGCGCGCAGACCGCCGCAGCGCTGGTCGATCTCGACGACTGGGTGCGGCAGGGCGGACGGGTGCTGCTGCTCGCCGATCCTGCGCTCGACTGGCCGAGCGCGCGCCCGTTCGGCGATCCGCTTCGCCCGCCGCCGGGGTTCGCCGATACCGGGCTGCTCGGCCATTGGGGGGTGACCCTCGAAGCCCCGGCCGAGCGCGGCGCGGCCAAGGCCAGGCTCGATGGCCGCGCGCTTATCCTGTCGTCGCCGGGCCTGCTCGCCAGCAGATCATGCGAGATCGCCGCCGCCGGGTTGGTCGCGCGATGTGCCATCGGACGGGGCAAGGCGACAATCATCGCCGACGCCGATCTGCTCAGTCCCGAGCTCAGTGGCGACAGCGAGCAACAGAATCTGGACGCAGTGGTCGCCGAACTGGACCGCCTCGAGCGCTGACCGCTCGTCTCCGAACGACTCTGCCCCCGAGTCTCTTTACTTGATCGATACTTTCGCACGGCCCACCGTGCGGGCGCCGAACCAACAGGCTTATCCACAGGCTCATCCACCGCGAACGATAGGAGAACACTGCCCTTTACTTGGCACGCGAAGTTACTGAAAAGGCGCCTAAATCCGCAATTAGGCATGAAATCCCCAGTAATGGCATGAAAACCCATTGAATCCCCGCCCAACCTAGGTTACCAACAGCGACTGTAGCGCGGGGCAACCCATCTCGAATTCACGACGGTCGCGAAGGCACCCGCCTTTGCGAACGGGGGGCTTTGCGCACTGAATTCGCGGTGCGCGTCAAGCGCATCTTGGGAGTGGTCCGTGCGCCATGGGCGCACAAGGGGAGTCGGCAGTGGCGCTGGAGCATCTGTTCCAAGGCAGTGCGCTGAACGCGGTCGACGCCAAGGGGCGTGTGTCCGTGCCCGCCTTCCTGCGCGCGGTGATCGAGCGGCGCGGCGACTCGCGCACCATCGTCCTCGCCAAGCATGACCAGTTCGACGCGCTGTCGGCTTATGACCCGGCCTATGCCGCGCTGCGCCATGCCAAGCTCGAACGGCTGCTCGAAAAGGAAGAAACCAATCCTGACGCCGAGCTGGAGTATCAGCGGCGCAACCTGATGGCGTTCGCCGCCACCGAGGAAACCCCCTACGACACGTCGGGCCGGATCGTCCTGCCGCCCATGATGCGGCGAAAAGGGCAGATCGGCGAGCTTGCGCTGTTTCTCGGCGCCGGCGAGACGTTCCAGATCTGGAATCCAAAGCTGTTCCTGGGCGATGCGCGCATCCCCGAGGACATGAAAGACATCGCCCGCTTCCGGCTCGAGGAACGGGGCCTGAGCGCATGAGTCCCAATGCGCCCCAGGCCATCCCTCCGGGCCACGTGCCGGTACTGGTCGATGAAGTCGTCGCCGCGCTTCGCCTCGTCCCGGGCGAAACACTGGTCGATGGCACGTTCGGAGCGGGGGGTTATACACGCGCCTTGCTCGGAGCGGGGGCGGGGCGAGTGATCGGTTTCGATCGCGATCCGGATGCGATCGCGAACGGGCCGAACCTCGTCCCGGACGCCCACCTGACCCTGATCGAGGAACGATTCAGCCAGATGGACCGGCTGCTCGAGGAGCGTGGCCTGTTGCCGGTCGACGGGATCGTGCTCGACATCGGGGTCAGCTCGATGCAGCTCGACCAGGCCGAGCGCGGCTTCGCCTTCGGCCAGGACGGCCCGCTCGACATGCGGATGAGCCAGGCCGGGCTGACCGCCGCCGAATTCCTCAACGAGGCCGACGAGGCCGAGATCGCGCGGGTCATCAAGGAATATGGCGAGGAGCCGCGCGCCCGCTCGGTGGCCCGCGCGATCGTCGCCGCTCGCCCGCTCACGCGGACCGCCGAGCTTGCCGCCGTGGTGCGCAAGGCGCTGCGCCATCACCCGGGGATGAAGTCCGACCCGGCAACGCGCACCTTCCAGGCGATCCGCATCCACCTGAACGCCGAGCTCGACGAGCTCGAGGCCGGGCTGCGCGCCGCCGAGCGCGCGCTGCGGCCGGGCGGACGGCTGGCGGTGGTCACCTTCCACAGTCTCGAGGACCGCATCGTCAAGCGCTTCATGAAGGAGCGCAGCGGCGACCTGCCGGCCGGATCGCGGCATCGCCCGCTGGCCGCCGCCGGTCCCGCGCCCAGCTTCAACGAAGTCGCCAAGCCGCTGTCCGCCTCGGACGCCGAGCTGGCCCGAAACCCGCGCGCGCGCTCGGCGCGGCTGCGAAGCGCAGTCCGCACCGCGGCGCCCGCGTGGGACCAGCCGCCCCCGGTTTCGCTACGGTCGCCCGTTTCGTCTAGATCGCCCACTTCGCCCCGGTCAGCTGTTTCGCCCAAGTTCCCGCGTAAAACCTCAGGAGGCCGCGCATGAGCGTCCGCTCCTTCCGCCCCGTCATGTCGGTTGCCACCGTCGCCTTCGCGGCGCTGAGTTGCTACCTCGTCTCGCTGAGGGTCGCCGCCGAGCGCGCCGGGCTCGAGGAGGTCGAAACCAGGATCGTGCTTGCGCAGCGCGACATTCGGACGCTGCAGACCGAGATCGGCACGCGCGGTCGGCTCGAGCAGCTCGAGCGGTGGAACGTCAAGGTCTTGGCGCTGTCGGCGCCCAAGGCCGAGCAGTTCGTCGACGGCGGCTACCAGCTCGCGCGGCTCGCGCGGCCGAACGACGAGGTCGACATGACCACGCCGGTGGTGCTGGCGTCGGCACCCAAGCCGAAGCCCGCCGCGCCGATCGTGGAAGACGACGCCGATGTCGTCGCGACGCAAGCGGCCGATCAGCCACCGCAGCGCGCCGCGCCGCAGATCGGAGGTCCTGCCAGCCTGATGCATGTCGCAAGCTATCGCGTGACCACGATCGACACGCCCGCCGCCAAGCTTGCGACGGAGAAACTTTCCCGTAAACCTGCGGTAACTGTTTCGGCAACGACCAAGCCGGTCATAATCGCGACGGTTGCCAAGCAGCAGGCCTTGCCCGGCACCAAAGCTGACGCCAAGCAGTCGCCTCACCATGAGCCGGCGAAGTCCGGCGCCTCCAGGGACAAAGCCACGCACTGATGAACGCCCCGACGCCCGCTCTCGTCGCCAGGCCCGAGCGGCTCCGACTGGTCGGACAGCGGCGGCAGATTCTCGCGATCGTCCACCAGCGCTTGATGTTCGGGCTGATCGTCTATGCCGGGATCATCGCGATCATCGCGCTGCGCCTGCTGTACCTCGCCGCGTTCGGCGACCATGCCGGGCGGCGTGGCGGGCCGGGCGCGCTGATCCCGCCGCGCGGCGACATCGTTGATCGCGACGGCCGGCCGCTCGCCAGCTCGATCGACGTGTGGAGCATCGCGCTTCAGCCGCCCAAGGTGATCGGCGACAAGCTCGCGCTCGCCCGTAACCTCGCCCGGCTGATGCCCGACAAGGACGAGGCGAGCTATTTCGCCATGCTCCGTTCGGGCAGGCCATTCTTCTACCTCCAGCGCCGCGCCTCGCCGCAGCTGGTCGAGGCGGTCAACGCGCTCGGCGAGCCGGGCCTCGCGCTCGAGCGCACCCCCGACCGGCTCTACCCGCAGACCAGCCTTGCCGCGCACGTGCTCGGCTTCACCGATATTGACGGGCATGGCGCGGCAGGGGCGGAACGCGCATTCGACAAGCAGCTGTCCAATCCGGCGACACGCGGCACCCCCATCACCCTGTCGATTTCGAGCAAGGTGCAGCAAGCACTCGAGCATGAGCTCAATACAGCGATGACGGAATTTTCGGCCATCGGCGCGGCGGGCGTGGTGATGGATATCCACACCGGCGAAGTGCTCGCGATGACGTCGCTGCCCTCGTTGAACCCCAACATTGCCGGGCGAGGCTCGCCCGAGGCGCGCTTCAATCGGGCGACGCTCGGCGTCTATGAACTGGGGTCGACCTTTAAGCCCTTTACTGTCGGCATGGCGATGGACTTGGGCATCGTGAAATCATTCGGGCAAATGTATAATTGTCCGAAAGAATTCCATTACGGCAAAGTCACGGTTCACGATACGCACCCGTATGGCCGTGCCTGCTCGGTCGCCGAGATCATGAAGGAAAGCTCGAATATCGGTACTGCGCAGATCGCGCTGCAAGTCGGTGCCACGCGCCAACGGGCGTTTCTTCAGAATATGGGATTCATGGCCCCCGTCGCCATTGAACTGAGAGAACGCGGTCGCACGCTTACTCCAGGCAATAATTGGGGCGAAGTCGCGACAATGACGGTCGGTTTCGGCCACGGCATTGCAGTGACGCCGCTGCATCTCGCTACGGGCTACGCCACCTTGTTCAACGGCGGCGTTTATCATCCCGCGACCATCCTTAAAGTCGACAAATTTCACCCCGTCGGTCCCGGCCACCGCGTGTTCACCGAGGCGACGAGCTACAAGTCGCGCGCCCTTCTCCGCCTCGTCGTGACAAAGGGAACCGGCAGGCGTGCCGACGCTCCGGGATACCGGGTGGGCGGCAAGACCGGTACTGCCGAGAAAGTTTCAGGCGGCGGTTATTCCAGCGCAGCGGTCGTCACCAGTTTCGCCGGCGTATTTCCAATGGATGAGCCGCGTTACGCTATGGTGATGATGCTCGACGATCCCAAGCCGACCAAGGAGACATTTGGTTTTCATACCGCAGCCTGGAACATCGGCCCGGCCTATTCGCGCGCCGTTAGTCGCATCGCGCCGATGCTTGGCGTGCGGCCGGACATGAACCGCGATGCCAACATGGCCGAGGTGATGCCGTTCGTCCACGAAGCCAAGGCGCCTTGAGCGATGCGCCTTTGTGATCTGGTCGGGATCGAATCCGCTATCGAAATAACGGGCGCAGCGATTGACAGCCGCAAGGTGACCAAAGGGTCGGTGTTCGGCGCCTTCTCCGGAAGCGTGCACAACGGCGAGGACTATATCGCCTCGGCGATCGAGCGCGGCGCAGTTGCGGTGGTCGCCCGTCCGCAAGCTAGGGTCGACGGCGCGGTCCACCTCGCCGACCCCGAGCCGCGGCGGCTGTTCGCCCGGCTCGCCGCCAAACTGCTCGCCCCCTATCCCGACACGATCGTCGCGGTCACCGGGACCAACGGCAAGACCTCGACGGTCGAGATGGTCCGCCAGCTGTGGCGAATGGCCGGGCACCGCTCGGCGTCGATCGGCACATTGGGCGTGACCACCGCCGACGAGCAGGTCACGACCGGGCTGACCACGCCCGACATCGTCACCTTTCTGTCGAACCTCGCCGGGTTGCGCCGGATGGGGATCAGCCACGTTGCCTATGAGGCCTCGTCGCACGGGCTCGACCAGTATCGCTCCGAAGGCCAGCCGGTCGCCGCCGCCGCCTTCACCAACCTGAGCCGCGACCATCTCGATTATCACGCCGACATGGACGCGTATTTCGCGGCCAAGATGCGGCTGTTCGACGAGGTCGTCGATGCCGGCGGGACCGCGGTGGTGTGGACTGGCGATGCTCGTTCGGGCGCGGTCATCGCCCATGCCGCGGCGCGGGGCCTCAAGCTGATCACGGTCGGGCCGGGCGCCGGGACGATCGAGCTGGTTAGCCAGTCGCCGACCCCGCTCGGGCAGGCGCTGGTGCTGCGCCACGGCGGCAAGGAGTATAAGCTCGCGCTGCCGCTGATCGGTGCCTACCAGGCCGCCAATGTCCTCGTTGCCGCCGGGCTGGTGCTCGCAAGCGGGGGCGAGTGGGCAGCGACCTTCTCTGGCATGGGCCGTCTGTCCCCGGTGCGCGGCCGGCTTGAGCGCGCGGTCATCTCGCCCGCCGGCGTGCCGGTCTATGTCGATTATGCCCATACGCCCGACGCGATCGAGGCCGCGATCGCCGCGCTTCGCCCGCATGTTACCGGACGCCTGATCATCGTGTTCGGTGCAGGTGGCGACCGCGACACCGGCAAGCGCGCAGCCATGGGCGAAGTCGCGGCGCGTCTGGCCGACCTCGCCATCGTCACCGACGACAACCCGCGCTCCGAGGACCCGGCCAGGATCCGCGCCGAGGTCATCGCCGGAGCGCCCGGGCTGCGCGAGATCGGCGGGAGGCGCGAAGCGATCGCCGCCGCCATCGCCGAGGCGCAGGGCGGCGACATCGTACTCATCGCCGGCAAGGGCCACGAGCAGGGGCAGGTCCTCGCCGACCGCACCGTCCCGTTCGACGACGTCGCCGTGGTGCGCGAGTGCGCCGCGTGAGCGCGCTGTGGACCTCCGCTGAAATCGAAACCGCGACCGGCGGGACGGCGAGCATCGCGTTCGAGGTCACCGGCGTGACCTTCGACAGCCGCGAAGTCGGACCGGGTGATTTGTTCGTCGCCATGCCGGGGACAGTCGCCGACGGGCACCAGTTCGTCGGCAGTGCCTTTGCGGCGGGCGCGGCGGGCGCGCTCGTCTCGCAGGCGGTTTCGGGTCCGCACATCCTCGTCCCCGATGTCGCCGCCGCTCTCACCGCTCTGGCCGTCGCCGCCCGCGCGCGGACCTCGGCGAAAATCTTCGGCGTGACCGGCTCGGTCGGCAAGACCAGCACCAAGGAGGCGCTGTTCGCCGCGCTCGACCGCGTCTCCAGCGGCAAGGCCCACCGCTCGGTCAAGAGCTACAACAACCATACCGGCGTTCCGCTGAGCCTCGCCCGGATGCCGCGCGACAGCGAATATGCCGTGCTCGAAATGGGCATGAACCATTCGGGCGAGATCGCCGTGCTGACCCGCCTCGTCCGCCCCGACGTTGCGATCATCACCGCCATCGCCCCCGCGCATATCGAGAAGCTGGGCTCGATGGAGGCGATCGCTTCGGCCAAGGCCGAGATCTTCGAGGGGTTGCAGCCAGGCGGGGTCGCGATCGTGCCCGAGGAAACGCCCCACCGTGATGCGCTGGTCAAGGCCGCCCGTCGCCACGCCGCCGAGATCATCACCTTCGGCGGGCCCGAGGCCGACATCACCGCGCTCCATGCCGTTCGATCCGATAACGGCGGAAGCCTGATCACGGCGCGGCTGATGGAAAGTGAGCTGACCTACACCATCAGCCAGCGCGGCGATCATTGGGTGTCGAACTCGCTCGCCGTCCTCGCTGCGGTCGAGGCGGCCGGCGCAGACCTTGCCATCGCCGGGCTGGCGCTGGCCGACATGGGCGGGCTCAAGGGCCGCGGCGAGCGCCACCAGATCAGGCTCGCCGGCGGATCGGCGCTGCTGATCGACGAAAGCTACAATGCCAACTCGGCTTCGATGGAAGCAACGCTGAAGAGTCTCGGCGAGGAGCACGGCGTCCAGCGACGGATCGCGGTGCTTGGCCCGATGCGCGAACTGGGTGGGCAAAGCGAGGCGCTCCACGCCGCGCTTGCCCCCGCGGTAACCGCCGCGAAGGTCGACCGTTTGATCCTCATCGGCGATGAGATGCTTGCCCTCGAGGAAGCGCTCGGCGGCACGATCCCGCTCGAGCGCGTCGCCGATGCCGATGCCGCGACCGCGCTTCTCCTGGCGATCATCGCCCCCGGCGACGCGGTCCTCATCAAGGCATCGAACTCGGTCGGGCTTGCGACACTGGTCGAACGAGTGGCAGGAGAGCAGCCATGCTTTACCTGATCGCCGAACATCTGGGCTTCCCCGGCGCCCTCAACCTCATCCGCTACATCAGCTTCCGCGCCGGCGCGGCCAGCGTCACCTCGCTGGCGATCGGGCTGCTGTTCGGCCCGATGTTCATCCGCTGGCTGCGCTCGAAGCAGGGCAAGGGCCAGCCGATCCGCGCCGACGGACCGCAAAGCCACCTCGCCAAGCGCGGCACCCCGACGATGGGCGGCCTGCTCATCCTCGTCTCGATGATGGTCTCGGTCCTGCTGTGGATGGACCTCGCCAACCCCTATGTCTGGGCGTGCCTGCTGGTGACGGCCGGCTTCGGGCTGATCGGGTTCCTCGACGATTATGACAAGGTCAAGAAGGCGAGCCACAAGGGCCTGTCGGGCAAGACCCGGCTGCTGTTCGAATTCCTCATCGCCGGTTTCGCCACCTGGCTGATGGTCCGCCACCACGGCACGCACCTTTACGTGCCGTTCTACAACGGCCCGGTGATTGATATCGGCTGGGCCTATATCGCGTTCGGGGCGTTCGTGATCGTCGCGTTCGGCAATTCGGTCAATTTGACCGACGGGCTCGACGGGCTGGCAACGATGCCGGTGATCATTGCCGCGCTGGCCTTCTTCCTGATCAGCTACCTTGTCGGCAACGCGAAGTTTGCGGCCTATCTCGGCATTCCGCATGTACCGGGGGCAGGCGACCTCAGCGTGCTGACGCTGGCGATCGTCGGCTCGGGGCTGGCCTTCCTGTGGTTCAATGCGCCGCCTGCGGCGGTGTTCATGGGCGACACCGGAAGCCTCGCGCTGGGCGGGGCATTGGGCGCGATCGCGGTGGCGACGCATCACGAGTTCGTCCTGGCGATCATCGGCGGGCTGTTCGTACTCGAAGCGGTGAGCGTCATCGTCCAGGTGTTCTGGTTCAAGCGAACCGGCAAGCGCGTGTTTCGCATGGCGCCGATCCACCATCATTTCGAACATCTCGGCTGGAGCGAGCCGACGGTGGTGATCCGCTTCTGGATCATCAGCTTCGTCCTCGCGCTGGCCGGGCTTTCGACGCTCAAGCTCAGGTGATCACGGCCAAGGCCTTCGCGGGCAAGCATTACGCGGTGTACGGGCTTGCGCGCAGCGGGCTGGCGACGGTCGAGGCGCTGCTGGCGAGCGGGGCGCGGGTCACGGCGTGGGACGGCAAGGAGGAGGCGCGGGCGGCGTTGCCAGAAGGTGCCAAGCTGGCCGATCTCGATGCGGTCGACCTCGCGCAATTCCACAGCCTCGTTGTGACCCCCGGGCTCCCGCTTAACCGCCACCCCATCGCGGCGCGGGCTCGCGAGGCCGGGGTCGAGATCATCGGCGATATAGAGCTGTTCGCCCGCGCCCGCGCCGAGCTTCCGCCGCACAAGGTCGTCGGAATCACCGGCACCAACGGCAAGTCGACCACTACCGCGCTGGTCCACCACATCCTTGCAACGGCGGGGGTGCCGAGCCTGATGGGCGGCAACTTCGGCCTGCCAATCCTGTCGCGCGATCCGCTGCCGACAGGTGGCGTTTATGTGCTCGAACTGTCGAGCTACCAGATCGACCTGACCTTCAGCCTCGACTGCGATATCGCGGTGCTGCTCAACATCACACCGGATCATCTCGATCGGTATGACGGGTTCGAGGCGTATGTGGCGTCGAAGGCGCGATTATTCGAGATGCAGAACGACCCTGATCATCGCGCAATAATCATCGACGAAGACGATTCCACCCGCGCCATTGCCCTTCGCCTCGACAGACTGGCCCAACATTCGGTCACTGCACGGTCGTACGATATAGATGATCAGGGATTCGGGGACGCGCTTTCGCCTGCCTTGGCTGGCCCGCACAATCGACAAAATGCGTCCGCTGCCTTGTGGGCAGTGGGCACGCTGTTTGACGATGAAGCAGCGCTTGCTGAAGGTTTCCGCACCTACCCCGGCCTTCCCCACCGCATGGAGCGAATTCGCGAGAAGGACGGGGTCGTTTTCGTCAACGACAGCAAGGCCACCAACGCCACCGCCACCGCCCCGGCGCTCGCCGCCTTCCCCGCGATCCGCTGGATCTGCGGGGGGCAGGCCAAGGCCGACCACCTCGACGAATGCGCGCCTTTCTTCAAGAACGTCCGCGAGGCCTACACCATCGGCGAGGCTTCGGATCTGTTCGCCCGCATCCTCGCGCCGCACATCAAGGTCGCCGAGTGCGGCGACCTCGCCCACGCAGTGCTCCGCGCTGCGCATGACGCACAGTCGGGGGAGACGGTCCTGCTCTCGCCCGGCTGCGCCAGTTTCGACCAGTTCAAGGATTATGAAGCGCGCGGCGACGCGTTCCGGACATTAGTGGGGGCGCTATGAACAGCATCATCGCAGGCACGATCAAGGCGCGAAACCTGGTCGATCCCAACCGCTACGGCCGTTCCGACCGCTCGGCGATGGGGCGCTGGTTCTGGGAGATCGACCGGGTCCTGTTGCTGCTCGTCGCGGTGCTGATCGGGATCGGGCTGGTCGCGGTCGCCGCCGCCTCGCCGGCGGTCGCGCAGCGCTATTCGGGCGGCACGTTGCAGCTGTCCTCGCTGCATTATTTTTACCGCCAACTGCTGTGGATCACGATCTCGATGCCGGTCATGATCATCATTTCGATGATGCCGCGCGAGCGTGCACGGCGGCTGTCGCTGGTCGGCGCATTCGTGTGCCTTGTCCTGCTGGTGTTCGTGCCGATCATTGGCCCCGAAGTGAATGGCGCCAGACGCTGGATCGGGGTCGGCATCGCCCAGGTCCAGCCGTCGGAGTTCCTGAAACCGTTCTTCGTCGTCGCGCTCGGCTGGCTCCTGTCGCTGCGCGAAACCGACAAGAGCCTGCCGGTCTTTCCGCTCAGCGCGATCCTCACCGCCGGGGTCGCTGTGATGCTGATGCGCCAGCCCGACTTCGGCTCGACGATCATCTTCGGCGCGGTGTGGGTGGCGATGCTCGCCTTGGGCGGGGTCAAGCTGCGCACGCTCGGCATCCTCGCCGCCGGGGCAGTCGTCGCGGTGGTCATGGCCTACCTGTTCTACTCGGTCGCGACGACGCGGATCGACGCCTTCCTGTTCGGCGAGGGCGACACCTTCCAGGTCGACAATGCGATGCGCACGCTTACCGCCGGCGGATTGTTCGGGATGGGGCCGGGCGGCGGCACCCGCAAGTTCGGGCTGCCCGAGCCGCACACCGACTATATCTTCTCGGTCATCGGCGAGGAGTTCGGGCTGATCGCCTGCCTCGTTATCGCCTGCCTTTACCTCGCGATCGTCGTGCGCGTGCTGGTCAAGCTGCTCGACGAGGAAAATACGTTCGCGATCCTCGCCGCCGCCGGGCTCGTCATCGAGTTCGGACTGCAGGCGCTGATCAACATGGCGGTCAACGTCCAGCTCGCGCCATCGAAGGGGATGACCCTGCCGTTCATCAGCTATGGCGGATCGTCGATGCTGGCCTTGTCGATCGGGATGGGATTGCTGCTCGCCTTCACGCGGCGAAATCCCTATCTGGCGCGCTCCCCCTATGTCGTGAAATGGAGCGGCGATTGCCTTCCGGCCTGATGATATTCCTCGCTGCCGGTGGAACTGGCGGCCACATGATGCCGGCCCATGCGCTGGCGAACGAGCTCCGCGCGCGGGGCCATGCGGTCAAGCTGATCACCGACGAGCGCGGCATGAAGATCCCCGGCCTGTTCGAAGGGATCGAGAAGCACGTCCTTCCCGCCGGGCGGCTCGACGGCGGGTTGTTCGGGATGCTCAAGGCGGGGCGCTCGATCCTTGCCGGACGGCGCCAGGCACGCGCGCTGTACCGCGAATATGATGCCATGGCGGTGGTCGGCTTCGGCGGCTATCCCGCGCTCCCGGCGATGCTCGCGGCGAGCGCGATGCGCGTGCCGACCGTCCTCCATGAACAGAATGCGCTGCTCGGCCGGGTCAACCGGATGATCGCCGGCGATGCGAAGGCGATCGCGACTTCCTACGCCAACGTCGAGCGGTTGAAATCCGCCTATGCCGCGAAGACCGTCCTCGTCGGCAATCCGGTGCGCGAATCGATCTCGCGGCTCGGCGAGGCGCCGTTCCCGCTGTTCGACGAAACCGCGCCGCTCAAGATCCTCGTCACCGGCGGCAGCCAGGGCGCCAGCGTGCTCGGCACCGTCGTGCCCGCCGGCCTAGGCGCGCTGTCGCCGTCGCTCAGGATGCGGCTTCAGGTCGTCCAGCAGTGCCGCCCCGATGACATCGAAGCGGTCCGCGCCCAGTATCGCGAACTCGGCATCCCGGCCGAACTGATGACCTACATCGGCGATATGCCCGACAAGCTCGCCGACGCGCACCTCGTCATTGCCCGCGCCGGCGCATCGACGATTGCCGAACTGACCGCCGCCGGTCGCCCGGCGATCCTCGTCCCCCTGCCGAGCGCCGCCGACGATCACCAGACCGCCAATGCCCGCGAAATGGCGGCGGCAGGCGGCGCGCGGATGGTCGCCCAGGCCGATTTCACTCCCGACACGCTCGCCCGCCAGATCGAGGCGCTCGCCGCCGATCCGCAGGCGCTGGCGAACGCCGCCGCGCGCTCGTTGTCGGTCGGTCGGCCGCACGCCGCGCGCGACCTCGCCGACCTCGTCGAGCGGATTGCCAACGGCGGCGCGCCACTGCTCGTCGGATCGTCGCTTGAAGCGCGCAAGACCTCGCCCGCCCCCACGCAAGGGATGCCGGCATGAAGGCGATGGGCACCGAAATCGGTGTGATCCACTTCGTCGGCATTGGCGGCATCGGCATGTCGGGTATCGCCGAGGTGATGCACCAGCTGGGCTACAAGGTGCAGGGCTCCGACCAGTCCGACGGCTATGTCGTCGAAGGACTGCGCAAGGCCGGAATCCCGGTCACGATCGGCCATTCGCCGGACAATCTCGGCGATGCCAGCGTGGTCGTCTGCTCGACCGCCATCGCGCGCGGCAATCCCGAGGTCGAGGCGGCGATCGAGCGCCGCCTGCCGCTCGTCCGCCGCGCCGAAATGCTCGCCGAATTGATGCGGATGGGGTCGACCATCGCGGTCGCCGGGACCCACGGCAAGACCACGACGACCTCGATGATCGCGGCGATGCTCGATGCTGGCGGGATCGACCCGACGGTGATCAACGGCGGCGTCATCAACGCCTACGGCTCGAACGCGCGATTGGGCAAATCCGACTGGATGGTGGTCGAGGCGGACGAGAGCGACGGCAGCTTCCTGCGGCTCGACGGGACGATCGCGGTCGTCACCAACATCGATCCCGAGCATCTCGACCATTATGGCGACTTCGACGTGGTCAAGGATGCGTTCGTCGAGTTCGTCGAGAATGTGCCGTTCTACGGGCTCGCGGTGCTGTGCGTCGATCATCCCGAGGTGCAGAATCTGCTCAGCCGGATCCGCGACCGGCGGGTCGTGACCTACGGCTTCTCCGCGCTTGCTGACCTGCGCGCCGATAATCTCACGACGGGGCCGGACGGCACGCGGTTCGACGTGATCGTGCTGCAACGCGACGGCTCGCGGCGGACGATTCGCGCGGTCCATATGCCGATGCCCGGGCGTCACAATGTCCAGAACTCGCTCGCCGCGATCGCGGTCGGGCTCGAGCTCGGCATGCCCGACGCGACCATCGCCAACGGCTTCGCGCGATTCCAGGGGGTCAAGCGCCGCTTCACCCGCGTCGGCGAGATCGACGGCACGACGTTCATCGACGATTATGCGCATCACCCGGTCGAGATCCGCGCCGTGCTGTCGGCGGCTCGAGAAGCGACTACGGGCAGGGTGATCGCGGTCGTTCAGCCGCACCGCTACACCCGCCTTCGCGACCTGATGGAGGACTTCCAGAACGCCTTCAACGAGGCCGACGTGGTGTTCGTCGCACCGGTTTATGCAGCGGGCGAGCAGCCGATCGAGGGGGTCGATGCCGCCGCGCTAGCCGAAGGGCTGCGTGCCCACGGCCACCGCGCGGTGCGCACCGTCGCTGATCTCGACGACCTGTGCGGGAGCTTGCGCGACTTGGCCGCGGCGGGCGATCTCGTGATCTGCATGGGGGCCGGCGACATCACCAAATGGGCCGCGTCGCTCGCCGACGGCATTTGCGCGGCGAGGGCGCGGAAATGAGCGTCGCGACCCTGACCATGCGCGGCAAGCTGACTCCGCAGGCGCCCCTCGCGCCGCTGGTGTGGTTCAAGTCGGGCGGTGCGGCGGAGACGCTGTTCGAACCCGCCGACCGCGATGACCTCACCGCTTTCCTTGCCGACCTCGACCCCGCCGTGCCGGTCATGGCGCTTGGCCTCGGCTCGAACATGATCGTCCGCGATGGCGGCGTTCCGGGGGTAACGATCCGGCTCGGCAAGCCGTTCGCCCGGGTCGAGCGGCTCGACGGCACCATCCTGCGCTGCGGCGGCGGAGCGTCGGGCATCCTCGTCTCGTCGACCGCGCGCGACGCCGGCATCGCCGGGCTCGAGTTCCTCCGCGGTATCCCCGGTACGGTCGGCGGCTTCGTCCGCATGAACGGCGGCGCCTATGGCCGCGAGGTCGCCGACATCCTCGTCAGCTCGACGATCGTCCGCCGCGATGGGACGGTCGAGGAATGGCCGCTCGATCGGCTTGGCTACACCTACCGCCACAGCGAGTTGCCCGACGGCGTAGTGGTCATCGCCGCGACCCTGCGCGGCACGCCTGGTGATCCCGCCACGATCGGCGCCGAGATGGAGCGCATCGCCCAAGCGCGCGAAGACTCGCAGCCGCTGCGCAGCCGCACCGGCGGATCGACCTTCAAGAACCCGCCAGGGTACAAGGCATGGGCCTTGATCGACGCCGCCGGGTGCCGCGGGCTCACCGTTGGCGACGCGCAAGTGTCGGAGAAGCATTGCAACTTCCTGCTCAACCTCGGTAGTGCCTCGTCGCAGGAGATCGAGGCGCTGGGCGAGGAAGTCCGGCGCCGCGTGCTCGCCCGGTCGGGCGTCCAGCTCGATTGGGAAATTCAGCGGATCGGGGTGGAGTGAACGTGGCGATACTCGACGGCAACATGGTCGACCGGGATCTTCACATCGTCGTGCTGATGGGCGGCCGGTCGGCCGAACGCACCATTTCACTGATGAGCGGGCAGGGGGTTGCGGCTGCTCTTCGCGAGCGCGGCTTCACCCGCGTGACCGAGCTCGACATGGACCGCGAGGTCGGCGTCCGGCTGTTCGACCTCGACCCCGACGTGGTGTTCAACGCGCTCCACGGCACGCCCGGCGAGGACGGCACGGTGCAGGGCCTGCTCGACCTGATGGCCGTCCCCTACACCCATTCGGGCTGCACCACCTCGGCGATCGCGATCGACAAGCAGCTGACCAAGGCGGTGCTCGTCCCCCACGGCATCCGCATGCCGGCGGGAAAGGTCGTCGACAGCGAGAGCCTCTACACGGGCGACCCGATCGCTCGGCCTTATGTGCTGAAACCGGTCAACGAAGGCTCGTCGGTCGGGGTCGCGATCGTCACCGATGGCGGCAATATGGGCCAGCCCATCGGCCGCGACAGCGAAGGCCCGTGGAAGCATTTCGAACGATTGCTCGCCGAACCGTTCGTACGCGGCAAGGAGCTGACCGTCGCGGTGCTCGGCGGTAAGCCGCTGTGCGTGACCGAGTTGAAACCTCACAATGACTTCTATGATTTCGAGGCCAAATATACCGACGGCGTGACCGAGCACGTCTGCCCGGCCGAGATTCCCGCCGACATCGCCGCGTCGATGATGGACATGGCCGCGCGGAGCCATGCCCTGCTCGGCTGCAAGGGCGCGTCGCGGTCGGACTTCCGCTGGGACGACGAACAGGGCGAGGCGGGGGTCTTCCTGCTGGAGGTCAACACCCAGCCCGGGATGACTCCGCTCAGCCTCGTCCCCGAGCAGGCACGCCATTGCGGCATTTCCTACGGCGAACTGGTCGAGCAGCTGATCGCCGAAGCGCTTGCCGGAGGCGACACCAAGCGCGCCGAAGCAATCGAAGAGACCCGCGCATGAGCGCCGCCGACCGCCGCAGTTCCGGCGCGCGCGGCCGCAAGCCCGTGTCGAAAAGCGTGACGAAGCGGATCGCCGCGCACCTCCCGGTCAAGGAGGCGCAGGCCAATCGGCTCGCGCGCATTGTTTTCGGACTGTTCGTCGTCGCCATCGCCGCGTTGGCAATCGTCGCGATGGGGCTCCCCGCCAGTGCCGGCAATGCGATCGGCCAGGCGCTCGGTCAGGCCGGATTCGCGGTCGATGGCTACCAGATCATCGGCCTCAACAAGATGGAGCGTTCGCTGGTCGATGCGGTCGTCACCGACGAGCTCCACCGCGCCGCCGAAATCGGCTCCGTCAGCGGCAAGCCGGCCGAGGCGCTGGTCGACGTGTCCGCGATCCGCGATCGGTTGCTTCAGTATGGCTGGGTCAAGGATGCGCGCGTGTCGCGGCGGCTACCCAACGGGCTGGTCATCGACATCGTCGAGCGCAAGCCCGCCGCGCTGTGGCAGGACAACCAGCAGCTGTCGCTGATCGACCAGACCGGGGTGGTGCTCGACCGCGTGCCGGTGTCGCAGATGCCCGACCTGCCATTGCTGATCGGCCCCGGCGCGAACCAGCAGGCTGGCGCGCTCGACCGTCTGCTCGCCGACCAGCCGACGTTGAAGCCGCAACTCGCCGCCGCGAGCTGGGTCGGCCGGCGCCGCTGGGACCTGTCGTTCCAGTCGGGCGAGACCGTCGTCCTCCCCGAGGGCGAGGCCGCCGCGAAGGACGCGCTCGAAAAATTCGCCAGGCTCGACAAGTCGGCCGGCCTTCTGGGGCGCGGGCTGAAGCGGTTCGACCTGCGCTTGCCGGGCAAGATGACCGTCCGCCTGGCGCGCGCGCCGGGTGAGGCGATCGCCGTCTCCGAAACCGCGACCAACGCCGCCGGCGCATCGGCCACTTCGTCCGCCCCACCGCCCCCCGCGCCGCCCACCGCCGCAACGAAAGACTGATCTTGTCCGCGACCGACGACCAGCCCCTGTTTACCGCGCTCGACATCGGCTCGTCGAAGGTCAGCGCGATGATCGTGACGCGCGATCCCGACGGACGGCTGCGCGTGCTCGGCACCGGCCAGCGCGAAAGCCGCGGGGTCAAGCGCGGCTACATCACCGACATGGAGGCGAGCGAAGTCGCGGTGCGCGAGGCGGTCGAGCTCGCCGAGCGCATGTCGGGCGTGACGGTCGACGACGTCTGGGCGAGTTTCGGGGCCAAGTCGCTGATCAGCGATCTCGCCAATGTCGAGGTCGAGCTCGGCGGCCATCAGGTCGAGCAGGCCGACATCGATCAATTGCTCGTCGCCGGCCGCAACGCCATCGACCGCACCGGCCAGCTCGTGCTCCACGCCCATCCCGCGCTGTTCACGATTGACCGCAACCAGGGCGTCAAGCAGCCGATCGGGCTGTTCGCCGACCGGCTGGGGGTCGACATCCACGTCGTTGCCGCCGACGCCGCGCCCTTGAAGAACATCGACTATGTCATTCGCTCGGCGCACCTTGGCGTCAACGCGATCATCGCCTCCCCCGTCGCCGCGGCGGTCGCCTGCCTGACCGAGGAAGAGCGCGAGATCGGCGTCGCGCTGATCGAACTGGGCGCCGATGTGACCAACGTCTCGCTCCACCTTGGCGGAATGCTCGTCGGGCTGCGCTCGATCGAGCTTGGCGCGCGGGACATCACCGACGACATCGCCTGCGCCTTCGGCATCCAGCGGCGCGACGCCGAGCGGCTCAAGACCTTTTACGGATCGGCGATGACGTCCCCACGCGACAATCACGAGATGATCGACGCGCGCTCGGTCGGTTCCGACGACCATGCCGAGCCGCTGCGGCTGACCCGGGCGCAGCTGATGACCGTCATCCGCGCGCGGATCGAGACGCTGACCGGCGAGATCGAGCTCGCCCTGAAGGCATTGGGCTTTACCGGCCCGGTCGGGCGCCAGGTGGTGGTGACCGGCGGCGGGTCCGAGCTCAAGAACATCGCCGACTATATGCAGGGCGTGCTCGGCCGTGCGGTCCGGGTCGGGCGGCCGCGCGGGATTACCGGGCTGCCTGAAGCGCACAGCGGTCCGGCCTTCGCGACACTCGTCGGCCTTGCCAACCTTGCTGCCAGCGGCACCGGTGACATCCGCGACATCGCGGTCGGCATGCGCGAGAAAAGGCCCGCGACCGGCCTGGTCGGCAAGCTGATCAGCGCGCTCAAGCAGGGCTATTGATGCAGCCGGGACTCACCAGTGATGCATCGCGGACTCACTAATGTCTCATAATGAATCAGTTGCTTATCTTTTTTGCGTCGCGGACCATTTTTCGCTTGGGGGTGGGAGTCGGTTAGTGCAAGATTCCCGCCCAGAGTTCAATGTGCTGGCAATTTGGGGGTTGATCCTATGAGCATCGATTTCATCCGACCGGAAGTCGACGAGCTTCGTCCGCGGATCACCGTGATCGGCGTCGGCGGAGCCGGCGGCAACGCCATCGCCAACATGATCAAGTCGGACGTGCAGGGGGTCGAGTTCCTCGTCGCCAACACCGACGCGCAGGCGCTCAATGCCAGCGCCGCCGACCGCCGCATCCAGCTTGGCCTCAAGATTACCCAGGGCCTCGGCGCCGGGTCGCGGCCCGAGATCGGCCGCGCCGCCGCCGAAGAGACGCTCGAGGACATCGAACGCGCACTGGACGGCGCGCACATGTGCTTCATCGCCGCGGGCATGGGCGGGGGCACCGGCACCGGTGCTGCCCCGGTCATCGCCAAGGCCGCGCGTGATCGCGGCATCCTGACCGTCGGCGTGGTGACCAAGCCGTTCGCGTTCGAAGGCTCGCGCCGCGGCCGCGCGGCCGACGCCGGGATCGAGGAACTGCAGAAGCATGTCGACACGCTGATTGTCATCCCAAACCAGAACCTGTTCCGCCTTGCCAATGCCGACACGACCTTCAAGCAGGCGTTCGAAATGGCCGACGAAGTGCTCCAGCAGGGCGTGCGCGGGATCACCGACCTGATGGTCATGCCGGGCCTCATCAACCTCGACTTCGCCGACGTCCGCTCGGTGATGGGCGAGATGGGCAAGGCAATGATGGGCACCGGCGAGGCGTCGGGCGACAATCGCGCGATCGAGGCGGCCGAAAAGGCGATCTCGAACCCGCTGCTCGACGGCGTCTCGATGAAGGGTGCCAAGGGCGTCATCATCTCGATCACCGGCGGCGAGGACATGCGTCTGATGGAGGTCGACGAGGCCGCCAGCCACATCAAGGAACTGGTCGACCCCGACGCCAACATCATCTGGGGGTCGGCGTTCAACAATAACATGGAAGGCCGCATCCGCGTCTCGGTCGTCGCCACCGGGATCGAGGCCGACGCCCAAGCCGCGCCCGCGCCGGGCAAGGTGTTCTCCTTCCCGACAAGCCGCGCGCCGGCCGCCGCTCCGGCGTCGGTCGTCGCTGCCGCCAAGCCGCCTGTCGCCGACGAGGCGCCGCTCGATCTGACCGACGAAGCCGGCGACGACGAACTGCTGCTCGACAGCGACGACATCCTGACCAGCCCGGTCGGCGCCGCGCCGATTGCGCCACCGGCCGACGACGGCGAGGCCAAGCGTGAAAGCGGCACCTTGTTCGAGCGCATGTCGAACATCGCTCGCGGCGCGCCCAAGGCGCAAATCGACGAGGGAGAAGCCCCCGGCTTCCGCCGCGATCCGATCGACATCCCGCGCTTCCTCAATCGCCAGAACAACCAGTAGGGGTTCAGGCCACGGATCGATTGAAGGGCGGGGGGCAACCTCCGCCCTTTGTCGTGGGGATCTCTTCCAACCATTCATCCCCTTCACGCAACGCCTTGCCGCTAGGGGCTTTTCAGCAAGGCTCCAGCAAGCTCGGGTACGGCATGGGGAGGATCATGTTGCACCACAATCTCGCGTGGCGGACGTCGCTTGCCGCCGCCGCGCTCCTGTTGGCCGGTCCGGGGCATGCGCAATATATCGACGGGGCTGCGCCGCCACTGCCGGTCGCGCCGCTCGGCGCCGAGGGCCCCGCCGACGCTTTGGCCCGCAATGTCCGGATCCTCGCCCAGAGCCCCCGCGATTACAAAGCGCTGGTCGGCGCTGGCCTGGCCGCACTGGCGACCGGCGATGCCGAGGCGGCAGTCGGCTTTTTTGGGCGTGCCGCCGACGTCTGGCCGACCGCGCCCGCGCCCAAGGCGGGGATGGGCGCCGCGCTCGCGGCGATGGGCGAAGCGGCCCAGGCGCTGCCCGAATTCGACAAGGCCCAACGCGCTGGCGCGGCGGTGGAGAGCTTCGCCGCCGACCGCGGCCTCGCCCGCGACTTGCTCGGCCAGCAGGCGCTTGCCCAAGCCGATTACCGCCTCGGCCTCAACGGCCCCGACGCCGCCGAAGCGCGCCGCCGCCTCGCGCTCAGCCTCGCCATCTCCGGCGACCGCGCGGGCGCGCAGACCGCGCTCGCGCCGCTCCTCCTGCGTCCCGACACCGCCACCAGCCGTACTCGCGCTTTCGTCCTCGCGCTCGGCGGCGATCCCGACGGCGCCGACCGGGCGCTCGATGCTGCCATGCCCGGTCTTTCGAGCCGGCTCGATCCCTTCTTCCGCCGCCTGTCGACGCTTTCTCCCGCGCAAAAAGCGGCCGCGGTCCACCTCGGCATCTTCCCCGGCGATGGCAGTGCCACGCAGGTCGCCGGCGTTACCCCGCCGCCAGCCGCGCCCAGCTATCGCCTCGAGATCCAGCCGGTCACCGGCGATCGCCTCGCCGGGATCGACGCGCTGCTCCGCCAGCCGAGTCAGGCGGCGTCAGCCAGCAGGCCGCCAGCTCCGCCCCCGGCAACCGTCGCGGTCGCCGCTCCGCCACCGACCCAACCAACGCCCCGACCATTCGCGATCAGGCGCGTCTGGGTGCAGCTCGCCAGCGGGACCGACGAGGCCGCGCTCGGCGCGCAGTTCAGCCGCATCGTCGCGCGCAAGCCCGAGCTGTTCACCGGCATCCGCCCGTTCGTTTCCCAGGTCGACGGCAAGACGAAGCTGCTGATCGGTCCGTTCCACAATAGCGACGACAGCGCGACCTTCATCGAGGATCTCGCCGACGCGCGTATTGACGGCTTCACCTGGACCAGCCCAGAGGGGCAACCCGTCAGGAAACTCGATACTCCATGAAACTCGCCGAAACGCTCGCTGCGCACCCATCACGATCGCGCGGCCGGCGTTTCGCCGAACCTGACAGCGCCCCGCGTGGACCGCGGGATGCCTTCCAGCGCGACCGCGACCGGATCGTCCACTCGGTCGCCTTCCGCCGCCTGCGCCACAAGACGCAGGTGTTCATCGCCCCCGACGGCGATCATTTCCGGGTCCGCCTGACCCATTCGATCGAGGTCGCGCAGATCGGCCGCACCATCGCGCGCGTACTCGGCCTCAACGAGGATCTGACCGAGGCGCTGTGCCTTGCCCACGACCTTGGCCACCCGCCGTTCGGGCATGGCGGCGAGGACGCGCTCCAGCGTACCATGGCCGACGCCGGCGGGTTCGACCACAACGCCCATACGCTGCGGCTCGTGACCTGCCTCGAAAGCGTGTATCCCGATTTCGACGGTTTGAACCTGACGTGGGAAACGCTCGAGGGCCTCGCCAAGCACAACGGCCCGGTCGCGTCCGCGCCGTGGGCGCTGGAAGAAGCCAACGCCGGGTTCGACCTCGACCTCGCCAGCTGGCCCAGCCTCGAGGCGCAGGTCGCCGCCATCGCCGACGACATCGCCTACGACAATCACGACATCGACGACGGGCTGCGCTCGGGTATCCTGACGATGGCCGAGTTGCTCGATGTGCCGATCGTCGAGCGCCACTGGGCGGCGATCGCCTCGCGCCATCCCGGCCTCGCTCCCGAGCGCCGCCAGCGCGCCTTGGTCCGCGACATGATCGGGACGATGGTCGGCGATGTCCTCGACGAGACCCGCCGCCGCGTCGCGGAAGCTGGCGTGACGACGATCGACGAGGTCCGGGCCGCCGGCTTCCAGCTGGTCGGCTTCTCGCCTGCCTTTTCCGCCGAGGAGCGCGAGCTCAAACGCTTCCTCTACGACCGCCTCTACAACAGCGCTGCGTTAACCCCAATCCGGATCGAAGCGCAGCGCATCGTCACCGACCTCGCGATCGCTTACCGCGACGGCGGCGTCCAACTCCCGCCCGGCTGGCGGCGCGGCGAGGGGGAGACCGCCCGGCTGCGCGGCATCGCCGACTTCATCGCCGGGATGACCGACCGCTTCGCCATCGCCCGCCACGAGGAGCTGGTCGGCCCGGTGAACCTGCCGGATCGGTTCTGAGAGGCTTCTGCCCGATCAGTGCGGGATGACGAGCGCCCGTGACGTAGCCGCGATGCTGCGCTAGACGCCCGGCCTCCCGCACTTGAACCGGTGATCGATCTTGTCCCTCTATGCCCGCTATTCGCACCTGCTCGATGAGGCGCTGTCCGCGCTCGAAGCCGAGGGCGCGCTGCCCGCCGGGCTCGACCGCAAGAACGTCGCGGTGGAGCCGCCGCGTGACGCGAGCCACGGCGACCTTGCGACCAATGCCGCGATGGTGCTCGCCAAGCCGGCCGGGACCAATCCGCGTAGCCTTGCCGCGCTGATCGCGCCGAAGATCGAGGCGATGCCCGGAGTGACCGCGGTCGAGGTCGCTGGCCCCGGCTTCATCAATCTCCGTTTGACCGAGGCGGCATGGCGCGAAGAACTCACCGCGATCCTCACCGCCGGTGACGACTATGGCCGCTCGACCGTCGGCAACGGCGGGCGGGTCAACGTCGAATATGTCTCGGCCAACCCGACCGGGCCGATGCACATGGGCCATTGCCGCGGCGCGGTCGTCGGCGATGCGCTGGCGTCGCTGCTCGAGGCGGCCGGGTTCGACGTCACCCGCGAATATTATGTCAACGACGCCGGCAGCCAGGTCGACACGCTCGCCCGCTCGGCGCACCTGCGCTACCGCGAGGCGTTGGGCGAGCAGATCGGCGAGATCCCCGAGGGGCTCTATCCGGGCGATTACCTTGTCCCGGTCGGCAACCTGCTCGCCGCCGAATATGGCGATCAATATGCCGCCGCGCCCGAGGGTGAATGGCTGGCCTTGTTCAAACGCCGCACCGTCGCGTCCATGCTCGACCTCATTCGCGCCGATCTGGCGCTGCTTGGCATCCACCACGACGTGTTCGCGTCCGAGATGGAGCTGCACGAGAGCGGGCTCGTCACGCAGGGCATGGCGGCGCTCGAGGGCAAGGGCCTCGTCTACCAGGGCGTGCTTGAGGCACCGAAGGGCGAAACCCCCGATGATTGGGAGCCGATCGAGCTGACCCTGTTCCGCTCGTCGCAGTTCGGCGACGACCAGGACCGGCCGATGAAGAAATCGGACGGTAGCTGGACCTATTTCGGAGCCGACGCCGCCTATCATTTGCAGAAGGCGGCCAAGGCCGACCACCTCGTCAACATCTGGGGCGCCGACCATGCCGGCACGGTCAAGCGCGTCCAGGCGGCGGTTACCGCGCTGACCGACGGGCGGGTCGATCTCGACGTCAAGCTGGTCCAGATGGTCCGCCTGCTGCGCGCCGGCGAGCCGATCAAGATGTCCAAGCGCTCAGGCAATTTCGTTACCCTCGCCGATGTCGTGCGCGAAGTCGGCAAGGACGTCGTGCGCTTCATGATGCTGACCCGCCGCGCTGACGCGCCGCTCGATTTCGATTTCGCCAAGGTGGTCGAGGCGTCGAAGGACAATCCGGTGTTCTACGTCCAATACGCCCATGCGCGGATCGCGTCGCTGCAGCGAAAAGCGGTCGAGGCGGGGATCGACATCGCGGCGCCGGCCGACCTCACCCTGCTCGGCGCCGAGGAGCTCGCCCTCGTCAAGCAGGCGGCGCAATTCCCGCGCATCATCGAGGCGGCGGCGCTGGCCCACGAGCCGCACCGCATCGCCTTCTTCCTGGGTGACCTCGCCGCGGCGTTCCATTCCCTGTGGAACCGCGGCAACGACGATCCGTCGCGCCGCTTTGTGCTGGAAGATCAACCCGCTCTGACCCGCGCCCGGCTTGAGTTGGCGCGCGCACTGGCGCAAGTCATACGCAGCGGACTGGCACTGATGGGAGTCGCCGCCGCCGAGGAAATGCGCTGATGGCGACCACGCCACCGTCCCCCTCTTCGCCGCCGAACGATGACGGCCGCCTGCCGTGGCTCGACGCCGAGCCGGTATCGCCTCGGGTGGCGGTTGGGCCAGCCGCCAAGCCGCTATCTCCCGAATCGGGGCTGATGTGGCCGGTCGCGCTGATGGTCGCGGCGCTGATCGCGGCGGGTGCGTTTATCCTCGGACGCGGGAGCCATGTTGCCTCGCCGCCGCCGGTCCTGCCTACGGCCCTTTCGCCAGCACGTCCGTTGACGCCGGTGCCGGCTCCGACGCTGAAGTCGGCGCAAACCCCTCCCGCGCTCGCCCGGGTTGCGAGCAAGGAAGCACGCATGGCCGCGCCCGCTGCTCCAGGCCGTCACGAAACTCCCACGTTGCACCTTCGTCCCGAGCAGGTCCGCGCGGTCCGCCGCATCGCCAGTTCCGCGCGCGTCCGCGTTCACCGTGATGCCGTGCCGCGCGTCGCTTACTCGCCGCGTGTCGGCCTGCCGGGTCGTGTGGTCCAGCTCGGCGCCTACAACAGCGTCCGCGATGCCGAGGCCGCCGCGGTGAAGTTCCGCTATAAATATCGCGGGCTGCTCGAAGCCCTGCCCAAGGCGGTGCTGCCGTTCCGCCTGAAGGGATCGCGTAAAATGTTCTACCGCGTCCAGTTCGTCACGCCGAGCCAGGCCTATGCCGAGGTAACGTGCCAGCGGCTGCGCGCGGCGAAGAAGACTTGTATCGTCGTATACTGACGCGAAGCCGACAGGGAAGAATCCAAGATGAGTGACCGCCGCGCCGCGTTCGACGAAGAGGGATTGCCGTGGCTCGAGGCGGTGCCCGACGAGGATGGCCCGCGCGGGGTGTCGGCGAAGAAGATGCTCGCCGCTTTGCTGATGGTCGGGCTCGCCGTCGCACTGATCGCGGCGACGGCATTCATCATCGGCCGCCGCGCCGCCGGGCCGACCAGCGGACCCGCTGAGCTGATCAAGGCCGACCCGCGCCCCTACAAGGTCAAGCCGAGCGATCCCGGCGGGCTTGATGTCGCCGGCGACAGCCAGACCGCCTTTGCGACAAGTGCGGGGTCGGACACCGACGCACAGATCGACATGAACGCGGTCACCGAGACGCCGATCGCGCGGCCTGAGACCAGGCCCGAGCCCAAGCCCGAGCCGAAACCCAAGACGCTGCCGCCGAACGAGACCAAGGAGCTCGTGCCCGTCCAACCGGCAACTCCGGCCGAGGCAGCCCCGCAAATCCCTGCCGGCGGCTCGGGGTCGGTCATCCAGCTTGGCGCTTTCTCGTCCAACGTGAAGGCCGAGGCGGCGTGGAAGGCGTTGACCGCGCGCTTCTCTTCGCTTGGTGCCCTGACCAAGATCGTCGTGCCGGTCCCGGGCAGCAAGCTTTACCGTTTGCGTGCCGGTGCGCAGACGGCGGCCGATGCGAAGGCGATGTGCCAGACACTGCGCGTCGCGGGCGAGAATTGCGTGGTGATCGGCTGATGCTCGCTGCGATCCTGAGCCTGTCGGGGCTCGACTTGACCGCCGACGAGGCCAGCCTGTTCCGCGACGCCAGCCCCGCCGGCTACATCCTGTTCGCCCGCAACATTCAGGATCGGGGCCAGCTCAAAGCGCTAACCGACTCGCTGCGCGATCTCCACGACCGCGATGACCTGCCGATCCTGATCGACCAGGAAGGCGGCCGCGTCGCGCGGATGCGCCCGCCCGAATGGCCCGCATTCCCGGCCAACGAGGCGTTCGACCGGCTCTACAGGTTGGCGCCCGCGTCCGCGATCCAGGCCGCCCGCTGGAACGCCCGCGCGATCGCGTTGACGCTCGCCGAGGTCGGGATCACGGTCGACTGCCTGCCGATGCTCGACGTCCGCCAGCCGGGCGCGAGCGACATCGTCGGCGACCGCGCACTGGGCTCGGAGCCGATGCAGGTCGCGGCGCTTGGCCGCGCGCAGCTCGAAGGGCTCGCCTCGGCTGGCGTGGTCGGCGTCATCAAGCATATCCCCGGCCACGGCCGCGCGCTGGTCGACAGCCACCTCGAATTGCCCGTCGTCGACGCCGGCGAGGAAGATCTCGTGATCGACCTCGAACCGTTCGAGCGGCTCGCCGACGCACCCATGGGGATGACCAGCCACATCCTCTACCGCGCGTGGGACGCGACGCTCCCCGCCAGCCAGTCGCCGACCGTGATCAACTCGATCATCCGCCAGCGGATCGGGTTCGGCGGCTTCCTGATGAGCGACGACATTGGCATGGAGGCGCTGAGCGGCGACGTCGGCACCCGCGCCGTGGCGTGCGTCGCGGCGGGTTGCGATGCCGCGCTGCATTGCTCGGGCAAGCTCGACGAAATGATCCGCGTCGCCGAGGCGGTTCCGGCGATGACCGCCGAGGGCGACGCCCGTCTGACGCGCGCCATGGCGACGCGCTTCACCGGCGGCGAGGGGATGACGCTGGCCGAGGCGATCGACACCCGCGACCAGCTCCTGGCGCTCGCCTGACGAATGGTGACGTGACCAGCGAGTTTGCCTTCAGCAACGCCGATGATGGGCTGACGCTCAGCCTCGACGGCTGGGAGGGCCCGCTCGACCTGCTACTGACGCTCGCCCGATCGCAGAAGGTCGACCTTCGCGAAATCTCGATCCTCGCGCTGGTCGAACAATATCTCGCCTATCTCGACGGCGCGAAGGTGCTGCGACTCGAGATCGCCGCCGATTATCTCGTTATGGCGGCATGGCTCGCCTACCTCAAATCCTGCCTGCTGCTGCCCAGGGACGCCGAGGCCGACCCAAGCCCCGAAGAACTCGCCTGGCGGCTCCAGCAGCGCCTCGCCCGGCTCGATGCGATGCGCGACGCCGGGGCGCGGCTGATGGGCCGTGACCGGCTTGGCCGCGACGTGTTCGCGCGCGGCGCGCCCGAAGGCCTGCGGCTCGCACGAAGCGCCGTGTGGCAATCTACCCCGTTCGAGCTGTTCGCCGCCTATGGCCGGGTCAAGGCGCGCACCCAGCCGGCGATGCACATCGTCGCCCACCGCGCGGTGATGGCGATCGAGGAAGCGATCGAGCGGGTCGGGCGGTTGATCGGCGCGGCGCTCGACTGGACCCGGCTCGAAGCGTTCCTGCCGCCCGCGCTCGACCCGCTGTACCGCAAGTCGGCGCTCGCCTCGTCGTTCGTCGCGGCATTGGAGCTGGCGCGGCAGGGGCGGCTCGAACTCGCGCAGGACGAACCGTTCGCGCCGCTCGAACTGAGGGTGATCGCCTGATGGACGATTTCACGCGTGCGGTCGAAGCGGTGCTGTTCGCCTCGGGCGACCCACTCAGCCCCGACGATATCGCGCTTCATGCCGGAGAGGGCGACGTCTCCGCCGCGCTCGCCAGCCTCGCCGAACGTTACACCGGCCACGGCATCGAGCTCGTCGAACGCGGTGGCCGCTGGCATTTCCAGACCGCCCCCGATCTCGCCCACCTGCTCCGCCGCACCCGCGAGGAACCGCGCCGGCTGTCACGCGCGGCGACCGAATGTCTCGCGATCATCGCCTTCCACGAGCCCGTCACCCGCGCGGAAATAGAGGCGATCCGCGGGGTACAAATCTCGAAGGGGACGATCGACGTGCTAATGGAGGCGAGCTGGGTGCGCACCGCCGGGCGCCGAGAAAGCCCCGGCCGGCCGTTGCTCTATGCGACCACCCCGGCCTTCTTGACCCACTTCGGCCTCTCCTCGCGCCGCGACCTGCCGGGGATCGACGATCTCAAGGCCGCCGGGCTGCTCGACCCGCTCGATGAGGCGGCGCTCAGCCTATCGCTGGAAACAGGCGCCGATGAGGACTAAGGTGTGGGCAACGATCCTTTCCCGGAGTGCATATCATGGGCGGTTTCAGCCTCATCCACTGGCTCATCCTCGGAGTCGTCGTCCTCCTCCTGTTCGGCGGCAATCGCTTCAGTTCGATGATGGGCGACGTCGCCAAGGGGCTGAAAAGCTTCAAGCAAGGCATGGCCGACGAGGAATTGGGGCAGGGCAAGGCCGACCCGCGCCTCGCCCCGCCTCCGCAGCAGCTTCCGCCCCAGCAGCCGACCTACGCCCTCCCGCCGCAGGCCTATACCCCGCCGCCCCAGGCCTCCCCGCTCGAGCCGATCGTGCCCAAGGCGCCCAACGCGCATCCTGACCATGTCGAGATGACCCCCGATTCGCCCCCGACCGAGAGTGCCCCGCCATCGCCGCCGCGCGGCGTTCCGCCGAGCGGTGAGCCGACCAACTGAGCACGGCCGCCTGAATGTTCGGAATCGATTCGTCCGAGCTGCTGATCGTCGCGGTCGCGGCGCTGATCTTCATCGGTCCCAAGGATTTGCCGCGGGTGATGATGACCGTCGGTCGCTGGGTCGGTCGCGCGCGGGGTTACGCGCGCCACTTCACCGCGGGCATCGAGAATATTGTTCGCGAGGCCGAGCTCGAGGAGATGGAGAAGAAGTGGCGCGATGAGAATGCGCGGATCATGGCGCAATTCCCGTCGACCGTCAGCTATCCCGAACCGCTCGCCCAGCCGGCGCCGGTCGAGCCGCCCGCAATGTCTGACGCCGCGCCGCCGTACATGATGCCGCTGCCCTCCGAGCGGCCCGTTGCGGCTCCCACCGCCAGTGATGAACCGTCGCTCCCGCTCGACCTGCCGAAGCGCGAGCTGCCATGATCAGCGACCTCGACGACAGCAAGGCGCCGTTGATCGACCATCTGATCGAGCTTCGCCGCCGCCTGCTATGGTGCGTCGCGACGCTGGTCGTCGCGTTCGGCCTGTGCCTCATAATTGCCAGGCCAATCTTCGCCATCCTCGTCCAGCCACTGCTTCGCGCGGGGCAGGGCAAGCTCATCTACACCGACATTTTCGAGGCCTTTTTCGCCGAGGTGAGGGTCGCCTTCTTCGCCGCGCTGATGATCAGCTTTCCGGTCCTCGCCACCCAGATCTGGCGGTTCGTCGCGCCCGGCATGTACGCCAAGGAAAAGCGCGCCTTCCTGCCGTTCCTGCTGATGACCCCGTTCTTCTTCACCGGCGGCGCGGCGTTCGCTTACTTCGTCACCATGCCGTTCGCGCTGCATTACCTGCTCAGCTATCAGGGCAATATCGGCGGGGTCCAACAGGAGGCGCTGCCCGGGGTCGGCAATTATCTGACTTTCGTCACCCGCTTCCTGTTCGGTTTCGGCGTCGCCTTCCTGCTGCCGATCCTGCTGATGATCCTCGAGCGCGCCGGGCTCATCACCCGCGAGCAGCTCAGCAAGTCGCGGCGCTATGCGGTGGTGATCGTGCTGGCGGTGTCGGCGGTGCTGACCCCGCCCGACGCGGTGTCGATGCTGCTGCTCGCGGTGCCGCTTTACGCCCTGTATGAATTCGCGATCGTGGCGATCCGCATCACCCACTGGCGCGCCGCCCGCAAGGCGGTCCCCGAGGTCACTGCCGACGCGGTCGAATTGCCGGCCATCCCTCCCGGCGACTAGCCGAGCTATCTCGCCAAGCACCCGCAAAAAAAGAGCCCGATCTTTCGACCGGGCTCTGGTAAATTTTGGGCCCGGAACCACTACCGGGGGGGGGAGGGTTGGCGGTTCCGGGCCCATTTGATCGGATAGCGAGAGCGGGGGGGCAAAATTCGCTATCCGAGATCTTAAACGTCCTTAATTCGGTCCCGGTTCCGAGCCTTTTTAAAAAAATCGTGGCAGGCCGAAAAAAGTTCAGCCGGGGAAAACCGGCAAGTCGACGCTCATCCGGCCGAGCCGCAAATCGAGCGTCGAACGCAGCTGGCGAGCAAGCCCGGTGATGACCCGCTCGAACTGCACCTTGTCCTTGTCGCCAGCGTCCGCTTCAGTCAGCGCCGAGCTTTCAACCGATAGCCGCGCGGTAAGCTCGCTTGTCCGCCTCAGCGTGATCTCGATCGGCGCGGCGGCCAGCCGCAGCATCGAAAATTCGACCACCTCGGTGACAAGGAAAGCAGCGGCGACCGCCACATCCTGGGTCGTCGCGGCACTATCGACGTCGAGCATGATCGAGGTCTGCCGCGCGCTCTCCGGTGCCGATCCGCGCAGCCCGGCGGACAATTCGGTCAGCAGCGAGCGAAGCGCGATCCCGCGATTGTCCTCACCCTCGGCGAAATGATTGCGGTGGACGACGGCGAGCGCATCGACCCGCCGCGCAATCGCCGCATACGCCGACTTGCCCTCGGGACCGGTGACGTTGCGGCCGTGGATGCTGAGCAGCGACGCAACGACCTGCAAGTTGTTCTTGACCCGGTGGTGGACCTCGCGGACCAGCCGCCGCTGACCCTCGAGCGCCTCGCCCATCTCGCGCTCCGAGCTTTCGATCCGTTCGACCGAGCGGGCGAACGCCTGGCCTAGGCTCTCAATCTCGATCGCGGGTCCGATTCCGCGCGGCAGGGTAAAACCGCCCGCACTCGGGTCATAGGTCGCCACCGCCCGCTCGAGCCGGCGAAGCGGGCGGATCAGCAGCCGCGTTACCAGCAGCCAGCTGATCAGTGCGGCGACGACCCACATGATCACCGGCAGCAGCAGGATCAGCCATTCGCCAGCCGACAAACGCTGCGTCGGCACGGTAACGCGCACCGAAAGCTGGCCGTTCGCGATGTCGTGCATGGTCGCATGGGCCCGGCGGATGCGCTCGTTGCTCTGCTCGCCGATGATCGCGGTGCTGTTGATCCCGTCATCTACCTGCAGACCGACTATATCGGTCGCGACGTCACGCGCCGCGCTGGCGACCTCGGCAAAGGAAATGCGGTTAGTCGCCATCCCGTCAACCACGCCGACCCGGACAAACAGCGCCTTTCCGACTGGGTCGATCCACAGCGCGATTCCACCCGGTGGTGCGAAGCGCGCGCCATTGGGAGCGCGAAACTCCGGCGTGTTGCAATGCTCGCTGCCGTCGGGTCCCTCAATTGAAAAGGTGCGCGATACCGCCGGCGCGATCGCCAGCGACCGCCGTGCTTCCTCGCAGTCATTGGCGTCCGGAGTGGCGAGCGCGCTACTCGCCGCGATTCGCAGGGCAAGCGCGTTGCGCGCAATCAGGCTTTCGATCGCGCGCGAGGCGGCCCGATCCTGTTCCTTGGCGCGCTGGTCGAGGGCGGCGTTGGCGCGATCGATTCCGGTCCGCGCCGTCCAGATCATCGCCAGCCCGATCGGCAGCAAAGCCAGCGATATGAGCAGGAACAGCTTGGCAGCGGTCGGCAACCGGGCGAAGGATGCGGCCATCAGAAGTAGTTCACGGAACGAAGGATAACCGCGTTCCTAGCCGAGCCGGCCAAGCAGATCCTTGAGATCGGCCGGAATATCCTCGCGCAGCGTGTTGTCGTAGACCGACCGCAGCGCGCGACCGACGTCCGTTGGTCGGCGTGGCGGTTTCTTGTTCGGTGCCACCTTGGTCCCCTTTTCGCCGCCCTGGCTTTTATCTTCACCGGCACCCGCGTCGCCAGCGCGCCGGATTTGCGGATCGGCGCCACTTTGCGGATCGGCTTCGTTGCTGCCACTCAACCTCTCGTCCCCCTCGGGCGGGCGACGCTCGCGCGCGCGCTCCATATTTTTTACGCGTCACAGCGAAATCGTCAGAACATCAACAGTGTGTCGCAACTAGGACCGCTCCCGCCCAGCGTCAATTGGCGCAAGGCGGTATTGAATCCCGTGACGGGAAACCAAAGCCGCGCTGCTTTGTTCCACTGTTCGACATGCGCCAAGGGGGCGCTGTTCGCGCGCCTGTCGACCGCGGCCGCGATTTCGCGCACTTGCATCGACGCCAGCCCACGCCCAAAAGGGCCGACGCGTCCCGAAACAGGAGTTCCACCGCCGATGTCGCTTGGTCAAGACCTTGCTCCACACCTTCCGTTCCTGCGCCGCTATGCGCGCGCCCTGACCGGCAGCCAGGCGCACGGCGACGCGTTCGTTCGCGCCACGCTGGAGGCAATCGTCGCCAGCCCCGAGGATTTCCCGCGCGACGTCGATCCGCGCCTCGGCCTCTACCGCACCTTCCACGCGATCTGGTCGAGCGCCAATATCGAAGAGGGCGACGAGCCCGGCGACGGCTACAACAATCCCGAGGGGATCGCCCGCGCGCGCCTGTCGCGGATCACGCCGCTGTCGCGTCAGGCGCTCCTCCTCACCAGCCTGGAGGGCTTTTCGACCGAAGACACCGCCTTCCTGATCGGTTGCGGCCCCGACGACGTCGACAGCCTCGTCACTGAGGCGCTGACCGAGATCGAGCGCCAGACGCTCGCCAACGTGTTGATCATCGAGGATGAACCGATCATCGCGATGGATATCGAAACGATCGTCCGCGACCTTGGCCATAACGTCACTGGCGTCGCTGTCACCCGCGACGAGGCGATCGCGCAGGCGCGCCAGCATCCGCCGGGCCTTGTCCTCGCCGACATCCAACTGGCCGACGATTCCAGCGGCATCGACGCGGTCAAGGACATCCTTGCCGAATTCTCGGTGCCGGTGATCTTCATCACCGCCTTCCCCGAGCGGCTGTTGACCGGCACCCGTCCCGAGCCGACGTTCCTGATCACCAAGCCGTTCCAGCGGTCGACGGTCAAGGCGGCGATCAGTCAGGCGCTGTTCTTCGACGCGGCGACCATTCCGGCGGATTAGACCATGATCGTTTTGGATTGAAATGATCTAAGGCGCGAATAACGGACTAACGGATGATCCAGGGCTGGCTCACCCTATCGGCGTAAGCGCGGAGTGCTTCCGCCGCGACCGATCGGGCTCCAAGGCCACCGCCAACAAAGCGGAACATGGACGTCCAAGCTTCGTTGCCTCTGCGAACCGAACGACTTCGTGGGGACACAGCACAGCATGGCCGAAGAACAGGAACATCTCACCACGACCGAGGCGCGGGCCGGCAGCACACCGGGCGTCGCCCGCAATGTGCTGACCTATGGGCTGATCCTTGTCGTAGCACTGTTTGCGATCATCTTGTTCATCGCCCGTTGAGCTTCTAGGATCCACGGAGCGCTTGGTGACTTACAAAGGCTCGCGAACCCTTGGCCGCGAGCAGCTGATAGGGTGGGGATTGTGACCAGCGACGAAGACGATGACGATTATGTCGAGCCGCCGCGCCCCGAGCCGGTGCCGCTGCCCGATAACGAGTTCAAGGACCAGCTCGGCGCGGTCATCCCGCACTTGCGCGCCTTCGGCCGTTCACTCTCGGGCAGCCGCGATCTCGCCGACGACCTCGTACAGGAAACACTTCTGAAAGCTTGGGCGGCGCGCAAGCGGTTCCAAGCCGGCACCAACATGCGCGCCTGGACTTTCATCATCCTGCGCAACCTGTTCCTGAGCCAGATGCGCCGCGCGCGGTTCAAGGGTGAATGGGACGATATCACCGCAGCCAAGATCCTTGCCGCGCCGGCCAGCCAGGACAAGCATATCGAGCTTGGCGACATGCAGCGCGCGTTGCTTCACTTGCCCCAGCCGCAGCGCGAGGCGCTGATCCTGGTCGGCGCGGGCGGGTTCGCCTATGAAGAAGCAGCCGAAATCTGCGGCTGCGCGGTCGGCACGATCAAGAGCCGCGTCGCGCGCGGACGGGTCGCTCTGGAGGCGCTGCTGACTGGGGGCAAACTGCCGTCGCGCCGACAGCACATCACCGACCCCAACCGCACCGCGCTTCAGACGATCATGAGCCAGGTCGACGAACTCAGCCGCGAACGTGACGCCGTACCCGGCGAGATCGCCTGATTTTGGCCGAGAGCCTGATCGGTTGAGGTGACAGCGCTCCGCTCTTCCGCCCGAAGCGTGAATCAGGCTTTAATCATGGTCTAGCTGAGCCGGGCGAGTAACTCGTCAATGTCGCGCGCGCACGGATCCTGATCCAGCGGCAACGCCTGGAACGCACGGCGCAGGGCAGCGGCGATGCCGGCCTGAGCCGGCGGAAATTCGACCTTGATCATACGACGATTCATCTGATCGGCTTCCGTGCCCTTCAACAAGTGACGTGATCGAGTCATCGCGTCATAAACGGGCGGTGAGCCGGTATGTTTCCCTTATAATCCTATTTGAAGTGGGTTGCGTGGCATGAACGACACGGTTGGCCCGCCCGAACGCACCGCCGCGGTCGCTCGCGCGATCGAATTTGCGCCCTTCCTGCGTGATGCCGCGCGGCTCCTTCCCGAGCTGGTGGCGACCTTCGTCGATGATGGAAGCAACGCGGCAATCGGATTCGCGCTGGCCAGTGGCGAAGGCGAAATCGGAGCCGTCCTTCGCCGCCGCCGCAGGGCGCTGGCGCTCGCCGTCGCGCTCGGCGACCTCGCGGGCGAATTGCCGCTCGAACGGGTCACCGGCGCGCTGTCCGACTTTGCCGACGCCGCGATCGACGCGGCGCTCGTCCAGGCGATCGCCGAGCGCGTGCCGGGCGCCGAGCCGCGCGGCCTTGCGGTGCTCGCGCTGGGCAAGCTCGGCAGCCGCGAACTCAACTACTCGTCCGATGTCGACCTGATCCTGCTGTTCGATCCGCACGCCCTTCCGCGCCGCCCGCGTGACGATCCCGGCGAAAGCGCAGCGCGGATTGCCCGACGGATGGTCGAATTGCTCCAGGCGCGCACCGCCGACGGTTATGTTGCGCGGGTCGACTTGCGCCTTCGCCCGTCGTCCGAAATCACCCCGATCGTCCTGCCAGTCGACGCCGCCATCACCCATTACGAAAGCTCGGCATTGCCGTGGGAACGCGCCGCCTTCATCCGCGCCCGCGCCGCTGCGGGGGACGTCGCGCTCGGTACGCATTTCCTCGATGAAATTCGCCCGTTCGTGTGGCGCCGCGCGCTCGATTATGGAGCAATCGACGAAATCCGGCAGTTGTCGGTCCGCATCCGCGACCATTACGAGAAAGGCCGCTCGATCGGCCCCGGGTTCGACCTGAAGCGCGGCAATGGCGGGATTCGCGAGGTTGAATTTTTCGCCCAGGTCCAGCAGCTGATCCACGGTGGCCGCGACCCGAGCCTGCGCGCCCCCGCCACGATCGATGCGCTCGCCGCGCTGAACCACGCCGGCTGGCTACAGCCCGAAATCGCCGCTGGCCTTGCCGCCGCCTACCGCGCGTTACGCACCACCGAGCACCGGTTGCAGATGGTCAACGACCAGCAGACCCACCGCCTGCCCGCCGATCCGCAGGCGCTCGATGGCGTTGCCCGGCTATCCGGCCTGACCGCCGGCAGCGCGCTGATCGCCAGCCTCGCGCCCCATGTCGCCGCGGTCGGCTTGCAGTTCGATGCCCTGGTCAGCGAAGCTGGTGAGCGGCTCTCGTCCGACCCCCAGCAGCTCCGCGACCAACTGCAGAACATCGGGTTCGCCGACCCCGATACCGCCGCCCGCCGCATCGCCGACTGGCGCTCGGGGCGGGCACGGTCGCTGCGCTCGATCGCCGCGCAAACTGCATTCGAGGCGATGCTGCCGACGCTGATGACCGCAATCGCCGCCGCGGGCGACCCGTCGCACGCGCTCAACCGTCTTGCCGACGTCATCGAGCGGGTGCCGAGCGGGGTCAATCTGTTCCGCCTGCTCGAAGCGCGCCCGGCGCTTGCCCGGCTGCTCGCGCAGATCCTCAGCCACGCTCCGATCCTCGCCGACCAACTCGCCCGGAGGCCCGGTTTGCTCGACGGGCTGGTCGACGATTCGAGCTTCGCCGAGCCGGCCGGCGCCGTCCGCGTCGCCGCCGATCTCGCCGCGGCCATCGCCGGTGGCCCGCTCGACCATTCGCTCGAGATCACGCGGCGGATCGTCAACGAGCGCCGCTTCGCCTACGGTGTCCAGCTCGTTACCGCGCACCGCGATCCGCTAGTCATCTCGCGCGGCTACAGCGACCTTGCCGAGGGCGCGGTAGAGGTTCTCGCCAGCGCCACCCACGACGAGTTCGCCGCAACCCATGGCCGGATCAGGGGTGGTGAATTGGTCATCCTTGGCCTTGGCCGGCTCGGCGGGCGCGCGCTGACCCATGCCTCCGATCTCGATCTCATCTTCCTGTTCGATGCGCCCGCCGGGGCTTCGTCCGACGGCGCCAAGCCACTGACCGCAACCGACTATTACAACCGCCTCGCCAGCCGCATCGTCTCCTCGCTGAGCGTCCCCACCGCCGCCGGCCCGCTGTACGAGGTCGATACGCGTCTCCGTCCGCAAGGCGCCAAGGGCATGCTGGCGGTCCGCTTCGATGCGTTCGGCACCTACCAGCGCGAGGCAGCATGGACGTGGGAACATATGGCCTTGTGCCGTGCGCGGCCGGTCTACGGCAGTGCTGCGGCGCGCGAGCGGGTGGTCAAAATGGTCAACGCGCTCCTCTGTACGCCACGCGACGCGGCGAAGACCCGCACCGACGCGGCTACGATGCGGCTCGACATGGCGCGCCACAAGCCCGCCGCTGGCCCGCTCGACATCAAGCTGGGCAAAGGCGGGCTTGTTGACCTCGAGTTCGCGATCCACACGCTCCAGCTCACGAACGGCGTCGGGCTCGACCCCAGCCTCGAGATTGCGATCGAACAGCTTGCCGATGCGGGCCTGATCGACGCCGCGCTCGACGTCGACATGCGCCTGCTGCTGCGGATGCTCGTCATCCTGCGCCTCGTCGCGCACGGCGGCGAGCCCGCCCCCGCCAGCCGCGCGCTGGTCGCCGAAGCGTGCGGCCAGCCCGATTGGGACGCGCTGCTTGAAGCGCAGGCCGCAGCACGGCAAAGGATCGCTTCATTCTGGCAAGAGGTGAAGCGGTCATGATCGACGAAGGTGATGCGGTTCCGGCGGCGACGCTGCGCTTGAGCGACGGCTCGACCATCGATCTCGAAGCGCCGGGAGCGACCGTGCTCTATTTCTACCCGAAGGACGACACCTCGGGCTGCACCCGCGAAGCGCAGGATTTCACCGAACTCGCCGGTGATTTCGCCACGGCCGGCGCGCGGGTCGTCGGTGTATCGCGCGACGAGATGAAGAAACATGATAAGTTCATCGCCAAATACGACCTCAAGGTCCCGCTCGCCAGCGACGCCGACGGCGCTTTGAGCGAGGCGTTTGGCACCTGGGTCGAAAAGTCGATGTACGGCCGCAAATATATGGGGATGGAGCGCGCCACCTTCCTCATCCGCAACGGCAAGGTCGCCAAGGCGTGGCGCAAGGTCAAGGTCCCGGGCCACGCGGCGGAAGTGTTGAAGGCCGTTTAGAACTTCTTCGAAAGCCCCGCGAAGATGCCCCGCCGCGCGCCATATTGCGGGGCGCCGACGCCGACCCCAGACCCGTCGCGGATGAGATAGGACTTGTCGAACAGGTTCGCGACATCGACCCGCAGCGTCATCCCCTTGAGTGGCCCCGGCCCGGTGAAGTTCTGAGCGATTCCCACGTTCATCGTGAAATAGGCCGGCAGCTTGCCGCCGTTGGGGATGGCGGTGAGCGGGTTGGGATCGTCCTTGCGCAGCCCGCTGCCGTAGATGAAGCTGGCCGTCGGCACGAGCGTTCCCGGGCCATTGCGGATCGTCACGCTGGCCCCGCCCGACGCGGTCCAGTCTTGGCTGTGGTCGGTGAAGATATAGCGGTTGCTGACTTTGGCGAGCTCGTCGGGCGCAAAGAAATATTGGCTCGAATTGATGTTCTTGCCTTTCTCTTGCCCGTGCGCGACATTGGCATAAACGTCGAACGGCCCGCGCGTGTAGTTGCCGCTGAGCTCGATCCCCCATGCATAGCCCTTGGCGTAATTGAACGGCGACAGGACGAGCGCAGAGCCGAACTGGCCCTCGTCGAGCAGGTTGCGCTTGAGCTTGTAATAGCTGTCGAGTCCAAGCTTTAGCCCGCGCGCCGGGTGGATCTCGATCCCGGCGTCGAAATAATGCTCGCGTTCGGCGCGCACCGGGTCGGCGGTCGTGATCTCGCTGGCCTTGGTCGTGCCGTTGAACAGCGCCAGCGTCGGCGCGCCGATCAGTTCTTGCGGCGGCGGCGTAAAGTTGCGCGCATAGCCGGCGTGGAGCGTGACGGCATTGGTCGGTACCCACACCATGTTGACGCGCGGGCTAAGCTGCTGCTCGCGGGTATAGGCGCGCACGATGTCGAAGCGGGCGCCATAGTTGATCGTCAGCTTGGGCGTGACCGACCATTCGTCCTGGAGATAGGCGCCGTACAGCTGGCCGTTGCGCCCGCCGCGATCGGCGATCGAGAAGGGGGCCATGCCGACTAATGGGTTGCCGTCCTCATCGACCGGCAGCACGCGCGAGGTCACCGCCGTGCGCGTGCGCTCATTCTGGAAGAACAGGCCGAAGCGGACGGTGTGGCTGGCGCCGACCTTGGTCGATCCGTCGGCCTGCACCCCAGCGGCAAGGCTCGACAGCCTGGCGGCATCGGCAAAGCCGTTGAAGATGATGTCGCCGTTGTTGGGATCGGGGGTGAAGCGTGTCTGCGAATAGCGCACGAACGGCGCCACCTGGAAATTCAGATTCTCGCCGGCATATTGATAGGCGAGCACGCCATAGTGCGTGACCTCGCGCTGGTTGAGGTCGAGCTTCGCGCTGTCGAAATCGGACACGCCATTGACCGTGAACGCAGGCGACTGACCAGGCACGTTGGGAATCTGAAACCGGCCGATCGAAGTACCGCCGAACGCCGAGATGCGGCTGCTTTCGGAGAGGATGTCCGACAGATAGACGAAGCCCCGGTACTGCTTGGTCTGATCGTGGATCGCATTATTGCTCGCGGTCGGGTTCTCGACCCCAATGTCGTTCTGAAGGTAGGAACCGCTGGCGAAATAGTTGAAGTGGCCTTCGGAGCCATGGATGCTCGCGCTGGGCTGGATCGTGCCGCGGCTGCCGCCATAGACACCGATTTCGCCGCCGTTGGCGAACGCCCCCGACTGCGTCTTGAGGTTAATCACCCCCGACGTGCGATAGCCATATTGCGCGGGCAGCGTGCCGGTGAGCAGGTCGATCGAGCTGGCGATGCGCTGGTCGAAGGTCGCCCCGAAGCCCGAGATACTTTCAGGCACGATGATCCCGTTGAGGCGATACTGGAGATTGCCGTGCTCGTTGCGGACATGGACCGCGCCATAACTGTCCTGGGTCACGCCGGGGGCCTGAAGCAAGGTCGCGGCGAGGCTGAGGTTGGCGCCGCCGGGCTGCTTGTCGAGCGTCGCGCGGCTGAACGAATAGTCGCTCGCGCCCAGCGCCGGCGCGATCGAATCGCGCGCCGTATCGAGCCGCCGCCCGGTCACGACGATCTCGCCCGTGCTGCCAGGCGCGGACGGCGTCGCGGATGCGACCGCGGAAACGGGCGCAACCTCGCCAGTATCTCGCGAATTGCCCACCGGCGGCACAAGGTCGCCGGCCCAGACGGGCGTGGCAGGAAGCAGGGCAACAGCCAGCGCGGCGCAGGACAACAGGGTCGAACGGGTCATGGAACCGGGAAACTCGGGTTAAGCGCCGTGGCGGCGGCAGGAAAGGGCATGACGGAGCGACATGCTCAGTGGTGAGCCCCGTAACAACATATCTTTGCGTCCCGCTACCCATGCCAAGCTGAACCGCCGCTGACATTCGACGAACGGGAGAGATCAGTCGTGATGCGCCAGTCTACCGGCTGTGTTTAAGGCATTGCATTCGCCACGATCCCGGACGCACAACGGCACGTCGCGCAACCGGAGCAATAGCCGATGTCTCAGACCGATGATCAATCCGTCGCCAAGCATCCTGGCGGCCATGTCGCCCACCCGCAGCTGGCGCGTCACAAGGCGCATGGGGTGCACACGACGATGGCCGAGCTCAACGGCTTCAACGGCCGGCTGGCGCTCACCATCACCAATGGCGTGGGCACGATGTGGTGCGCCTATGCCTTCACCGGACTGACGCTGATCAGCCTGCCCGCGGCAATCGCCGCGGGGATTGGCCCGCTGATCTCGTGGATCGCGCAGACGTTCCTGCAGCTGGTGCTGCTGTCGATCATCATGGTCGGGCAGAAGGTCGGCGCGACGGCATCGGACAAGCAGGCGCTGCAGACCTACAAGGACGCCGAGGCGCTGCTCGAGATCAGCGACAATGTCCACCGGCTGATCAAGCTGAACAACCAGATGACCGAGGAGATCCAGCGGTCGCTGGGGGCGGCGAAGAAGGGTTAGGGGCTGCTTGGGGCACTGGCTCGCTGGCGCCCGCCACCCACCATGAACGGCTTGCTGGCGGTTCATCCCCCTTCCGCTCAGGGGGGCGGCAGTTTACTTCGGCCGCCGGATTCTGCTTTCCCCTGACGGGATGATCGAAAGGTGCTTCTTACAGAAGCCCCATCCTGCGGAAACTCGCGCATTCGTCGCCGGCGAAGAGCAGGTGATCGACCAGCGTCAGGCCGATCGCATCGCCCGCAGTCGCCAGGCGGCGAGTGGCGGTGCGGTCGGCGGCGCTCGGGGTAGGGTCGCCGCTGGGGTGGTTGTGCGCCACGATCAGGCCGGCACAGCCGCGCCGCGCGCCTTCGAGGAGGATCGAGCGGAGCGGCCAGTCGATCCCCGCCGCATCGCCATCGTGGCGCGCCAAGTGCAGGCATCGCGCCGATGCGTCGAGGTAGGCGACGAACAGGCGCTCTCGGGCTGGATCGGTGCGGCTGAAGTGGCTCGCGAAGTAGCGCCGCGCCGCGTCGAACCCGGCCAGCGAGGGTTGCTCGGCGGATCGGCTCCAGGGGGTGATCCGTGACAGGAACATCGTGCGGAGTTACGCTCCGGCGATGTCCTTTGCGACGGAATGAGGGTTCAGAACGGGCCAAAGCGGGGTAGATCGGGTCCGAAATGGAGCACACGATATCGCACCGATTCAAGTGGTCGCGTCGTCGTCCAGCACCATCGGCCGCACCGCCGGGATCGCGAACGCCCACCACAGCCCACCGAGCAGCGACACCGCGCCGGCAATGTAGAAGGCGTTGAGATAGCTTCCGGTCGCGTCGACGATCAGGCCGGTCAGGATCGGCCCGACGATCCCCGAGCAATTGCCGATGCCGTTAACGATCCCGACCCAGCTTCCCGCCGCGCGCGGGCCCGCGAACATCTGCGAAATGGCGTAGACGTTCGATCCGCACGGGCCGCCGGCGATCCCCGCGAACAGCAGCCAGAAGGCGATGTGGGCGGTGTCGCCCGCCAATCCGACGCCAAGCACCGCGATTCCCGTCAGGCTGAGTCCGGCGGCCATCAGTCCCTTGCGCAGGCGGCCTTCATCGACCCCGCGTGCCACCAGCCGATCGGACAACCAGCCGAGCAACAGCGCCGAGACCGCCTGGACGAGATAGACGGTGGTCAGCAGGCGGGTCATGTCGCCGACCGCGAGCCCGCGCGTCTTGACCAGGAACAGCGGCAACCAGGCGAGCAGGAAGAAGAACGCATAGGTGTTGGCGAAATGGCCGATGCCCATCGCCCACACCGCTTTCTCGCGCGCGACGCGGCGCAGCGGAACCATCTCGTGAGACGTGCCGCGCTCGCGCCAGTGGGGGCGAGACACCAGCAGCCACGGCACCAGCCAGACAAACGTCGCCAGCCCGAAGATCAGGAACACCGCCCGCCAGCCAAGATGGACCATGATCAGCCCGCCGGCAAAAATCCCCAGAGCGGGGCCGAAATAAAGTGCGGAGGCGATGGTGCTGTTGGCGATGCCGCGGTGCGCGCTGGAAACCTTGGCGGCGATGATCTTCGATGCTGCGGGGAAGGCGACCCCTTCGCCGATGCCGAGCGCGAGTCGGAGCACGACGAGCGAGGCGAGCCCGCCCACGAAGCTGGTCAGCGTGGTCGCCAGCGCCCACAGCGCGAGGCCGGCGGCGACGAGGCGGTAGACGCAAAAGCGGTCGGACAGCCAGCCGACGACGAGCTGGGCGGGGGCGTAGATCCAGGCAAAGGCGGAAACCGCGATGCCGAACCCGGTAGCGGTCAGCGCGAGCTCGGTCTTGAGCCCCGGCGCGGCAATCGCCAGCGCGCCACGATCGACGTAATTGAGCAGCACCAGCAGCGCGAGCGCAACGGTCAGCGCCGCGCCCGTTCCGGCTGCACTTCGCGGGCTCGCCAAGGTCGCCATCTTCTCTCTCCCGCGCCAGCCGTGTCGCCCGGCCTCACGCTTCGGGGCGGAGGCTAGGTTGCGCGGCGGGGGATGTCGATGCTGTTTTTGACGCGCTACTCGGCCGGACCGGTACGCTGCTCTTCGAGCCAGCGTTCGAGCCACTTGATGGTGTAGTCGCCTGACTGGAAGGCGGGGTCGTTGGCGATGCGGACGTGGAGTGGGATGGTCGTCTTCATGCCCTCCACGACGAACTCTTCCAGCGCGCGTTTCAACCGCATGATGCAGCGTTCGCGGGTCGAGCCATAGACGATCAGCTTGCCGATCATGCTGTCATAGTAAGGCGGCACGCGGTAGCCGGCATAAAGCCCGCTATCGACGCGGACGTGCATTCCGCCGGGCGCGACGAAATTCTTCACGAGGCCCGGTGAAGGGGCGAAGGTCTCGGGATCCTCGGCGTTGATGCGGCATTCGATCGCGTGGCCGTGGAGGATGATCTCGTCCTGGGTGCACGACAGGCCGTCCCCCTGGGCCACCCTTATCTGCTCGCGGACGAGGTCGATGCCGCTGATCATCTCGGTGATCGGATGCTCGACCTGGAGCCGGGTGTTCATCTCGATGAAGTAGAATTCGCCATGCTCGTAGAGGAACTCGATCGTGCCGGCGCCGCGATAGTGCATGTCGGCCATCGCCTTGGCGACGATCCCGCCCATGCGTTCGCGCTGCTCGGGCGAGATGACCGGGGAGGGGGCTTCTTCCAGGACTTTCTGGTGGCGGCGCTGGATCGAGCAGTCGCGCTCGCCGAGGTGGATCGCCTTGCCCTTGCCGTCGCCGAACACCTGGAATTCAATGTGGCGCGGGTCGTCGAGATATTTCTCGAGGTAGACCGTGTCATCGCCGAACGCGGCGCGGGCCTCCGAGGCGGCCTGGCTCATCAGGCTTTCGAGCTGGTCCTCGTCGGGCACCACCTTCATTCCGCGCCCGCCGCCGCCCGATGCGGCCTTGATGAGCACTGGATAGCCGACCTGTGCCGCAATTTCCTTCGCTTCGGCGATGGTTTTGAGTGGTCCCGGTGAGCCGGGGACGAGCGGCAGTCCGAGCTTCGCGGCGGTGCGCTTGGCCTCGACCTTGTCGCCCATGATGCGAATATGCTCGGGCTTGGGACCGACCCAGATGATCCCGTGGCTTTCGACGATCTCGGCGAACTGGGCATTCTCGGACAGGAAGCCGTAGCCGGGGTGGATCGCGTCAGCGTGGGTGATCTCGGCCGCCGAGATGATCGCGGGGATGTTGAGATAGCTGTCGGCTGCGGACGGCGGTCCGATGCATACCGTTTCGTCGGCTAGGCGAACGTGCATCGCGTCGCTGTCGGCGGTCGAGTGGACCGCGACGGTCTTGATGCCCATCTCGTGGCACGCGCGGTGGATCCTGAGAGCGATCTCGCCGCGGTTGGCGATGAGCAGCTTGGTGATCGGCATGCTAGTCAATCACCACCAGGGGCTGGTCATATTCGACCGGCTGGGCATCGGCGACGAGCAATTGGCGAACAGTGCCGGCCTTGGGGGCGAGGATCGGGTTCATCACCTTCATCGCCTCGATGATCATCAGTGTATCGCCCGCCTTGACCGCATCGCCCGGCGCCACGAACACTTTGCCGCCCGGCTCGGCCGAGAGGAAGACGGTGCCGACCATCGGCGACTTGACCGCGTCGACCGGAGCGGCAGCGGGGGCGTCGGCGGCCGCGGCCGGTGCCGCCGCCCCCGGAGCGAACAACGGGGCCGGCGAATGGTGCGCGACATGCACCGGCGCTGCCTCGCGCCGCACCCTGATCTTGCGGTTGCCGTCCTCGACCTCGATCTCGGTCAGCTCGTTGGCGGTGAGCAGTTCGGCGAGCTCGCGCACGAGCTTCGCGTCAATCCGCATGCTACTCTCGGCGGGCTTCGTCATCCCGCCATCGGCGGGCTTCGCCTTGTCATCGGCCATCAATGTGTCCCTACGGTAATCAGTCGGCTCCCCTGTCAGAGCCGCGCTGTCGCGTCCAGTGCGAGCGTATAGCTCATCGCCCCAAAGCCGCGGATCGAACCCTTGCACACCGCGCCGACGAAACTCTTGTGACGAAAGTCCTCGCGCGCCTCGGGGTTCGACAGATGCACCTCGATCACCGGCACCGTGATGCTGGCGACCGCGTCGCGCAGCGCGACCGAAGTGTGGGTGAAGCCACCCGGGTTGAGGATCACCGCCTTCGCCCCCACCGCCTGCGCCTCGTGCAGCCAGTCGATCAGCTGTCCTTCATGGTTCGACTGGCGCATATCGACGGTCAAGCCGAGCCGCTCGCCCTGCGCGGTCAGCATCGCGCCGATGTCGTCGAGCGTGTCGCGGCCATAGATGTCGGGTTCGCGCGACCCCAGCAGGTTGAGGTTGGGTCCGTTCACCACGAAGATAGTATCGCTCATCGCCCCGCCGATCGTCAGTTGCGCGTCGGGACTGCGCCACCTATCTCGCCCAAGTCAATGACGATCGATTCCACCCTGTCGCTCCGCATCAACGGCGAGCATCGACGCGTGCCCGAGGGGATGACGCTGGCCGAGCTGGTCAACTCGATCGGGCTCGACCCATTGCGCGTCGCGGTTGAGCGCAATCTCGAGATCGTGCCGCGGTCCACATTCGGGACGCTCCGTGTCGAGGATGGCGACGATTACGAGATCGTCCATTTCGTCGGAGGTGGTTGAGATGAACGCGCACCCGAGTATCCCTGCCGACACATGGACCGTCGCTGGCCGCACCTTCTCGTCGCGGCTGATCGTCGGCACCGGCAAGTACAAGAGTTTCGAGGAGAATGCCGCAGCGGTCGAGGCGTCGGGGGCCGAGATCGTCACGGTCGCCGTTCGGCGGGTCAATGTGACCGATCCGAACGCGCCGCGGCTGAGCGATTTTATCGACCCGACCAAGATCGTCTATCTGCCCAATACCGCGGGTTGCTTCACCGCCGAAGAGGCGATGCGGACTTTGCGGCTGGCGCGCGAGGCGGGCGGGTGGAACCTCGTCAAGCTGGAGGTGCTGGCCGAGGCCAAGACGCTCTATCCCGACATGATCGAAACCATCCGCGCGACCGAGCTTCTCGCGAAGGAAGGGTTCGAGGTGATGGTCTATTGCACCGACGACCCGATCATGACGAAGCGCTGCGAGAATGCCGGGGCGGTCGCGGTGATGCCGCTCGGCGCACCGATCGGCTCGGGGCTCGGGGTACAGAACCCGGTCACGATCCGGCTGATCGTCGAACAGTCGCGGGTCCCGGTGCTGGTCGACGCCGGCGTCGGCACCGCGAGCGACGCCGCGGCGGCGATGGAGCTTGGCTGTGATGGGGTCCTCATGAACACCGCCATCGCCGAGGCGAAGGAGCCGGTGCTGATGGCCCACGCGATGCGCCACGCGGTCGCGGCGGGGCGACTGGCCTATCGCGCGGGGCGGATGGCAAAGCGGCGTTACGCGGATCCGTCGAGCCCGCTGGCAGGGCTCATCTAACGGCGAGCGGTGTCCTCGCGTCCCGTAATCGGTAGCGACGGCCTTAAATCGGGTGCCAGAGCATGCTAACATCGGAATGATGGAGAAGAATGGCCGGACACACCGCTGACATGGTTCCACCAGTTGATCTGTTTGGCGCTAACAATCGCCACGTCCGCCTCGTGACCGACAGCCCGATTCCATCGGTGATCAGCAATCCAAGGTTGCCGGACAATCCGATCGTCGCGTGCAATGCCGCGTTTTGCGAACTGACGGGTTATTCGACCGAGGAAGTGGTTGGGCGGAACTGCCGCTTCCTGTCGGGGCCGGCGACAGAGCCGTGGCTCACGGAGGAAATCCGTCGGGGGGTGCGCGAACATCGGCCGGTGCTCGTCGAGATCCTCAACTACAAGCGCAACGGCCAACCGTTCCGAAACGCGGTCCTCGTCGCGCCGATTTACGACGAGCATGACGCACTGTTGTATTTTCTGGGGTCGCAGGTCGAAATCGACTCCGCTGCATCAGCGCCATCGAGCATGCGCCGAATCCGCGCCGCGGAAATGGTGAAGGCACTATCACCGCGGCAAGGACAGGTGCTTAAGCTGGTCGCCAACGGCCTGCTCAACAAGCAGATCGCGGCCGAACTCGACCTTGCCGAAAAGACCGTCAAGATGCACCGCGCGATCCTCATCAATCGGCTGGGGCTGCATACGACAGCTGACCTCATCCGTCTGGCGGTCGAAGCCGGCCTCTGAGCGTGCTGCTTGCGACTAGGCACGAGCGCCGTATCGCCTGATAAACGAGCACGGTTGAAGTCGATGACCGGGGGCATCGCTGCCCCCGGTCACGCTCTTTGCTAATTAGCCCTTGGGCAACAGCACCGCGTCGATCACGTGAATGACGCCGTTCGAGCATGCGATATCGGCGGTCACCACCTTGGCGCCGTTGACGGTCACACCGTGGGTGCCATCAACATGAACCGTTCCGCCGCCTGCGGTGGTCGGGTCCATGACCTGGCCGGCGACGTCTGTGGCCATTACCTTGCCCGGCAGGACGTGGAGCAGCAGGATCGCGGTCAGCTTGTCCTTGTTCTCGGGCTTGACCAGGGTTTCGACAGTGCCGGCGGGCAGCGCGGCGAACGCGTCGTCCGAAGGAGCGAAGACCGTGAACGGACCCGCGCCCTTCAGCGTGCCGACGAGACCGGCTGCCGTAACAGTGGCAACCAGGGTGGTGAACGAGCCGGCGGCTACGGCCGTATCGACGATGTCATGAGTTGAGTCGGTCATTTTTTGGTCCTTCAAGGGGGGGCAGATCGCTAACGCTGGCCACGATGCCGCAAAGGCCCGCGCATGGCGGACACGACAGAGCATCGTTGTTCCAGATAGAGACGTGACCGTCAGCGAGCGGTGCTTAAACCGCGCGAACCCACTCCCATGGACGTGTATCACGCTCAATACGGGCTTAAAGGCACCTTGAACTCGGGCGGCCCGGGTTTAGCCGGGGAGCCGGATGGCGAAGCGGCCTCCGACCCAATTGCGGACATCGGCGTTTAATAATTTAATCGGCCAGCAAAAAGGGGCCGGCGACAGTGCCGACCCCATGATCTTGTATTTCCGTTAGCGACTTAATGCGTGCGATTTGTCGAGCGGGCGCTCGCCCACTGCTTTTGATTCGCGATCCAAGTATCCCTGGCGGCGAACCATGCCGCGCGCTGTTCGGCCCATTGCTGAGGAGACAGCGACTTCCGGTCCACGAGCCACTGATCGCGCATGGCTTGCCATGATTTCCGATCCACTTTGAAGGTGTCACGCCATGTTTCCATGTCATTCTTTAAAGCCTCGCGAATACGGGCGTCGGTCCCCTTCGGCAGAGCCGCACCGCTTCGAGCCGCTTTGGCGATCGCCAGGGCATCGGCCCGGTGCTGCTGCGCCTGGGCTTGATATTCCGTCGGCGTCAGGTGCTGCTGGGCGGCGAAATCACGGCCGAATTGGCCGCGCTGTGAAGCGAAGTCACCGGCTCGACCGGAGGCGCCCATGCCGCCACTGGCACCCATGCCCTGTCCCATGGCGCTCATTCCGCCACCCATGCCGCCACTGGCACCCATACCTCCACCGCCGCCAGCGTGCTGCGCAGTGGCCGCAGTAGCAAAAGCAAAGATGGCGAAACCGCATGCTGCGGTCAAAAAGGGTTTACGCATAGTTTGTAACCTCCTGTGAATTATAACTAAACAGACTGATCATAGCATGTTTTCTGGTTCGTCGAAAATTAAGCCGGCATTGGGACTTGAGGTGCCCTTTCGTCTACTTCCCGGTGGAAAGCTTCCAGTGCAGCCGCTATGCTGAGTGCCTGTTCTGTTCGCGTTGCGTTGCTTGTGGCGAAACCGGGGGATTTTCATGAGATCGACGTTGAATATCGCAGCTGCAGCCGCGTTGACGCTGCTTGCACCGGTTGCTGCATTGGCTGAGCCGCGGCCCGCGACCAAGGGACCGGTCGACGCGCTCGTATCTTCGCCGGGCAACTTCAAGCTCCTGCTGGACAACGAGCATGTCCGAGTCCTGCAATATACCTTACCGCCCGGCGCCCTCGACCACTGGCACACGCATCCACCGCGCGTCGGCTATGTTCTTTCAGGAGCGAAGATTCGGGTGACCGAAGCCGACGGCAGTCACAAGGATTATGACGAAAAGACCGGCGAGACTTATTGGGACGGCTTTTCGCCGCTTCACGACACGCTCAACCTCGATACCAAGCCCTACATCGCGCTGTTGGTCGAAGTGAAAGGCGCTAGCGCCTCAACGGCCTCCGCGAAGGACGCCGAGCGTCAGGCTGCCCTCGGGTTGGCAACCTTGATGTCGACGCCAAAGCCTGACGCAGAGTGAGCGCAGTGGGTCGCTAATCTTAGCGGCGTAATGGCAGGAATGGGTCGAGGCTGAGTGCGGGTCATGTGTCTCCTCCAGTGGCAGTGAATGCGGTCAATGGTTCGCTCGACCGGCACGTTCCGTTCCCACCATTTCGGCAGCGCAGGGAGTGCATGCGACCGACCGAGCAACTTCGCGGCAAGCAGCTCGTTGATCGGCAACACAAACTTCGCAAGGAGCGAGACGATGGGTGAATTCACCGACAAGATCAAAGGCGCTGTCAACAATGCCGTCGGCAACGCCAAGCAGGAATCGGACAATCCCGAGACCCGCGCAGAGGGCGAGCGCCAGGAACTCAAGGGCGACGTCCAGGAAACCAAGGGCAAGATCAAGGGCGTCATCAACGACCTGTAAGCGCCAGCTATGATTGGGCCGTCTCCGCCCAGGAGGCGGTCCTTTCCTTGCGCGAACCGCGCTTGTACCGCTGGCATATGAAAGCCCTCCTCAGTCATGCCCCCGGCGGCCCAGAAACACTCCGCCTCGACGACCTTCCCGAACCCGAGGCCGGCGCCGGCCAGCTCAAGGTTCGCGTCCATGCCGCGGCGATCAACTACCCCGACGTGCTGATCATCGAAGACAGGTACCAGTTGCGTCCCCCGCGCCCGTTCGCACCGGGGGGCGAGATCGCCGGCGAGGTCAGCGCGGTCGGCGCAGGCGTCGAAGGCTGGTCGGTCGGTGACCGGCTGATTGCGGTGTCGGGCTATGGCGGGCTGGCCCAATCGGTCGCGATCCCGGCGACCTCCGCGTTTCGCCTGCCCGCCAGTCGCAGCTTCGTCGACGGCGCCGCGCTGCTGCTGACCTATGCCACCTCGATCCATGCGCTTTATGACCGTGGCCACCTCGAAGCGGGCCAGACCCTGCTGGTCCTCGGCGCGGCGGGCGGGGTCGGGCTTGCCGCGATCGAGCTTGGCAAGGCGCGCGGCGCGCGGGTGATCGCCGCCGTGTCGAGCGAGGAGAAGGCCGCCGCCGCGACGAAGGCCGGCGCCGATGCAACCCTCGTCTATCCGCGCGGCCCGTTCGACCGTGACGGGCAGAAGGCGCTGTCCGAGCAGTTCAAGGCCGCTGTCGGTCCGAAGGGCGCGGACGTGATCTACGACCCGGTCGGCGGTGACTATGCCGAGCCGGCGTTGCGCGCGATCGCGTGGGGAGGGCGTTACCTCGTCGTCGGCTTCCCCGCGGGCATCCCGAAGCTGCCGCTCAACCTTACCCTGCTCAAAAGCTGCGACGTGTGCGGCGTGTTCTGGGGCGCGTTCGCCGCGCGCGATCCCGCCGCCAACGCCGCCCATGTCGAGACACTGTTCCGGCTGTGGGAAGAAGGCAGGATCGCGCCGGTCGTGAGCGCGACCTATCCGCTCGAACGCGGCGGCGAGGCGATTGCCGCGCTTGCGTCGCGCTCGGTCGTCGGCAAGCTTGTGGTGACGCTGGACTAGCGGCGCGCGCGCTCCTATCTCGCGGATAAGAGAGAAAGGCGCCGCATGACCACCTTCAATGATCGCGAACAGGCGTTCGAGGCGAAGTACGCCCGGGACGAAGAAATGGCGTTCCGCATTCTTGCGCGCCGCAACCGGCTGCTTGGCGAATGGGCAGCGCGGTTGATGGGGCTGACCGAAGTCGAGGGCGAAGCCTATGCGAAGGAGGTCATCCGAGCTGAGTTCGAGGAAGCCGGCGACGAGGACGTCATTCGCAAGCTGCTCGGTGACCTGACCGCCGCAGGGATCGAGATCGACGACGCGAAGATCCGCGAGGCGCTGGCGCACAAGACCGTCGACGCGCGCCGCCAGCTGATCGAATCGAAGAGCTGATCATGGCGATGGCCGCGACCGAGATCGAGGCGCTGATCGTGGCGGCCATTCCCGACGCGGCGGTGGAGATCACCGACCTGCGCGGGGACGGCGACCATTATGCCGCGAAAGTCGTGTCGGCGAGCTTCGCGGGCATGAATCGGGTGCGCCAGCATCAGGCCGTCTACGCCGCGCTGGGGGGGCGCATGGGGGGCGAACTTCACGCCCTGCAACTGACAACGGCCATTCCTTCCGGAGATCATCAATGAGCGACCCCGCAACTGCCCGCATCGACGAGCTGGTCAAGGGCAACGACGTCCTGTTGTTCATGAAAGGCACGCCGCTGTTCCCGCAATGCGGCTTCTCGAGTCGTGCGATCAAGATCCTCGATCATCTCGAGGTGCCGTTCGAGACTGTCGACGTGTTGCAGGACCAGGAGCTTCGCCAGGGGATCAAGGCCTATTCCGACTGGCCGACGGTCCCGCAGCTCTACGTCCACGGCGAATTCGTCGGTGGATCGGACATCATGATGGAAATGTTCGAGAGCGGTGAACTCAAGCAACTGGTCGACGCCGCGCCTGACGCGGCCTGATCCCGACCGATCGGGCTGTGGAGTCACGACGCGTGGCCGCAACGAAAAAGGGACGGTGTCGCGGGACCAGAAACCGCTGCACCGTCCCTTTATGTGGTCGTGGAACCAAGTGGACAGTCTCTACTTTGCACGGGCCGTGCCAATTGTGGGGAATAGCGGAATTCTGCCACTTGTCCCGCACCAAGCAAATCAACCCACGATCGAGCCGTAAAATATCCCGACGATTTTTGGTCGTTTCGGGACATTTGCTCGTAACGGGCCGGGCATGACCCAGCGTCTCTATGCCGACCTCACCCAGAGCTGGTCCGAGAAGGGCGGCGGGGTGCGCGTCTATCTCAATCGCAAGCGGCGCTACATTCTCGAACAAACCGATGATCGCCACCTGCTGATCATCCCTGGCGCCGAAGATGCCGTGGTCGAGGAGGGACGGGCAATCACCATCACGCTCCGCTCGCCGCACGTGCCGGGTATTCCTAACTACCGGCTGCTGCTGCGCAACGGTGCGGTCCGTGCGGCGCTCGAGCGGTTCCGGCCCAACCTGATCGAATGCGAGGATGCGTATAACCTGCCATGGGTGGCGATCGCGCATCGCAATCGCTTTCCGGAGACTGCGCTGGTCGCTTCGTTCATGACTGACTTTCCGACCGCTTACGCTTCGCGAATTGGCGAGCGGCTCGGCGGCCAGTGGCTCGCGACCACCTCGGCGCAGATCGCATACCATTATGTCGCGGCGCTCTATCGCCGGTTCGATCGCGTGGTGGCGCTGAGCGAGCATGGCGGAGCGGACAAGTTGCGCGCGATCGGCGTCGAGCGGGTAAGCGTCGCGCCGCTCGGGGTCGACATCGATGATTTCTCGCCCGACCGGCGCGACGAGGCGCTTCGGCGCGAAGCGGGCGCGGGGCCGGGCCAGCCGCTGCTGATCTACGTCGGACGGCTCGACCGCGAGAAGCGCCCCGAAACGGTGGTCGAGGCATTTCGTCAGCTTCCGGCAAACCTCGGCGCGCGGCTTGTCCTGGTTGGCGCAGGTCCGCTGATCGAGGAGTTTGCCGATGAGCCGGGCGTGCTGTGCACCGGCTTCATCACCGATCGCGGCTTGCTTTCGCGCTGGTTGGCGAGCGCGGACCTTTATGTGTCGGGCATGGCCGACGAGACGTTCGGCATCTCGGTGATAGAGGCGCAGGCCTCGGGCTTGCCTGTCGCAGGGGTCGCGGCGGGGGCGATGATCGACCGGGTTCCCGCGGCGCTCGGGCGGCTCGGGCCGGTCGACGATCCAGCCGCGATGGCTGCCAATATCCGCGCGCTGATCGGGGATCCCGGACTGGCCGAGATGGCGCGCGCCGCACGCGAACATGCCGCCGGGCTCGGCTGGGACACGGCGATGAAGCGCTTGTTTGAGGAAGTATTTCCGACAGCATTCGCCTATCGTCGCGAGGCGATGTCAAAGTCTGCCAAGCGAGGAAAGTGAGCGCGCCGGTGAATCCCCCCGACCTTTCCGACCAGCCCTACGCGCGGATCGAACAGATCGAGCCCGGCGTGGCGCGGTTGCTGGCGCATAATCCGTCGGCGTTCACCTACACGGGCACGCAGAGCTACCTTGTCGGTGGAACGGAAGTCGTCGTGATCGACCCCGGGCCCGACCTTCCCGCGCACATCGATGCGCTGGTCGAGGCGATCGGCGGCCGGCCGGTCGTCGCCATCGCCTGCACCCACACCCACCGTGACCATAGCCCGGCCGCCGCCGCGCTGAAGGCTGCGACCGGCGCGCCGATCATCGGCTGCGCGGCGCTTGCGCTCGACACGGTCGGGCCGCGCGCCGATGCCAGTTTCGACTTCGGCTATGCGCCCGACCGGGTGCTGGGCGACGGCGAGGCGATCGAGGTCGACGGCGGTCGGCTGGTCGCGGTCGCCACGCCGGGGCACACCTCGAACCACCTCTGCTATGAGTTTGGCGATGCGCTGTTCACCGGCGATCATGTCATGGGCTGGTCGACCACCGTCGTGGTCCCGCCCGATGGCGACATGGCCGCCTATATGGCGAGCCTCGACAAGCTGCGGCACCGCAAGGATCGGGTGTTCTATCCCGCGCATGGCCCGGCGGTGACCAAGCCGCAGCAACTCGTCCGCGGGATGATCGGCCATCGAATGCAGCGCGAGAAGCAGATCCTGCGGCTGCTCGGCGAGGGGCGGGATACCATCCCCGACATCGTTGCGGGTGCCTATCCGGGGCTCGACCAGCGGCTGGTCCCGGCGGCGGGCGGGTCGGTGCTGGCGCATCTCGTGGACCTTGAACGGCGCGGGATTGTTCAGACTAACGGAGAGACATGGACCGCCGCCCCCTGAACCCCATCGCGATCGTCGCGATCCTTGCCGCGCTGGTCGTCGGCCTGCTCGTCGGCGGTGGGCTCGACCTCAAGCGCAAGCTGTTCGGCGGCGACGTGACGAGCATCGCTCGCGCCAGCCTCGAATCGATGCGCGCGCAGAACCGGCTGGTGCCGTTCGTCGCGCGCTATGTGTCGGTCGTTACGTCGAAGCAGTCGCAGCTGATGTTCACCTCGGAGCGGACGCTCGTCCTCCCCGGCGACGTGCGCTACGAGCTCGACCTTGCCAAGCTCGGCGAGCGCGACGTGACGTGGGACGACGACACGAAAACCCTGTCGGTCAGGCTCCCCGAGATCGAGATCGCCGGCCCCGAGGTCGATCTGGCGGCGGCGCGCGAATACGGCAGCGGTGGCGTGCTCGGCGCGCTGACCGACAGCCGCACCCAGCTCGATGACGCGAACCGTTCTAAGGCCGTCGCCGACCTCCGCAAACAGGCGCAGGCCGCAACCCCGATGCGGCTCGCCCGCGAGGCGGCGCGTCAAGCCGTCGAGCATAGTTTCGCGCTGCCGCTCCGCGCCGCGGGGATCGCTGACGCCAAAGTAGTTGCACGATTCGCTTCAGATCCGACGAACGACCCGTCTTACATCGATCGCTCGCGCTCTTATAATGAGGTCATGGCCACGGGCCGTTGAGGAGTATCAAGTGACCGTCCACTCCCGCCTACGCGGACCCGACCTGATCGATGAGATCGCGCGCCTCAAGAAGGAGCGCAACGCGGTCATCCTGGCGCATTATTACCAGCGGCCCGAGTTGCAGGACCTCGCCGATTTCGTCGGCGACAGCCTCGACCTGTCGCGCAAGGCCGCGGCGACCGATGCCGACGTCATCGCCTTCTGCGGGGTCCGGTTCATGGCGGAGACGGCGAAGATATTGTCGCCGCAAAAGACTGTCATCCTGCCCGACATGGACGCCGGATGCAGCTTGGAGGACAGCTGCCCGCCCGACCAGTTCAAAGCGTTCCGCGAGGCCCACCCGGACCATATCGCGCTGACCTACATCAATTGCTCGGCCGAGGTGAAGGCGCTCAGTGACATCATCGTCACCTCGTCGTCGGCCGACATCATCCTCAAGCAGATCCCGCTCGACCAGAAGATCATCTTCGGTCCCGACCGGCACCTCGGCGGCTATCTTGCCCGCCGCACCGGTCGAGAGATGCTGCTGTGGCCGGGCATCTGCATCGTCCACCAGGCTTTTTCCGAGACCGAACTGCTGAAGCTAATGGCCGAGAATCCGGGTGCACCGGTCGCCGCGCACCCCGAATGCCCGCCGCAGATCGTCGACCATGCGACGCTGGTCGGGTCGACCAAGGCGATCCTCGACTTCGCGCTGACTTCGCCCGCGCAGACGATCATCGTCGCGACCGAGCCGCACATCATCCACCAGATGGAGAAAGCTGCGCCGCACAAGCGCTTCATCGGCGCGCCCGGCGGCGACGGCAACTGCAATTGCAACATGTGCCCGTACATGGCGCTCAACACGCTGGAAAAGCTGCACGACGCGCTGCGCGACCTCAGGCCGCGGATCGAGCTGTCGACCGACCTCATGGACCGCGCCCGCGTCCCGCTCGAGCGGATGCTCGAGATGGCCGGGCGGACGGTCGGACAGGGTGATGTCGGGGCACCGAAGATCAGCGGTGACTAGTCCGGCGGCGACATTGTTCGCGTCTTTCCCGGCGCGTGAAGGCAGGGGCATCGACCCGGGCAGCTTCGCAGCCCGGCAACTCGCCCTGCTGATGCCGGAAATCGCGGTGATGCTGGCGGTAACCCTGCTGTGCACCGCACTCTATCATCTTGGCGGCGAGTCAGCCGTGAACGTCATCGCCCCCCTGACGATCCTGGTCACGGCAGCGATCGCCAATTTCATGATGGTCAGGCAGGAAAGCAACGCGCTGCTGACGCCGCTCTTCGGATTGCGACTGATCGCGCTGGTAGTGATGGGCGCAGGCAGCCTCTATGATGTGGCCGCACCCGACTTCGTCAGGGAGCGAATTGACTATCTGTTCGTCACTTCTGTCGCCGACGCGGCCAAGGTAAATCTCGTGTGGCTGACCGGGATGGACATGTTGCTCATCGGCGTTGCCGCTGGATTGCGCATTTTCGCTTACCAAGGAGCGCGGCGTCGCCTGTCCAGCCTTGGCGCACATTCTTTCAACGTCGGGCTGATCACATTCCTGGCCGGGTTCTTTGTTACGAGCTTGGCGACAATTGCGGACACATTTGAATTTTCCCGGCGAGTTCCTTCGAGCATCGGCAGCGTTGCCCAGGCCATTGAGTTCACCGGCCTGTTTATTGTCGGGCGAGATTTCGACCGCAACTTGCTGGCGAAGGTCGTGGTGGTGGTCGGTCTGATCGCACTGACTTTCCTGTCACTCATCAGCCTCAACAAGTCCGTGTTACTATATCCCGCGCTCATCGCAGTGCTCGGGATTATTTCGTTTAAAATCAACGTCCGGCGAATTATCATCGGTTCGGCGGTGATCGTCACGCTGTTCGCACTCATCAACCCGGTGACGAACTACACGCGGATCCGAAATCTCCAGGAACACGGACAGTCCGGTCAGGCTTCACTGAGCGAACGTTTGGGTTACGCTCAGGAATACATGAACGGAGAGAAGTTACCCGGAGAAGAGATTCCTGCTATAGCCAGGGTCGACTATGTTATGCCGGCAGCGTTTGTCATCTCTCAGTTTGATAATGGGCTGCCATCGGATGAACTGAAAAACTCCGGCTATATGTTCATTCCGAGATTTTTATGGCAGGACAAACCAATTACATCGAATTCTGGTTTAGTTCTCAGTCAGTTGCTTGGAATTCAATCGGTTAACCAGATCGGCGTCACAACGTTTGCAGATTTGTACTGGAACGCAGGATGGTGGAGTTTGGTGCTGGTGCTGCCATTGGGTATTTATTTTGGAGCGATGACGATCGCTACGCGAAATATACTCGCGGACGGAGACTGGGTTATGTTCCCCTTCGTGCTTTCTATCTTCGCGATGTCACTCAACCTCGATAAGGACTATTTGGCCGCCTTGGTTATCCCGGTCCTTATAAATACCGTATTTTATTATTTATTGCGCATCGCTGGATCACTTTTACCGAGCGCGCGCAGGTCCGCCGTTGGCGAGACAGGACATTGACCGGAATCCGATCAACGTGGCTATCGCTCCGCCGGTGGATGATATCGATCGAGATGGCGCTTGATGCGTCTTAGATTGATGCTGTTCGACCGGTAAAAGAAATCCGGCACCGCGCCGATGAACGGGATCAGCCCGAGCAGGAAATCGAACCCGACCGTTCCCGCCATGCGCGCCATCTTGGTTTTCGACATGCCGAGGTTGCGCGCTTCCCAGATCATGTAGCTGCCGAGCGCCGCCGCCGCGACATCGCCGGCGACGGGCACCAGGTCCAGGATCACGTCGAGCCCGAACTTGCGGTTGGTGCCGGGGATGGTGATCAGCCCCTCGAGCAATTTCTCCATCGCCTCGACGCGTTGGCGGACAGCCCGGGGATCGCTCGATCCCAGCCTGTTTATCCTGGTCAGCGGCTGGGCCATGTCACTCTTTTCCTCTGATGGGCTTGGTGCCCAGCGCAACCAACGTGTGGCGACCGAAACGGTTCTCGCCAAAGCCCGGCGCGTCGGCCGACACCAGGGACCAGCGGATCGGCGCGGCCAGCGGGATCAGCAGATTTTCGGCATCGATCCGCTGTGCCGCCAGCACCAACAACTGGGCGCGCTGCTGGGGCGACATGGTTGTGCGCGCCGCGTCGCTGAGCGCGTCGATGTCCGGATCGCACAAGGGCACACGATCGCACCGCAGACGGCGCACGAACCATGCGGGCGAGCTGGACGGCGCGACCTCATCAATCAGCTTCAGGTCGACCGGGGCGCCTGCAGGAGCGGGGACCAATTTCAGTCCGAGCGGCGCGAGGTCGGCGGCCAGCCGGTTGAACAGCAGTGTCGATCCCGGTCCCGCCGGCAGGCTGATCGTCAGTTCCGGCCGGGGTTTCTTTCCGAACAGGCGGTTCGCGTCGGTGATCAGCGCGGGCCGGCGCTGTGCTAGCGGGACGGCGGCCCAGGCCGGCGGCGCGATGTCGCCAATTCCCTCGAGGCCTGGCTGGAAGAGCGTGGTGCGTGACGTGAGGCCGTCGACGTCGAACGACGAGACCAGCGCGTCCCGGTCGATCGCCCGCGCAATCAGGCTGCGCAGCGCCTTGTCGGCAAGCGGCCCGCCGGCACGACCGGGAACGAGCGCGAACAATCCCGCGACCGGGTCGAAACGCAGCGTGCCGCGGGGTACGCCGATCATCCGGACGACCGGTAGGTCGGAGAAATTCCCGCCGAACACCGCGTCGCCGTCGCCGGCCTTGAAGCGCGCGACTGCCGACGGCGCCGGGAGCCCGGCGAGGTGGACGTCTTCGCGCACCTCCTCGTCGCCATCCGAGCCCGGGGTCATTCGGCGCAAGTGGAGCGGTTCTTCGGGCTTCGATGGCAACAGCATGAAGGGGCCGCTGCCCTCGGTCTCATCGTCGTTCGCGCGGAAAATCGCGAATTCAGGTTGGGCGAGCAGCTGGAGCAGGTTCGGGCGCGGGGCGCTCAGCCTGATTTCGATCACGCGGTCGGTCATCGCGACGATCTCGTCGATCGCCCCGACCGTGTCCTTCAGTGTGTTGAGGCCATTCGAGCGACGTACCCGATTGAGGATCCGCGCCACCTCGCGCCCGTCGATCTTGCGCCCTGACGGCCATTTCCCCGATTCCAGCCGGAAGATGTAGCTGAGGCCGTCGTCGCTGACGTTCCACCGCTCGGCGAGCCCTTGGTCGATCTGGCCGCGCGCGTCGAACCGCACGAGCCCCTGCGCCGCGCTGGCGAGCAAGAGCGCGTCGGCGTTCGACAGCGTTCCCGCCGCCGGGTCGGCGAACTTTGGAGTGTCGCCGATCACCGTGACGTCGATCGAGCCGGTCTTGGCGCGGTGGCAGGCGCCGAGCGCCGCGACCGCGCCAAGCAGGAGCAACGTTGAGGCAAGGCGGGACCGGCGGGGCATCTGACGGGTTTAGCCGCAATGCGCGGTTCATCAACCGTCTGGATATAGCGGACCAACTGTTTTACTGGACTAAGGCAGTGGCACCTGACGGGCGCCGTTCGATCAAGGATGACGATGGCGGACAGCGATCAGATCTGGCGGCGCGGTGGGACCAACGTCGAGGACCTGCCCGATCCGCTCGCGCCTGCGCCGCCGCCGGGCGATGGACGTCCCCCGATCGATCCGGTCGCCCGGGCCGTGCGCCGCCTGCGCCGCCGGCGGGTGCTCAAATACGGCGCCTATGCCTTCTTCGCGCTGTTCCTCATCACCATCCTGTGGCTGGTGATCACCGCGCCCTTGTCGCGGGCGCTCGAACCGTTGCCGGCGCCGGCGATGCTGATCGTCGCCGACAATGGTGAGCCGATCGCGCGGCGCGGCGCGGTCAAGGACGCGCCAGTTGACGTGACGAAGCTGAACCCGCTGACCCCGGCGGCGTTCGTCGCAATCGAGGACCGGCGCTTCTATTCGCACTGGGGGATCGACCCCCGCGGGATCGCGCGCGCGATGGTCGCCAACATCCGGGCTGGCGGCGTGCGCGAGGGCGGGTCGACGATCACCCAGCAGCTCGCCAAGACCAGCTTCCTGTCGTCGGACCGCAGCCTCAAGCGCAAGGCGCAGGAGGTGATCATCGCCTTCTGGCTCGAGGCGTGGCTGACCAAGCAGGAGATTCTCTCACGCTATCTGTCGTCGGTATATTTCGGTGATGGCGTCTATGGCCTGCGCGCCGCCGCGCACCATTATTTCGGGCGCGAGCCGCAGCAGCTGAGCCTTGCGCAATCGGCGATGTTCGCCGGGATGGTCCAGGCGCCGTCACGACTTGCCCCGACGCAGCACCTCGCCGCCGCCCAGGCGCGGAGCCGGCTGGTGCTCGCCGAGATGGTGGAGACCAAGGTCATCACTGCGGGTCGAGCGCGCGCGACCAGGCTCGCGCGTCCGGTCGGGGTCGATAGTCGAGTGCCAACCGGGACCTATTTCGCCGACTGGGTCGCACCCGCTGCGCAGGCCAGTTTCACCGCCGATTACGGCCAGGTGACGGTGCCAACGACGCTCGACCCGGCGCTTCAGCGGCTGGCGATCCGCGCGATCAACGGGTCACCGGTCGGCGATGCGCAGGTCGCGCTGGTCGCGATGCGGCCAACCGGCGAGGTGGTCGCGATGGTCGGCGGCAAGAGCTACCGGGATTCGCCGTTCAACCGCGCGACGCAGGCGCGGCGACAGCCGGGGTCGGCGTTCAAGCTGTTCGTCTACCTCGCCGCGTTGCGCGCCGGCTACACGCCCGACACGATCATCGAGGATACGCCGGTCACCATCGATGGCTGGAAGCCGGTCAACAGCGACGGCGTCTATCGCGGGCGGATCACGATGCGCGAGGCGTTCGCGCGCTCGTCGAACGCGGCGACAGTGCGGCTCGCCGAGCGCGTCGGGCGGGCGAACATCATCCGTGCCGCACGCGAGCTCGGAATCGGCAGCGCGCTCGCCGACCGGCCGAGCCTGTCGCTCGGCGCGTCGGGCACAAGCCTGATCGAGTTGACCTCGGCCTATGCCGCGGTTGCCGGGGGACGCTATCCGGTGAGCCCGCGCGGGCTGCCGGTGAAGGGCGATGCGCCGCGTTCGATGTTCTCGGGCCTGCTCGAGCGCGACGGGCGGCTCGACCCCAACCGAGACTGGGCGCCGATGCTCGACCTGCTGTGGTCGGCGGCCAACGAGGGCACCGGCAAGCGGGCCGCGCTGAGTGTGCCGACGTTTGGCAAGACCGGGACGAGCCAGGACAATCGCGACGCGCTGTTCGTCGGCTTCGCGGGCGACCTGGTGGTCGGGGTGTGGGTCGGTCGGGACGACAACAAGTCGCTCGGGAAGGTCAGTGGCGGGACGCTGCCGGCGGCGATCTGGAAGAGCTTCATGGCGCCGGCGCTGAGCATCGATCGGCGCGCCGGCCCGTTGTTGCCCGAGGCGTTCCACGTGCCGCAGCCGGTCGCGCCACCCGAGCCTAGTGAGTCACCGCTGCCACCCGAGTGGAGCGACGGGACCAAGGTGCTGCGCGACCTCGCCAAGACGATCGACCGGCTGCTCGGGGGACTGTAATCTTCGATCTTTTCGAACTTTGCCCATACCGTGGTCGGGAAGAGCAAATTTACTAATATAGATTAATTATTATGTGAAGAGCGAGCCGACGAATACCGCTTGCGACGTCAACTTTTCGCGGCGGTTGACTTGCGCCTGGCGGGACGAGAGAAATTATCGGTAATCGCTTTTAACTGACGAACCGGAAACTGATTAGCTGAAACTGGAGAATGATTGTCATTCTCGACATTGCAGAAGCGTAGATCGTCGATTTCAACATCGACCAGATCCGCTTTTATTCTGACGGTGTCCCAGCTGTTGAGGAACGAGCGATAAGGCTTTTGAGTGACCGGGTTGGCGAGGAGGTAGGAGCATTTCTCCCATCGCGGCAATTTGCGAATAATCTCGATTGCCTCTCGCGATAGCTCGACGCGTCGTTCCTTGCCGGCCTTTGCCGATGGAATGACCCACACGCCTGCGTCGAGGTCGATCTGATCCCAGCGGGCTTCGAGCAAATCGCGTTGTCGGACCCGGGTGAGGATCAACAGCGCGACGATATGCTTGAGCTGCGGGTTGGCGCTGGCTTCCGCGGCTTCCTTCAACCGACCGATCTCGTCGCGGGTCAACGGGCGTTCGTGGACATCGCGACTGCCACGCGCCGAAGTGACTTGAAGGCCATCGCGAAGGCCATTTACGCACCCCCATTGCATGGCCTGCACATATAATTGCCCTAAGATGGCCTGCAGCCGGGTGACCGTGGACGGCTCAAGATCCTCCTCTTCGGATTTGGTGGCGAGCCAATTCGCGATCATCGACGGTGCCAGTTGATCAGGGCGCATGTGACCGAAACTGGGCAGGATGTGATTGTGCAGGCAGTGCGAATCACTGGCATGCCGGCTAGTGTCGCCGCGCACCTGATCGAGATATTGTTCAGCCAGGACCACGACGGTCGGAAGACCACCAATGCCATCAGTGCCGGGGTTTCCATGACCCGTGCCGCGAGCCAATGCCTGGCGACTCGCGACCGGTCCGGCGCCATTCGCGTCACCGGTCGGAACGGGAGCTCGCGAGGGCGCCAGACCAAGCTTTGAGCGCAGGGACTCCATGGCCGACGAATTGTCTGGCTGGGGAACCGGCGGGCGTTCCACGTTGCCAAAAGCCGGCAGTCCCGCCGTCTGAAGCGTATAGGGAGACACCGGCATGGCGGTCCGCAGTCCGCCACGGCCGTCACTCACCAAGGCCTGTTCAAACACGAGACCCTGCTGGCGATTGCGAGATCGATTGATCGTGGCACAGGCGAGGTGCCCTTCGCCAAAATCAATGATCAGCTGACTGCCAAACGGAACATCATCGAGCCCTTCGACCAGCGCTCCCGTTTCGGACAGATTGCGGATCAGGACCGAACGATAGTGATTGCCGAAAATTGCCCGAACTGTCCGATACATGGAAAGGCGGTCGCTGCGCTGTTTGGTCGGACCGGTCGGAGGAATGATCCACTCGCCCGTCTCAAGCCGTTCCTTCAATTCGTCGGAGGCAATTGCCTGGCTGTAAATATAACCCTGGACGTGACTGACCCGAAGACTCTGGATGAGTGCGAGCTGATCATGAGACTCGATGCCTTCGGCGGTCGTCTCCATTCCCAGCGCTTCGGCCAAGGCGACGATGGCCGCGATGATCGCGCCGTTACGAGACCCGGGAAGCGTTGCCGCTCGCACGAAGCTCTGGTCGATCTTGATCTTGTCGAATGGTGCCGTCCTCAGGTAGCCGAGCGACGAATAACCGGTGCCAAAGTCGTCGAGCGCAAGCCGCACACCGATTTGCTTGAGCGAAGCAAACACCGTGTCGGCCGCCGCCGAATCGCTGAGGAAGACGCCTTCGGTAATCTCCAGCTCGAGCCGATCGGGAGAAAGCCCGGATGAAGCCAGCGCCGATGTCACGATCGACGGCAAGGATCCGCTCGTGAACTGGATCGGCGACACGTTGACCGCGACCCTCAGCTTGCCCGGCCAGCTTGCCGCATCTTCGCATGCCTTGCGCAGGATCCACTCGCCCAATGGGCCGATCAGATTGGCTTCCTCGGCGATCGGAATGAACAGGGCAGGCGAAATTGATCCTCGCTCCGGGTGGTGCCAGCGGACAAGCGCCTCAACGCCCGTCGTCACATTGTTTCTGGCGTTTACGATTGGCTGATAGAAAACGTGAATTTCGCCTTTTTCGAGCGCATCGCGGAGATCCTCTTCAAGCACGCGCTTGTCTTCGGCCGCCTGCAGCAGGTCACTTGAAAAAAAGCTGACACAACCGCGTCCACTGCCTTTGGCCGCGTAAAGCGCGAGATCGGCGTTGCGGATGAGGTCGTCGCTGTTTCGTCCGTCGATCGGGCTCACCGCAATCCCGATCGAGGCGCCGATGATGCACCGGCTGCCTTCGATCGAATAAGGTTGCGACAGGCTTGCAATGATCTTGTTGCCGAGTTGAAGCACGACGTCACGATCACTGCAATCGCGCAGGATCACCTGGAATTCGTCACCGCCAAGCCGGAAGATGCGTTTCTTGTCGCCAACAATTCTGAAGAGCCGATCGGCGACCTGCTTGAGCAGGGCATCACCGGCCGGATGGCCCAACGTGTCATTGACCTGTTTGAATCGATCGAGATCGAGCATCAGCACGGCGCAAGGCCGCTTGTGGATGTCCGTTCCGTTGAGGTTGGCTTCCAGGACTTCCGCCATCCGCAGTCGATTGGGCAGGCCCGTCAACGAATCGTGCATCGCCAATCGCGACGCGCGTTCGGACGATTTACGCTGCTCCGTGATGTCCACACCGCTGCCACGGAAGCCGGTAAACTGGCCTTGCGCGTCGAACTGGGGAGTTCCGGAGACCGACCACAAGCGCGGGTCATGCGCGACCGCGGCCCGCACGATGAGCTTCTCGAATTTGGATTGCTTGGTGAGCATGAACGGCAGGTTCCGACCCGCACCGGTTCCCTCATCCCCCTTGACGAACAGGTCGGCGAGCGGCGCGCCAATCATGGTGTCGGGCTGGTCGGTCAGAAGCGGAACGATCCGGTCGGTCAGATAGGTCAGGCAACCGCTCGCATCGGTCGCCCAAAACCAGCCTTGGCAAGACTCCTCATAGGCTTTCAGGATCAGCGATGCTTCTATCGGGCTAGGGTCAGGACCCATTGATTTGAGAGGCGCGATCTGATTCAGGCTCCGCAAGGAGACGGAGCATGAGCAACCTGTACTGGCTGACGGACGAGCAGATGGCGCGGCTTGAGCCGTATTTTCCCAAGAGTCACGGCAGG
>NZ_JANYGG010000120.1 GCF_025362505.1 Sphingomonas sp. | reverse complement strand
CGCGGGGTGATGATGCTCGCGCACAATGTCCATGACGTGCAGAGCATCAAGCGGCACATCCACGCCAACCGGCTCAACGGGGTCGATAACGAGTGGCTGAGCCCGCAGGAAGCCAAGGCCTATTGCCCGCCGCTGAGCATCGATCCCGGCGCGCGCCATCCGGTGCTCGGCGCGGCACTGCAACGGCGCGGCGGGACCGCGCGACACGACAGCGTGGCGTGGGGCTATGCCCGGGCGGCGGCGGCGCTGGGCGTCGACATCATCCAGAATTGCGCGGTGACCGCGATCAACCGCGGCGCCGACGGCGCGGTAACCGGGGTCGAGACGACGCGCGGACCGATCAAATCGAAGCGGATCGGCGTGTCGGCGGCGGGCAATTCGTCGGTGCTGATGCAGATGGCGGGGCTGAGCTTCCCGCTCGAAAGCTATCCGCTGCAGGCGCTGGTGTCCGAGCCGGTCAAGCCGATCTTCCCGTGCGTCGTCATGTCGAACACGGTCCACGCCTATATGAGCCAGTCGGACAAGGGCGAGCTGGTGATCGGCGCGGGGACCGACCAATATGTGAGCTATTCGCAGCGCGGCGCACTCCACATCATCGAGCATACGCTGGCCGCGATCAACGAGATCTTCCCGATCTTCAGCAGGATGCGGATGCTGCGGACGTGGGGCGGGATCGTCGACGTGACGCCCGACCGCTCGCCGATCATCGGCAAGACCCCGGTGCCGGGGCTGTACGTCAATTGCGGTTGGGGAACGGGCGGGTTCAAGGCGACGCCGGGGGCGGGCGACCTGCTGGCGCATACAATGGCCAGGGACGAGCCACACAGGATCAATGCCGCTTACAACCTCGATCGGTTCCGCAACGGGCGGTTGATCGACGAAGCGGCGGCGGCAGCGGTGGCGCATTGAGATGATCCTGATCCATTGCCCTTACTGCGACGAAACGCGGCCCGAGATTGAATTCGCCAACGCGGGCGAGGCGCATGTTGCCCGGCCCGAGGATCCGTCGACGTTCGATGACTCCCAGTGGGAGGGTTTCCTGTTCATCCGGTCCAATCCGCGCGGGCGGCATCATGAGCGGTGGCGGCACATTCATGGTTGCGGACGCTTCTTCAACGCGATCCGCGACACGGTGACCGACAAGTTCGAGACGACCTACAAGGCCGGGGAGCCTCGGCGGTGAGTGGCTACCGGATTGCGGGCAGGGGCCGCGCGGATCGCGGCGAGGCGGTGCGGTTCAGCTTCGACGGCAGGGAGTATGGCGGGGTCGCGGGCGATACGCTGGCGTCGGCGTTGCTGGCAAGCGGGGTCACGCTGTTCGGGCGGTCGTTCAAATACCACCGCCCTCGCGGGCTGGTCGGGGCAGGGTCGGAGGAGCCCAACGCGCTGGTGTCGGTCAATCGCGGTCCGGGGCGGCACACGCCGAACCTGCTGGCGACGCAGGTTGAAATCTATGATGGGCTGAAGGCGACCAGCCAGAACCGCTGGCCGAGCCTGCAGTTCGATGTCGGGTCGATCACCAACCGGCTGAGTTTCATGTTCCCGGCAGGATTCTACAACAAGACCTTCATGTGGCCGCGCAGCTTCTGGGAGACGCTCTACGAGCCGGCGATCCGCCAGATGGCTGGGCTCGGCGAGCCGCCGCGCGAGATTGATCCCGATCACTATGCGGCGGTGTTTGCGCACTGCGAGCTGCTGGTCGTCGGCGCCGGGCCGGCGGGGATTGAAGCGGCGCTCGGCGCGGTGAACGGCGACAAGCGCGTGATCCTGATCGACGAGCAGGCGGAAATCGGCGGCGGGGCCTTGTCCGACCCGGCGCTGTGGGAGTGGCTCGAGCGCAGCATGAGGACGCTCGAGGAGGCGCCGAACGTGCAAATTCTCAGCAGGACGACCGCGTTCGGATATTATCATGACAATTTCATCGGCGCGGTCGAGCGGCTGGCCGATCATCGGCCGCACAATGGCGATGGGCCGCGCGAGAAGTTGTGGCGCATCCGCGCCGCCGAGGTGGTCCTGGCGCAAGGAGCGATCGAGCGGCCGTTGGTGTTCGCCGGCAATGACACGCCCGGCGTTATGCTGGCGAGCGCGGCGCGGACCTGGCTCCATCGCTACGGCGTCGCGGTCGGCAGGAACGTGCTCGTCATGGCCAGTCACGACAGCGGCTGGCAGGTCGCGTTCGATCATGCCGAAGCCGGGGTGAAGGTCGCGGCGATCGTCGAGTTCCGGGCGAGTGTCGGGGACGGGTTGGAGGCCACGGCGCAAGCGCTCGGCATCCCCGTGATGCTGTCGTCGGCGGTGACCGACGTCGCCGGGGGCAAGGCGGTCAGCGCGGCGGAAGTCACCGTGTTCGATGCGGCGGGATCGGCGGGCGCGAGCCGGACCGTGGCGTGCGACGCGGTGCTGATGGCGGGCGGCTGGACCCCGAGCATCCACCTGTGGTCGCACAGCAAGGGCACGATCAAGTGGCATGGCGAGCTTGGCGCCTATGTGCCCGACGTCGCCAATGAGAAGTGCATCAGCGTCGGCGCCTGCGCGGGTGACATGACGCTGGGCAGCGGTGTCAGCGTGGCCGCGCTGCCGACGCGCAAGGACCCGGCGCGGATCAAGGCATTCGTCGATTACCAGAACGACGTGTGCGCGCGCGACATCCGGCTGGCGGTGCGCGAGGGGTTCCGCTCGATCGAGCACGTCAAGCGCTAC
>NZ_JANYGG010000097.1 GCF_025362505.1 Sphingomonas sp. | reverse complement strand
CGGCTCGAGCCCTATATCATGACCGCGATCGAGCGGGTCCCGGCGTTCGGTGAAGTCGGGATCAAGCGCGTCTATAACGGCGCGATCGCCTACACCCCCGACGGCAGCCCGATCGTCGGCCCGGCGTGGGGCCACAAGAATTTCTGGCTCAACGAAGGGCATAGCTTCGGGGTGACGGCGGCCGGCGGGGCGGGGTGGCAGCTAGCACACTGGATCGTCGAGGGCGAGCCGACAATCGACATGATGGGCGTCGATCCGCGCCGGTTCGGCGACTATGCCGGGCGCGGCTTCCTGATCGAGAAGAACGAGGAGGCCTATGCCAAGGTCTTCACCGTCCATTATCCCGATGAGGAGCGCGAAGCCGCGCGCGGGCTGAGGCGGTCGCCCTGTTACGACCGGATGAAGGCCAGGGGCGCGGTGTTCGGGACGGTATTCGGGTGGGAGCGGCCGAACTGGTTCGCGCCCGAGGGCTATGCGCTGGGCGAGGACGAGCTGGCGCGGCCCGATGTGCTGCTCAACCACAACCACCCCGATGTGGCGGGCGAGCCGGTGCGCGAGAAATGGTCGTTCCGCCGGTCGAACTATTTCGAGCATGTCGGCAACGAGTGCCGCAACGTGACCGAGAATGCCGGCCTGCTCGACATGACGGCGTTCGCCAAATGCCGCATTGCGGGGCCGGGCGCCGAGGCGTGGCTCGACGGGCTGCTCACCAATGCGGTGCCGAAGAAGGTCGGGCGGGTGACGCTATCGTACCTGCTCACCAGCCGCGGCGGGGTGCGCAGCGAGTTTACCGTCTACAAGGAAGCCCCCGGGAGCTATTATCTGGTGTCGGCGGGCGCCTATGAGCGGCACGACCATGATTATCTAAAAAAGGCGATGCCGCGCGACGGATCGGTCGAGTTTGAGCGGCTGACGACGTCGCTGGGTGTGCTGGTGCTGGCGGGGCCGAAGTCGCGCGACATCCTGGCCAAGCTGACCCACGCGGACCTGGGCTCGGCCGCCTTCCCGTGGTTGACGGGCAAGTCGATCAGCGTCGGGATCGCGAAGGTCGAGGCGCTGCGGGTCAATTTCGTCGGCGAGCTGGGGTGGGAGATCCACCACCCGATCGAGATGCAGAACTACATCTTCGACAGACTGTTCGAGGCGGGAGCCGAGTTCGGGCTGAAGCCGTTTGGGATCAAGGCGATGGATTCGATGCGGCTGGAGAAGGGCTACAAGCTCATCCCGCGCGAGCTGTCGATCGAATATTCGGCGTACGAGAGCGGGCTCGACCGGTTCGTCGGTTCGAAGAAGGAAGACTTCTTCGGGCGCGACGCGCTGATCGCGGCGCACAAGGCGGGCGACCGGTGGAAGCTCGTTACGATGGAGGTCCATGGCGTGACCGACGCCGATGCGCGTGGGTCGGAAGCGGTCTATCACGGCGGCGAGCTGGTCGGCCGGGCGACATCGGGCGGCTATGGCTGGCGGACGGGCAAGTCGCTGGCGATCGCAATGGTGCCGCCGGCGCTGGCGGACATGGGGGCGCGCTTCGAGATCTCGATCCTCGGCACCAACCATGCGGCGACGATCATCGCCGACTCGCCGTTCGATCCGGACAATGATCGGCTGCGCGCATGAGCGGGAAATTCGGCCAGATCGCAGCTCTGCTCGGCCAGGACCGCAAGGGCTATACGCTGCCGCAGGAGCTGTATGTCGGCGAGCAGGCGTTCGAGTTCGATACGCAGGTGATGCTGCCGAGCGTGTGGCTCTATGCCTGCACGGTGGCGCACATCAGGAAGCCGGGCGACTGGTTCCTGTTCGAGATGGCGAACAATTCGGTGATCGTCATTCGCGGTCGCGACGGCGCGGTGCGGGCGTTCTTCAACAGCTGCCAGCATCGCGGCTCGCGCATCTGCGAGGCACAGCGCGGGTCGTCGCCCAAGCTGATCTGCCCTTACCACCAGTGGACCTACAACCTCGACGGATCGCTGTTCGGGGCGCGCAACATGGGGCCCGAGTTCGACAAGTCGACGATCCACCTGACCCCGGTCGCGGTCGAGAACGTCGGCGGGCTGATCTTCATCTGCATGAACGACACGCCGCCGCCGATCGATCGGGTCAAGGCCGATATCACCGCGCAGATCGAGATGTTCGACCTCGAGCATTGCAAGGTCGCCGTCCAGGACGACCTGATCGAGGACGCCAACTGGAAGCTGGTGATGGAGAATAATCGCGAATGCTATCATTGCGACGCCAACCATCCCGAGCTGATCGCGTGCCTTGGCAACAGCGGCTTCGGCAAGGGCCTGCCCGAGGACGGCAATGCCGAGGCGTCAGCCGAAGCGCATATGCTGGACAAGCGCGCCGAGTGGAAGGCGCTCGGCATCGACCATGAGCTGGTCGAGTTCCCTGATGGCTGGTGGCACCGCATCGCGCGTCTGCCGCTGATCAATGGCGCCGTTTCGCAGACGTTGGACGGCAAGGTCGCGTCGAAAAAGCTGATTGGGCCGTTCAAGGAGCCCGAGACGTCGAGCCTGTCGATCTGGACCCAACCCAACAGCTGGCACCATTTCTGTTGCGACCATGTCGTGACCTTCTCGCTGACCCCGCTGGCGGCCGACAAGACGCTGTTGCGGACGAGCTGGCTGGTCCATGAGGACGCGGTCGAGGGGGTCGATTATGACCCTGACAACCTGTCGGCGGTGTGGCGCGCCACGAATAGCCAGGACGGCTATCTGTCGGCGCTCAATCACCAGGGGATCAAGACCGACGGGTATCGCCAGGGGCCTTACGCGCCCGAGGAGAAGCTGGTCGAGAATTTCAAACATTTCTATGTGACGCAAAGTCTGCCCGCGCTGGACGGGGTGTCGGCATGACCGCGCTGCCCGACGAGGGGACACAGGTTGTCCGGGCGCGTGCCGACTGGACAGCCGATACGCTGCCAGGCGTTTTCACGCAGTCGTTCATCGACGATTCGCGCGGCTACCGGACGCTGTTGATGAAGGTCGAACCGGGCCCCTTCGGCGCGCTTCACGCTCATGACGAGATCGAACAGATTTTCGTGCTTGAAGGCGATTTTTTCGACGACGAGGGTAGCTACGGCCCCGGGGACTTTATCGTGCGCGCACCCGGCGCATTCCACCGCACGGGCAGCACCAACGGGGGGACGATGCTGCTGGTCTACTCGCCACCGGAAGCGCCGCGCGCATGACGCGGTTCAACTTCGTCAATTTGTTCGCCAAGTCGCTCAACGCGCACAAGGACTGGCCCGAGCAATGGCCCGACGCGGCGCCCAAGGCATCGTATGACGCGATCATCGTCGGCGGCGGCGGGCATGGGCTCGCGGCGGCTTATTACCTCGCGAAGAAATACGGCATTCGCAACGTCGCGGTGCTCGAGAAGGGCTGGATCGGGGGCGGCAATACCGGTCGCAACACGACCATCATCCGGTCGAATTATCTCTATGACGAGAGCGCTTTTCTGTACGATCACGCGGTGAAGCTGTGGGACGGGCTCAGCAAGGAGCTCAACTACAACATCATGTATTCGAAGCGCGGGGTGATGATGCTCGCGCACAATGTCCATGACGTGCAGAGCATCAAGCGGCACATCCACGCCAACCGGCTCAACGGGGTCGATAACGAGTGGCTGAGCCCGCAGGAAGCCAAGGCCTATTGCCCGCCGCTGAGCATC